>CAYZWG010000630.1:0-2584 GCA_964481605.1 uncultured Planctomycetaceae bacterium
CTCCGCAGCCGCTCTGGGCAACCCATTCCCCCCATCGTTAGCTGCCGCCCTGCAAAAAAGTCCCCGTTCCTGCACCCGTGCAAGCACCCGCCCTGGCCGATCACCGGCCGGCGCTACCGCAGGGCGATCTCCTCGCGGTGGAGAAACTTCAGCAATCCGTCGCGGAAGGAATCAATTTCTTCGCTGGAGAGCGTGTGGTCGGCGGCGCCCAGCCAATAGCGATAGGAATAGCTGGCCGTTCCCGGAGGCAGCCCCTTGCCCTTGTAGGCGTAGAGAAACTCCCGCCGTTGGACCAGCGGATGCGCGAACCGGGCCAGCCGATCCTCCAAGGCCGCAAAGCCCCGGTCGACCTTCCAGACCAGCGAGAAATCCTGCCACGAGCCGGGATAGCGGGGCGGGGCCTCGTATCGAACCGCGGGATAGATCGAGCCGGCCAACTCGTCGAAGTGCACCTCGAACCAGACCACCTGGCCGCCGTCGGGCGAAACGGTCTCCAGCATGGGGCCGGCCAACACGCCCAGCCCGCCCACCACACGGTCGCCCCGACGGACGGCCACCCAGTGGCCGGCCACCTGCCAGGGAAACTCGCTTGCCTGGGAAGGAACAAAGGTGAAGGGCTCGCCGCCGATCATCGGGGCGAGTTCCTCGACGGCGCCCTTGACCGAGCGGAAATGCTCCTCCAAGGGCGGCTGGTCGGCCTGCTGAAAACTGATTCCCGCCAGCCGCGTTCGCTCCCGACAGCCCCCGTCTTGCCCCTGGGCGACCGCCTCGTAGACGTGCCCCAACTCGAACAGCCGGAACGTGTCGCGGTGGGTGCGGTTCGGCGCCACCAGGCCCAGCAGGTTGGGAACCAACGACGTCCGCAGCAGCCGGCTCGGCTGGGCGATGGGATTCTCCAAGGCGATCGCCCGCCGGGGCTGGAAACCGATCTTCGCAAGCCACGGGTCGTCGGTCCAACCGTACTGGTGGACCTCCACGAAGCGGTGGCCGGCGGCCAGCAGCCGCTGGGCCTTGTGCTCGATCCGCAAGGCCTCGTTGACCACCAGCGGCTCCAGCGGCGCGGAGGGCATTTGCGGCCGAATCCGGCCGTAGCCGTAGATTCGCAGCACCTCCTCGGCGATGTCCGGGGCAATGGCGATATCCTTCTCGCTACGATAGGGGGGCACCCCCACGTGCAACCGACCGTCCTCGGCCCGTTCGGCCTGGAATCCCAGCCGCCCCAGGATCGACACCACCTGTTCGTCCGCGATCTCCGCGCCGGCCATCGCCCGCAACTGCCCCGGCTCCAGGGTGATTGGCCGGAACGCCTCCTTCAAATCGCCGGCCAGGGTCAATCGGCCGGTCACCTCGGGCCCAGCCCCGGCGTCTTCGACAAGCTTGAGGATTCGGGCGATGCCGACCTTCACGTTGACCGGCGGCTGCGATTTTTCAAAACGCTGTGCCGACTCGGTCCGCAGGTCGAGCCGCACCGAGGTCCGCCGAATCCGTGAGGCCTTGAAGTTGGCGCTTTCCAGCAGGACCTTCTTCGTCCCCTCCTCCACCTCGCTGTTCAATCCACCCATCACCCCGGCCAGGGCCACCGGCTCCCGCTCGTTCCAGATCAAGAGATCGTCGGGCAGCATCTTTCGCTGTTGGCCGTCGAGCGTGGTGAAGGTGCCCTGCCGGCCCATGGGGGCCACGCGAATGGCCGCCAGCCGGTCGCCGTCGAAGGCGTGGGTCGGCTGGCCCAGCTCGAGCATCGCGTAGTTGGTCACGTCGACCATCAGGCTGAACGTCCGCTGGCCCAGCGCGTGCAGCCGCCGCTGCATCACCAGGGGCGAGGGCACCGCCGCGCGCACCTTGAACTCCAGGCAACCGTAGCAGGGGCAGTTCTCCGTGTCTTCCACCGAGAGGGGGTAGGCCGGCAGGTGGTCGTACCGCGCAAGGTCGGCCAGGGGCAGCGCTTTCAGCGGCCGCTCAAAGATCGCCGCCAGCTCCCGCGCAAAGGCATAATGCCCCCACAGGTCCGGCCGGTGGGTAAGGCTCTTGTTGTCGATCTCGATCAGCACGTCCTCGTCCGGAATCCGCTCGGCCAGGGGCGTGCCGTTGGCGATCGAGGCGGGACATTCCAGCACCCCCTCGTGCCACTGGCTCATCCCCAGTTCCCGGGGCGAACAGAGCACGCCCTGGCTCGGCTGGCCAGCCATCTCGGTCCGCTCGATCTTCATGCCCTCGGCCAGGACGACCCCGGCCGGGGCAAAGGGGGCCTTCATGCCCGGGCGAAGGTTCGGCGCCCCGCAGACCGTCTGATAGGTCGTCGAGCCGCAGTCGACGGTGGCCAGGGCGAGCCGCTTTTCTCCCTCGCCGTCGCCCGGGGTCTGGACCGGTCGGACCGAAACGACCTCGCCCACCAGCACCCCCTCGACCGATCGCGTCACCCGCTCCACGCCTTCCACCTCGGCGGTGGCCAGCGTGAGCCGATCGGCGATCGTCTCCGGGTCGATGTCCGCCAGATCGACGAAATCCGAAATCCAGTCCAGGGAGATTTTCACGACCGAGTGACTCCGTTGGTTTTGTTTTCCGTGGGCAAGGTTTCGCCCTCCCG
>CAYZWG010000631.1:0-1302 GCA_964481605.1 uncultured Planctomycetaceae bacterium
GCCGCGTCGATGGCCGCTTGGATGCTGGTGTAATCCCCCTTGCCGTCCAGCCGCACCGTGAGGAACTGGCCCAAGTCGGCCACCGCCTGCCGCATCTGGGCCAGGCTGGGCACCCGATCGGCCTCGGTCACGGCGGCGCTGGCCGCGTAGTCGCTCTGGAGCTTTTCCACCAGCGGCTTGAGGTCGAAGAACTGCTTCCGCTCGAACCGCTTGGCGGCCTCCGCGTAGAGCGCTTCCGCCTGGGACTCGAAGATCCCGGCCGTGGCCTCTTGCAGCGCCGCGTCCAACGCCGGCCGGTGGGCGGCCAGCCACGGCGTGGCGGCGTATTTCGCCGCCAACTTTTCCAACAGCGCCTTCGCCTCGGCAAACTTTTTTTGCCCCACCAGATCGGTCGCCTGGGCCAGGCCGGCGGCCGCCAGGGGGCCCAGATAGGGCCCGATCTCGATGCCCTGGGCCGACGCCTGCCGGAAACAACTTTCCGCCAGCGTGGAGTCCCGCATCACCAACGCCAACAGCGCGGCGGCAAGCCAATCGTCGCCGTTGTCCCGGTCCACCACGAGTTGAATCAAGTGGCTGGCCGGCTTGCCCTCCAGGTCCGGCCAGGCGAACGATTCGGTCTTGCCCCGCGACGTGCGGGTGGTGAGCCCCTCTTGGCCCGCCTCCAGCACCTCGCCGCCCAGGCCGCGAATCATCAGCTCGGACTTTTTCAGCTTGGGATCGGCGGTGTTGATCTTGGCGATGAGCCGATCCTTCAACGCCGCCAGGCGCCGCAGTTGGTCGAGTCGCCGGGCCGCCCGGGCGGCCAGCTCGGGCTCGTCGAAGGCGATTTTCCCTAGCGCCGCCCCCGCACCCTGAAAGTCCCAGGCCGCCGCCATCGCCTCGATCGGCTCAAGCGCCGCGGTGTATTTCGCCTCCGCCTTTCGCCGGGCGCTCAACTCGGCACTCTTGGCCGCCGCTTCACGCATCTTGGCCGCCGCCAGCTTCTCCGCCGCTTCGGCGGCGTCGATCTCGGCGACCAGCCGCCGGGCCGCCTCGGCCGTTTGCGCGATGCCGTGCCGGTCGAGCACGGGCCGCAACGCCTCTCGCGCCGGGGCAAACTGCTTTGCCGCAAGCAGTTGGCGAGCCTGCTGTTGGATCGTGGCGTAGGCATCTTCCGCGGCGGTGGTGACTTGCGCCACGGCCTTCTCCACTTGCTCGGCCAGTTGGGGATCGTCGAACCGTTGGGCCAGCGCCCGATAGGCCGCCACCGCCTGGCCAAACCGCGACTCTTCCACCAGCGCGTTGGCCTTGGCCTCCGTCTCG
>CAYZWG010000631.1:1402-2576 GCA_964481605.1 uncultured Planctomycetaceae bacterium
GGAACGGCCATCGGCACCACGGTCATGTCGCGATCGGGCGAGGCGATCTCCTCGCGGCAGGCCTCCAACGCGGCGATCACCTCGCTCATCGACGGGTAGCGATCCTCGGGCCGCTTGGCCACCATGCGCTGATAGACCGCGTCGACCTCTTTGGGAACCTCCGGCCGGCGCCGCCGAATCGAGGGGATCGGCTGGTCGCGATGGGCCAGGAGGATTTGCACCAAAGTCTCGCCCGTGTAGAGCGGCTCGCCGGTCAACAGCCGATAGAGCGTGCAGCCCAAGGAATAGATGTCCGCCCGGTGATCGGCCGCGTGGGTGTCCTGGGCCTGCTCGGGGGCCATGTAGTCGCAGGTGCCCATCACCTGGCCGCTGGAGGTGAGGCGGTCCGCTCCGGCGGCCGTTCGTTCCAGCGCCGCGTCGATGCGGGCCAGCCCCATGTCGAGAATCTTCACCGTGCCGTCGCCGTCCAAAAGCAGATTGGCGGGCTTGATGTCGCGGTGAACGATGCCCTGCTTGTGCGCGTACTCCAGCCCCCGGGCCGTTTGCACCACACAATCGATCGCCTGCCGCACCGGCAGCGGGCCCTGCGACTTGACGATCTGGCCCAGATCGTGGCCGTCGACGTACTGCATCACGAGAAAGTGGATGCCCTCGGCCTCGCCCGCGTCGTAGGCGGTGACGATGTTGGGATGCTCCAGCCGGGCCGCGGCCCGAACCTCGCGGCGGAACCGGCTGACCGCGTCGGGCGTCTTCATCGCCTTCGACGGCAGGACCTTCAAGGCCACGATCCGCTCCATCGTGCGGTGGCGGGCCTTGAAGACCTGCCCCATCCCGCCCGCGCCGATCTTTTCCAGCACGGTGTATTCGCCGAAGACCAGCCCGCGGGTTTTGCCCCGGTAGACGGCCGAGGCCTGGAAGCGGGTGAGCATCTCGGCGGAGATCAGCTCCCGGGCCAGCGCCTGGGCGTCGCCGTGGCGGCGATCCGGCGGCAGCCGATCTTGAAACGCGGCGATCTGGCCGGCCGACAAGATGCCGCTGCGGACCAGGTTCTCGACGAACTGCTCGAGCGTGACGGGCATGCCCCCACCCCTTCAGGCTAGAAAAGCACCCCTGATTCTAGCTAGCCGAGAAGCCGCCCGTCAAGCAAGCCGCCCGGGGTCGGCCGGCTGGCGGG
>CAYZWG010000632.1:0-2571 GCA_964481605.1 uncultured Planctomycetaceae bacterium
GTGGCCTGGTTCTCCACGGCGGGGTTCCACCAGCGGTCGAAATGGATCACGTGGGAGGCGGCGGTGAGGTTCAGTCCCGTGCCGCCCGCCTTGAGGGAGAGCACGAAGAACGGCGGGCCACCGTCGCGCTGAAATTCGTCCACCAGTTTTTTTCGTCGTTTCACCGGCGTGCCCCCATGCAACACGAGGCCACGGCGGGCGAAAATGGTCGCCAGGAACTCGGCCAGGGGGTCGGTCATCTCGCGGAATTGGGTAAACACCAGGGCTTTCTGCTGGCGCGAGGCGATCTCCTCGCAGAGGTCGGCCAGGCGGCGAAACTTGCCGCTCTGGCGGGGCTGGTATTGCCCGTCGCCGAGAAGCTGGCTGGGGTGGTTGCACAATTGCTTGAAGCGCATCAAGTAGGCCAGCACGAGGCCCCGCCGCTTGATGCCCTCCACGTTTTCCAACGCCTCGGTCAGTTCCTCCACGAGCTTGGCGTAGAGCGCTGCCTGCCGCTTGCTCAGCCCGCAAAACGCCCGCACCTCCGTCTTCTCCGGCAGGTCGGCGATGATCCGCTTGTCGGTCTTCATCCGCCGGAGGATGTAGGGCTGCACGAGACGGCGAAGGGGCGCGTAACGGTTGGTCGGGCGCTGGTCGAGCCGCTTGACGAACTGTTTGAACCTGGTCTGCGAGCCCAGCAGACCGGGGCAGAGAAAGTCGAACAGCGACCAGAGGTCCGAGAGCCGGTTTTCCACCGGCGTGCCGGTGAGCACGATCCGGGCCCGGCCCTTGAGCCGCTTGACGGTCTTCGTCTGCCGGGCGGCCGGGTTCTTGATCGCCTGGGCTTCGTCCAGCACGACGAGTTGCCAATCAACGTCCAAGAGCCACTCCTGCCGCAAGAGCATTCCGTAGGTCGTGAGCACGACATCCGTGCCGCGCAGCGCGGGGGCCGGATTCGCGGCCAGCCGGGCCAGCCGATCCTTGGGGGTCTCCGAGGGATGGACGAACCTGGCCCGAAGCGTGGGCGTGAAGCGGCGCATTTCCGCCTTCCAGTTCGCCAGCAAGGAGGCCGGCAAAACCAGCAGGGAAGGCCGGCCGAGGCGTTTTTTCCTCAGCACGGCCAGGAGAGCCAGCACCTGGATTGTCTTGCCCAGCCCCATGTCGTCGGCCAGGCAGCAGCCCAGCCCCAGGTTCGACATGAACCCCAGCCAGTTGACGCCGACCTCCTGGTACTTGCGAAGGGTGGCGTGGAGTTCTCGTCCGGGCAGGGCCAGGGCCAGGTTGGCGGGATCGCGCAGCTCGGCGAGCACCTGGTCCAGCCACTTGCCCGCGTTGACAAACGACCATTGCCGCTCTTGCTCGTCCGGCTCGTCGTCGGCCAGGTCCCTGGGGGCCCCGGCCAGCAGCCGCATCCCCTCGACGAAGGAAAGGCCGCCCTGGGCTTCCGCTTCCAGCTTTTTCCAGTGGTCGAGTGCCTGGGCCAGTTTTTCGCGGTCGACTTCGACCCACTGGCCCCGCAGCAGCACCAGCCCCTGTTCGGCGGCGAGCAGCTCCCGCCATTCCTTTTCCGTGAGCGGCTCCTCGCCCAGGGCCAATTGCACCTTGAAATCGAGCATCGCGCCGGCGTCGAACTTTTTGCGCCGCTTCTGGCCGATGGTGATACCGACGCGGGGGCGGGGGCGTTTTTTCCACCAGTCGGGCAGCCGCACCAGCACGCCGCAATCCTCGAAGACCGGCACCTCCTTGAGAAAGCGGTAGGCCTCGCGGGGCGTCCACGCCAGCGGCTGGTAGATGTCGCCCGAGTCGACCAACTCCTTGACCAGGGGGCTTTTTTGCGAGGCGAGGTGGACCGGCGAGAGGAGTTGGATCAGCCGGTTCTTGTTTTTCGTCCCGGCATACTGCCGCAACGCCTGGCTCAGCGGCAGATACCGCACCCGCGCCCCGCCGGTGAGACTCGCCGCGTAGGTGGCCATGAAGGCGAACGGCCAATCCGGATCGTGGCGATTTTCGGCCAGGTGGAAACAGACCCGCCCCACCTGGTGCCAGAGCGCGGCCCGGTGCTTGAGGAAGCCGGCGAGGCCCTGCTTGAAGGAGGCGATTTCGCCCCGTACCCAGGCGTCCAGGTCGTTCCAAATCGCCTGGAAAACGGCGGGCGTCAAATACTCGGCGCCCTGCATGGGCGGAACGCTCAACAGCAAGCCTGCCAGTTCGGCCTGGCCGGGCGGGCTGATGGGGTCGATCCGGCCGTCGGCCTGCTGGGGAGTATGACAGAGTTGCGTCAGGTAGCGGCCGGCGAAATCTCGCCAGTAGGCCAGCGAGGGGGCCAAGGGGGCGTCGAACTTCTCCGTGGCCAAGGCGAACAGCCCGGGCGCCTGGCCGGCGGCCAGCGCCTTGGCAACCTTGCCCAGGGGGCCATCCGGCGAGACCCCGGAAGAACGATGCGGGGAATCGCCCCCTTCCTCCCCCGGCTCAACGGCGATGATTCCGCCACGTGGAGTGACGGCCAATTCGATGTCCATAAGCCCGGATTTTAACACGGCCCGGCGCGGCGGCAAGGGGAACCGGCCGACCGGGAACGCGGCAACGACCCTT
>CAYZWG010000633.1:0-2551 GCA_964481605.1 uncultured Planctomycetaceae bacterium
GAGATGGGCTGAACCGCCGGCGGCCAACATCATTCAGCGACAATCCACGGTCCGACCCCCCATGTCCGTCGACAAGTCCGGCTCACGAATCCGTCAGATGTTCGGCGAGATTGCCGGGCGATACGACCTCTTGAACCATCTGCTCTCGTTGGGGATCGATCGCCGGTGGCGCCGGCGGACGACGCGACTGGCCCCGCCGGAGGAGGGCCCCGTGTTGGACGTCTGCACCGGGACAGGCGACCTGGCGCTGGCCTATTGGCGTGCCGGGCGGAAGCAGATTTGCGTGGTGGGCGCCGACTTCTGCCGGCCGATGCTGGCCGTCGGGTTGCGCAAATCGCGCCGCCGGCGTGCCGATCGCCGGGTCCGTTTCGTCGAGGCCGACGCCCAGCGGCTCCCCTTTGCCGACGAATCGTTCGAGGTCGTCAGCGTGGCCTTCGGGTTGCGCAACGTGGCCCATCCCGACCGCGGTCTGGAGGAGATGGCCCGCGTGTGCCGGCGGGGCGGACGGGTGGCGGTGCTCGAGTTTTCCCTGCCCCGGGCGTGGCCCCTGGGCGGGCTCTACCGGTTCTATTTCCGTCACGTGCTGCCCAGGGTGGGGCAGATGTTGGCCCGCAATCGGCAATCGGCCTACAATTACCTTCCCCAGAGCGTGGGCGAGTTTCCGCAGGACGAGTCGTTGGCCGCGATGATGCGTGCCGCCGGCTTGGGAACGATCGAGTATCGCCGCTTTACCCTGGGAATTGCCACACTTTACGTGGGGATCAAATGAAGCGAAGTTTCGTGGTTGCCGTCACCGGTGCCAGCGGCGTGGCCTATGCCCTGCGGCTGTTGGACGTGGTGCTGGCCGCCGGCTGCGACGTCCATCTGACGATCAGTCCGGCCGCTTGCACGGTGCTGGCCGAGGAGTTGGACCTCCACGTCGACCTGGACCAGTTCGATGCCGCCCGCCTGACGCTCGGTCGGGGCGACGACGAGAAGCTGCAGCGGATGCGTGCCCTGGCCGGCATCTCCAGCGAGTCGAGCAACGTGCTTTCGGTGCCCTCCGGCGAGCCGGGCGAGATTCGATACCATCACCACGCCGACTTGACTGCGCCGATCGCCAGCGGCTCGTTTCTCACCCAGGGAATGGTCGTTTGCCCCTGCTCGGGCGGCACCCTCAGCGCGATTGTTCACGGGGCGAGCACGAACCTGATCCATCGGGCGGCCGAGGTCCACCTGAAGGAGCGCCGCCGGCTGGTGCTCGTGCCGCGGGAGACGCCGCTTTCGCTGTTGCAACTGGAAAACATGGCGAGGGCGGCCCGGGCCGGGGCGGTCGTGCTGCCGGCCATGCCCGGCTTCTACCACGGGGTGACCAGCGTACAGGACCTGGTGGATTTCGTGGTGGGTCGGATTTGCGACCAGTTGGGGATCGAAAACGTGTTGATTCGGCGGTGGGGTAGTGGGAGCGATTAGCCGTGGGCCGTCGCTCGGTTCCATGCCTGGTTCCCAAGCTGGCTGCGTTCGGCGCGGGTCTCCCGACCCCGCCGATGGCACGACCGAAGGTCTCCCGAAACTGGTGTAAACGGTTGATGTGGGAGACCATCGGTCGAACTCAGTGCGGGGTCGGGAGACCCTCGCACAACGTGAAGCGGGGTCGGGAGCCCCTCGCACAACGTGAAGCGGGGTCGGCCGACCCACGCCGAACGCTGCGTTCCACTTGACCAGGAGTTTGCGAGGACGTGATCCGGCGACTGCGGCAACTGCTGGAGATGATCCGTTTCAGCCATACGCTGTTTGCCCTGCCGTTTGCGCTGTTGGCGGCGGCGATGGCCTGGGCGGCCGACGCCCGCCAGACGCCCCCCCTGCCGTTTCGCTGGCTCGACCTGGTGGGCATCCTGGTCTGCATGGTGTGTGCCCGAAGTGCCGCCATGGCCTTCAACCGGCTGGCCGACCGGAAGCTCGACGCCCTCAACCCTCGCACCAGCAAGCGGCACTTGCCCACCGGCGTGCTGGGGGCGGGGGGCGTGGCGGCGTTCACGCTGGTCTCTTCGGCGGGGTTCATCGCCGGCACGCTTCTCTTCCTGCCCCACAACCGGCTGCCGCTTTATGCCTCGGTGCCGGTGCTCTTGTTTCTGTTCGGCTACAGTTTTGCCAAGCGGTTTACGGCGCTGGCGCATTTCTGGCTGGGCACGGCACTGATGCTGGCCCCGCTTGCCGCCTGGGTGGTGATTCGGGCCGAGCTGGCCTGGCCGCCGCTGGTGCTGGCGGCGGCGGTGATGCTCTGGGTGGCCGGCTTCGACGTGATCTACGCCTGTCAGGATTACGAGTTCGACGTCGCCATGCGGCTTCGCAGCATTCCCGCCCGGCTGGGAATCGCCGGCGCCCTGCGGCTGGCGGCCGTCTGCCACGCCGGCACGGTCGCCTTGCTGCTCTTGCTGCCCTGGGTCTATCCCTATTTCGGCATCATCTACCTGG
This sequence comes from uncultured Planctomycetaceae bacterium, assembly GCA_964481605.1. Classification (GTDB taxonomy): domain Bacteria; phylum Planctomycetota; class Planctomycetia; order Pirellulales; family Thermoguttaceae; genus CAYZWG01. Next base: position 2,455 of record CAYZWG010000633.1, read on the forward strand.
GGGGCGTCGGCCTGATCGCGGTGCTGTTGGTCTACGAACACGGGCTGGTTCGGGCCGACGACCTGGCCCGGGTCAACCGGGCGTTTTTTCACGTCAA
>CAYZWG010000634.1:0-2531 GCA_964481605.1 uncultured Planctomycetaceae bacterium
CTCGGTCCCAAGCTCCAGCAAAGACGCTCGGTCCCAAGCTCCAGCAAAGACGCTCGGTCCCAAGCTCCAGCTTGGGACCGCATTTCCCGCGAAGCTCTGCTTCGCTAAAGCTTCACGTCCGGCGGGTTCCCAAGCTGGAGCTTGGGAACCAGGCTGAAACTTCACGTCCGTTGGGTTCCCAAGCCGGAGCTTGGGAACCAGACTGGAAAAGGAGGACATCCGATGCACTCAGGCAGCCTTTCGTGGACAGGGGCAATGATGCGAATCAGCATACCGGCGCTGGCGTTGCTGGCGGTGGTGTCGTCGCCGGCGGCGGCGGCGGAAGCGGGCGGGGCGACCTATTACGTCGCCACCGGCGGCAACGACCAGTGGTCGGGCACCCTGGCCGAACCGAACGCCGACAAATCGGACGGTCCGCTGGCCACGCTCGAGGCCGCCCGAGATGCCATCCGCCAACGCAAACGCGCCGGCGGCTTGCCGGCGGGGGGAGTCACCGTGGCGGTTCGCGGCGGCACCTATTCCATCGCGAAACCCCTCGAACTGGCCTCCCAGGACAGCGGCACCGAGGCCGCGCCGATCGTTTACCGTGCCCAACCGGGCGAGGTGGTACGGCTGGCCGGCGGCCCGCTGGTCGGCGATTGGCGCCCCGTCACCGACGCCCAGGTGCTCGCCCGCCTCGACGAAAAGGCCAGACCGCACGTCGTTCAGGCCGACTTGCGGGCCCTGGGGATCACCGACTACGGCAACGTCAAGGGGGGTGGGTTGGAACTGTTCTTTGACGATCGGCCGATGACCCTGGCGCGTTGGCCCAACGAAGGGTTCGTGAAGATCGTGGGCCTGGTGGGCGGGTCCCCCCGCAATGTTCGCGGCACCAAGGGCGACGCCATCGGCAAATTCATCTACGAGGGTGACCGCCCCAAGCGCTGGGTCGACGAAAAGGACGTCTGGGTCCACGGCTACTGGTTCTGGGACTGGGCCGACGAGCGACACCGGGTCGCATCGATCGACACCGACCGGCGGATCATCTCCGTGGCGCCGCCCTACCACCGCTACGGCTACCGCAAGGGGCAGTGGTTCTACGCCTTCAACCTGCTGAGCGAGATCGATCGGCCCGGCGAGTGGTATCTGGACCGGGAGAAAGGCGTGCTCTATTTCTGGCCGCCGGGGCCGGTCCAGGAGGGTCGCCCCACGGTCTCCGTGCTGGCCACCATGGTCACCATGCGGGACACTTCCTACGTGACGCTCCGCGGGATGACGATCGAGGCCACCCGGGGCGACGCCGTGACGATCTCCGGCGGAACGCACGACCGCGTTGCCGGTTGCACGCTGCGAAACCTGGGGGGATGGGCCGTGCGGATTTCCGGCGGCACGAACCACGGCGTCACCGGCTGCGACATCTACGAAACGGGCAACGGCGGAATCGCGCTCGGCGGCGGCGATCGCAAGACCCTCACGCCCGCCGGCCACTTCGCCCACAACAACCACATCCACCACTTCGCCCGCTGGAACCGGATGTATCAGCCGGCCATTTCGATCCAGGGCGTGGGCAACCGTGCCACCCACAACCTGATCCACGACGCGCCCCACGAGGCAATCGCCTTCGGCGGCAACGACCACCTGATGGAGTTCAACGAGATTCACCACGTCTGCCAGGAGTCGAACGACGCCGGGGCGATCTACGCCGGCCGCGACTGGACCATGCGGGGCACGATCATCCGCCACAACTTCATGCACCATGTTCGCGGCTTCAAGAACCGCGGCTGCGTGGGGGTCTATCTGGACGACATGTTCAGCGGCACCACGATCAGCGGGAACGTTTTTTACGACGTCACCCGGGCCGCGTTCATCGGCGGCGGGCGGGACTGCGTGGTGGAAAACAACATCTTCGTCGATTGCAAGCCGGCCCTGCACGTGGACGCCCGGGCGATGGGCTGGGCGGCCGGCAGCGTGCCCACCACGATGAAAACCCGTCTCGACGCGATGCCCACCAAGGGGCCGCTGTGGAGCGGGCGATACCCCAAGCTGGTCGGCGTCTGGGAGGACGAGCCGGCCGCGCCCAAGGGGAACCTGATCGCCAGAAACGTCTCCTTCGGCGGGCGATGGGACGAGGTCAACGCCACGGCCCGGCCCTACCTTACCTTGGAGGACAACCTGGTCGACGTGGACCCCCATTTCGTCGACGCGGCCAAGATGGACTTTCGGCTGCCGGACGACTCGCCCGTCTATACCAAGGTTCCCGGCTTCAAGAAGATACCCTTCGAGCAGATCGGCCTGGTACGGGATGAGGACCGCCCGACGTTGCCGTCCGAATGAAGGGCAGCGAGGGATGGTCTGCCCGTAGGGTGGGTGCTCCGCACCCACGCGAAGAGTCCAATCGCTGCCCGTAGGGTCGGCCGTGGTAACCGGCTCGTTCTCGTTCCCAAGCTCCGGCTTGGGAACGCATTTTATCGCAGCTCCGCTTCCAATGACGCTGCCAACAGGCCAAGCAGAGCTTGGCGACAGTCGCGCGTTCCCAAGCTGGAGCTTGGGAA
>CAYZWG010000635.1:0-2525 GCA_964481605.1 uncultured Planctomycetaceae bacterium
AAATAACACGTGCCGGCCGCGCTCGGCGAAGTAGGCCACAATCTGGAGCGCGAGCGCGGTCTTTCCCATGCTGGGGCGCGCCGCCAAGATCACCAGTTCGCCCGGGTACAGCCCGCCGAGGTCCCGGTCGAATTGCCACAAGCCGGTCGTCATGCCAAGCCGCCGGTCGGCTGCCGGGTCGGTCGCGGCCGCTAATTGCTCGGCGAACACTTCGGCCGAGTCGAGCGCGTGGCCGCGGCGGTTCTCGACGGCTTGGTTGATCTTGTCCGCCGCGGATAGTGCGATAGCTTCAGGTGCTTCGGTGTCGCTGTAGGCTCGCGGGAGAATGTCGGTCACGGCGCGAATCAATCGCCTCTGTCTGGCCAGCCGCGCCACGATGCCGAGGGGGTAGCTCACTTGCGACGGGGTGGCCGTGCCGTTGATCGTCTCGGCCAAGTAGCTCATTCCGCCGATCGCTTCCAGGTCGCCGGTTGACCGCAGCCGCAGGACCAGCGCGTCGAGACTCACGTCGATCCCTTCGTTGGCCAAGCCGATCAGGTGCCGCCAGAGCCGCCGGTGGGAGTCGGCGTGGAAATCGTCGGCGGAGAGCGCGGCGGTCGCCTCGGCCAGCACGTCCGGCTTGAGCAGGATCGACGCCAGGACGGCCTTTTCGGCCTCAAGGTCGTGCGGTGGCGTCCGGTCCAAGAGTTCCGGGGAAACCTGCCGGCGTTGCGTTGTCGCTGTGGTCATCGCTGAAACCTCCTATCGGGTCCGGCTAGGTGGTAGACCGTTCCGCAGGTCAGCCGGCTGTAGACTCGCCGGTCGTATAGCTCGACCAGCGCGTCCGGCGGAACGTTGGAGATCGCGACCAGGCATCGGTGGTGTTTGGTCTCCCGCACGTCCAGCACGCGCTTGACGCTCGAATACTCCAAGTCGCCAACACGCTCCCGGGTGCCGAGTTCGTCCAGCACGACCAGCGCCTTGGTTTCGATCTTCCGCCAGAGGTCGGCCACGTCGGTTCCACCGCGACCCATTACGGCATCACAAACTTCCTCGACGGTGTAATAGCTCGCGGTCTCCACCACGTCGGCCAGGCACAAGCCGGCGCACGTCTTGCCGGTGCCGGGGGCGCCGTGGATCAGCAACGGCCACGGCCTCTTGCCGACGGCCAGGTCTCTCAGCACGGCCACCAGCTTCGCATCGACGCGAGACCAGGCCCGGTAGAGGTCCGGCAGCAGCCGCACCTGCCGGGGGACCAGGGGCAGCCGCCGGAGACCGGGGGTCGGTGCCGGTTGGTCGGCCTCTTCAGCGGATGCGCGCCGGACTATCGCGTCGAACGCCGCCGCGGGGTCTGCCGTTTGCTTGTGCATTGCTCGAATCCTTCCATGCCGAGGGGTCGTCGTCGTATCTGCCAGAGTTCAGCCACGTTGCCGGGTGCGGGATGTATCGCGGCGGTCCGCGGCCGATATCGCTCCCGGCGAACGCCGTCACGGCTTCCAACAGCCGGCCTTGCGCTTCGGCCTTGGAGCAGCCGTGTTCGGTCGCCACTTCGGCGACGGCCTTGGTGTAGGCTTTCAGCGCGGCCTTCTTGCTGACCTTGCGGGGATATGCCAGATACCAGGTGCGGAAACTTGCCTCATCGGCCTTGGCCGGGGCGCGCGCTTTCTTGTTCTCTATGTCTTGTTCTCTATGTCTTGTTCTAGGGGGCGCCAGTGCACCCACCCCCGGGGCGCCAGTGCACCCACCCCGGGGCGCCAGTGCACCCTCCAAATGGGAGGGGGTAGGTGCATCCAGACCCCTACCCTCCCGGGGGGTCAGACAAAGCAGACTGTAGACGTTCGACGCGGGGGCGCCTGTGTTGGTGCATCGTGAAACCGTTTCCACCAGACCGCTTGCCACGAGTTCCCGAATTGCTCGTTTCGCGGTGTCGTGGTGGACCCCTGCGAGTGAAGCTATCCGACTGAGGCTCGGCCAGCACTCGCGGTCGGCGTTGGCGTGCCGGGCCAAGACAAGGTAGACCTTCAGGGCCGCACCGCCGAGGTCGGCCAGGTGGTCGACTATCGCGTTGTCGAGTGAGAACCACCCGCCGGCCGGTGTCTCGTTGTCCCGCTCCGTGGTCATCCGCAGCACCTCCGGGCGTGAGGCAGCACGCGCCACCGGCACGCTTCCCAAGTGTCGGCCGGAGCGGCTCGCCGGGCCTCAACCGCGGTTTCCAGCCAGGCCAGCACAAGCGCGAGTTGCTCGCACAGCGTGCCCGGCTGGTCGGGCGCGGGTTTCGCAAGATGCGCGAATCGTGTACAATTCACGGCGCAAGCTCCTTTCCACCCGGTCGCGCGACTCGATCCGCTCGGCCGGGCTTTTTTCGTGCTAAAGGTATTCGTGGACGCCAACCGGTGTCCGCCGCCGCCGTCGAACCGGCTTGGGCGCGGGCACGGCCGCTCTGGCACGCTCGAACCGCTCCAAGTCGGCGGGCAGGATGCGCCAGCGTGGCCGGCCGCCGCGGCGCTGGGAAACGTCGATCGCTCGCAACTCGCCATTGCGAATCC
>CAYZWG010000636.1:0-2509 GCA_964481605.1 uncultured Planctomycetaceae bacterium
GCCGAGCCGAGTCGCCCGAATTTTCCCCTCAACCCAGCGGCAAGATCGCCGCATGGGCCACCGGTCTTATGGGAATGACCACCCATCTTTGGTGCTACTTGTCCGGCGCTATGTCGGGTGCAGGGGCGGACTTTTCCTAGTATGATAGCGCCACTCGGGGCTCCTCCCCACAGGGCCAGCGGGGGTAACACCTGAAATCCCAATGCTTTACGTTCTTCGGCCTATGCTAAGTGGCGTTGTCATACTGAGGGGCGGCAGCTAGCTCCCATGCCGGGTCGCGACCCGGCCTACAGGCTCTCAGAATCTCCCACCCGAAACCTCCAACTCGAACAACCTCCGGAAGTCCGCTGCTGCACCCGCCGGGTTCGGCCGGGGCCTTCCCCGCTCTTGGCGGGCCCCGTAGAATCAAACATTCGACAAGGATGGAAGGTGGGCTGGTCGGTCGCAGGACGCCGCGAAGCGCCCCAGGCGTCGGGAAACCGGGGGTTGCCGCGCTTTCCGTGGCGAGGTTGTTGATTGATGGTTGCGTGGCAAATGATCGAAGGGTTTGGGCCGGAGCCCCGGAGCCCGGGCTTCCGTGGGAGGCCCTTGGTGCATTGGCCATGCAGGCGCCGATAGAATTTGTGGGGTGCCCGGCACGGTACCCCGAACGATCCCCGGCCGAATGCCCCCGGCGAAATTGATGGCCCCACGACCGAACGGCTCACCCGTTGGATTGCTTCTCAGCGGCGGATTGGACAGTTGCATCCTGCTGGGGCACCTGCTTCGGCGGGGGCACCGCGTTCGGCCATTCTACGTCGCCTCGAACTTGCTCTGGGAGGCGGCCGAGCTTCGCGCCGTGGGGCGGTATCTCCAGGCGGTGGCCTGCCCGCGGCTGGAAGAATTGGTGGTTCTCCGGCAGCCGCTGGACGACCTCTACGGCGATCACTGGAGCGTGACCGGTCGGGACGTGCCGGACGCCCGTTCCCCCGACGAGGCGGTCTACCTGCCGGGCCGGAACGCCCTGTTGCTGGTGAAGGCGGCGCTTTGGTGCCAGTTGCACGGCATCCGGCGGCTGGCCGTGGGCGTGTTGGGCACCAGCCCCTTTGCCGACGCGAAGAGGGAGTTCTTTGCCGAGTTGGAGGCGGCCCTCAGCGCCGCGGCCGGTCGCCGGCTGCGGCTACTGCGGCCCTTGGCCCAGATGACCAAGCGCCAAGTGATGCAGTTGGGCCGCGATTTGCCGCTCGGCTTGACGTTTTCCTGCGTGGCTCCGCGGAACGACCTTCATTGCGGCCAGTGCAACAAGTGTGCCGAGCGGATGGCGGCGTTTCGCCTGGTGGGGGCCGAGGACCCCACCGAATATGCCACCGCCGCGGCCTTGAATCCTTGAGGTCGGAGGACGCAACGCATGAGGATTTCAGGTGTTCGTTGCCGCAGGGCCGGCCCTACGGGTTCCCAAGCTGGAGCTTGGGAACCAGATTGTTCGGCCGATTGCCGCATTTCGCCGGCGCCAGCCACGTTTCGGCTCCGCACAGCCGGCCCTATCTTCCCGCAGACCAAGCACCCTAGTCCCATGGAATCCAGCCATGTTTCGGGTTTCGCGTGAGATCGACTTTTGCTACGGCCACCGGCTGTTGAACTACGAAGGCAAGTGCAAGTATTTGCATGGCCACAACGGCCGGGCCGTGATCACGCTTGCGGCAGGCGACCTCGACCAGCGGGGCATGGTGCTGGATTTCTCCGACATCAAGCGGGTCGTCCACCGCTGGATCGACGAGAATCTGGACCACCGAATGATCCTCTGCCGCGACGATCCGGTGGTTCCCATGCTGTTGGAGATGGGTGAGCCGATCTTTTTGATCGATGCCAACCCCACGGCGGAGAACATCGCCAAGTTGATTGCCGAGTACGCCGCCAAGGAAGGTTTCCCCGTGGCGGAAGTGCGGCTGTGGGAGACGCCCCGCTGCTCGGCCGCCTACCGCATGGGTGCGAGCCCCGGCCAGGAGGTCTGAGGTCGTCGCCATGTGCGCAAAAAAACACAGCCCGGTCGGAACCGAGTTCTCGGCCCGAACCGGACTGTTTCCCCCCCTGGGAACGTGCTGGATAGCTGCGTGGCCTCCTGCGTGTGCGCCCGCTTCCGGCAAGACTCCGGGAGTGGACGCGTAACGGTTCTACCCTTCTCTTCCGTGAAAACACGTTCTCCGGTTTCGTCGGCCGGACCCCGCGGAGAATCCGAACGCCGCGTGGCGGATTCTTTCGCAAGGCAGACACAGGTGCCCGGCGGCGACGGTCCCAAGTATCGGCAAATAGCGGCGGCCGACTTTGGCAATATTTGCCGGTTGGCGCGAATTTGCCGATTTGCCGGGGGTGCAGGAACGGACTTTTTTTGCAGGGCGGCAGCTAACGGTGGGGGAAATGGGTTGCCCAGAGCGGCTGCGGAGGTGGCGACCCGGCCCACGCGCCTCGCATTCTCCCCATGCTTGCTCGGCTTGGAAAAACTCAAACGCCACGCTATCTACGCTACTTCCTT
>CAYZWG010000637.1:0-2504 GCA_964481605.1 uncultured Planctomycetaceae bacterium
AACCCTCTCCCGGAGGGAGAGGGGACCTTGTGTCGCCATTCTGCAAAAGTCCAGTAAACAGTTACGAAAGCGGGAAGCCTTGTCCACCTGGGTGCCAAGCGGGCGTCCCATCAGACCCCGGGGGGACGGATCCGCGATCACCCCCCCAAGCTGGGAATCCATGTTCAAGTCGGTCGATTATTCCGGTCGATCAAAATACATGGATTTTCTTGCCTCGGCCGGCGTTGCCGACAGCCCAGATCGGGGGGGATCGTGTTCTTCCGCCTGCTCAAACCGGTTCGATTGCTCGTCCGGGCCGCCGTGGCGACCGACGGCCCGCGTCGGATCGCCCTCGGCTTTGCCCTGGGAATGATGCTCGGCCTGGTACCCAAGGGCAATCTCACGGCGACCGCGCTGTGCGTGCTGTTTTTCGCCTTGCGGGTCAATCTGGCGGCGGGGTTCCTCTCGGCGATGCTGTTTACCTGGCTGAGCGGGTGGACGGACCCGGTGGCCCATCGGATCGGCTTCGCCCTGTTGACCGATGCCCACTTCCAGCCGTTTTGGGCTCGCCTTTTTCGATGGCCGCTGGTGCCCTGGACCGCGCTCGACAACACGGTGGTGCTGGGCAACCTGCTGCTGGGGGCTTGGCTCTTCTATCCTGTGTACCGGTTGAGCCAGGCCGCATTGAACCGCTGCCGCCCCCGGCTGGTGGCCGTGCTCGAGCGCTACCGGGTGGGGACGCTGCTGGCCGGCACGGAGGCAGCCGCCCGATGGAGAATGGGATGATCCGCTGGAGCTACGTCCTCCCCCGACTGCTGGTGGCCGCCCTCGCCGGGTTGGCCGTCTGGCTGGGCTTCGATCCGCTGCTGCACTGGAGCATCGAAGCGATGGCCAGCCGCGCGATTTCCGCGCCCGTGGAGATCGGCCGCCTGGACACCTCGCTGCTGGGCGCCCGAGTGGAACTGGCCGACGTGGCCGTGGCCAATCCCAGGCGGCTTTCGCGGAACCTTTTCCAAGCCGAGCAAGTCCGCGTCGACCTCGACGCCAACGCCCTCTTGCACCGCAAGTTCATCGTCCGCCAGGGTGTTGTCCGCGGGCTGAAGATCGGCGCCGACCGTGCCGCGCCGGGTGTCCACGACCCGGGTTGGGACTTGCACCTGAACGCGGACCCGCTGGAAAAGTTGGCGCTGGGGTGGTTTGAGGACTTGGGCAGCAGTCTTGGCGGGAAGGTCGAGGACGAACTGCGGCAACTGGAATCGGTGACCCTCGTGGAGGATTTGATCGAGCGTTGGCCGGCCGAAGTAGAACAACTCCGATCGCGGGCCGACTCGCTCAAGGCCCGGCTGGCTCACCTTCGCGAGTTGTACCAGGCCCGCCCCGGCAACCTGGCCGAAGGTCTCCAGGTGTATCGCCAGACATTGGCCGAACTGGAACAGGTTCAGCGGGAGTTGGCCGAACTGGGCACGCAGCTTGAGCGACTCCCCGGCCAGGCCCGGGCCGATCGCGAGGCGGTGCTGGCCGCCAAGGATCGTGATTTGGAGCGAATTCGTCGGCGAATCGAGCTACCCCAACTCGACCCGCAATCGCTCTCGCGATATTTTTTGGGCACGGAAGTCGGCCCCCGCGTGGTCAAGCTGGTGGAATGGATTCGCTTTGCCCGGCAGGTCCTCGACGACCCGCACCACGCCGACCAGCCGGCGCGGGCTCGCGGGCTGAACGTGGTTTTTGCCGGGCCGCGTTCCCAGCCGGACTTCCTGGTCGAGTCGCTGCGCCTGGAGGGGCTTGTGGACGTGGCCGGCCGGTCGTACCGTTTCGAGGGATCGGCCTCGGGGCTGACGGGCCAGCCGCGTCGGTACGGTCGGCCGGCGACGTTTCGGGTGGCCTTTCTGGGTGAGCCGACCGTTCGCATGGAGGCCGTTGTGGACCGCACCGGCGACCTGCCCCGCGACCGGCTGGTAATCAACTGCCCCAACTGGAAACTGCCGCGGGCAACCCTCGGCCGCGAGGATGGGATTGCCCTGGACGTTGCCCCGGGCAACACCCACCTCTGGATGGCGGCCGAGTTGGCGGGCGACCGGTTGGAGGCGCGGGTTCTCGTCCAGCAGAGTGGAATCACGTCCACGGCGCGGGTTGCCGATCGCTTGGGTGGAGAGCGTCTGGCCGGCTGCCTGCAGCGTGCGATCGAGCCGGTTCGTACGGTTCGCATGGAACTGGCCGTGCGCGGACCGCTGGAAAAGCCCGACTGGCAGGTCCGCTCGGACCTGGGACCGCAGTTGGCCCAAGGACTTCGCCGGGCGGTTCTCGACGAACTCCAGCAACGGCAGACCGAACTGGCCCGGCAGGTGGAACGCCGGGTCGAGGAGCAATTGGCGGAGGTCGAAAAACGGCTGCTGGCCGATCGCGACAAGGTGCTGGCCGAGTTGCAACTGAGCGAAACGGAGGCCTCCCAACTCGGCCAGATGGTGGCCCGACGTTTGCCGGGCGCCGAGCAAGTGCTCGGCCGAGTGTTTTCCGGCGGCCTGCCG
>CAYZWG010000638.1:0-2501 GCA_964481605.1 uncultured Planctomycetaceae bacterium
CGGGTTTGCCCATCTTTTAGAGCAGGTGGCGGGCCTTGATTTCGAGGTAGCGGTTGACCAGCGGCGCGGTCATTTCCTCGGGGAAGACGTCCAGCGTGAGGGCGCCTTGGGCGGTGAGATCGCTCAGCAGGTGGTGCCGCCAAGCGAGGATATCGGCGGCGGCGGCGGCCTGGAAGAGGGCGTCGCCGGTGGGGTGGTCGACGTCCACGGCGTCGAACAGGCGGTGGTCGCGGAGGAGCACGCCCAGGGGGAGGTGGCGGCCGACGAGGTTGGCGAGGTACTGCTGGATCTGGTTGGCGTTGACCTGGTCGATGCAGTTGGTGATGAGTACGACCAGCGAGCGTTTTCTGGCGTGGGCACCGAGGTAGCGGAAGGCGAGGTCGTAGCGGGATTCGACCAGGTGGGGGAAGCGGTTGAAGCCGGCGTGCAAGAGCCGGTTCATCTGGCGGAGACCGCCGCGGGGGGGGACGAAGCCGTGGACCTGGTCGGAGAAGCAGAGCAGTCCCACGTTGTCGCCCCGGGCGAGGGCCACGTAGCCGAGCATCAGCATGGCGTTGAGGGCGTGGTCGAGGAGGCTGAGGCCGGCCGCCTGGTTGGTCATCATGCGGCCGCAATCGACGAGGAAGATCACCCGCTGGCTTTGGCTGGACTGGAACTGCCGGACGGTGAGTTTTCGGCGGCGGGCGGTGGCCCGCCAGTCGATGTGCTTGTAGTTATCGTCGGGGGTGTAGTCGCGGAGGCGTTCGAAGTCGTGGTCCTGGCCGATACGCCGGGTGCGGCGGACGCCGAGTTGGCTGAGTTGGTTGATACGGGCGAGGACGGCGTATTGGGCCAATTGCTTCATGTCGGGGTAGACGTGGACGATGGTTTCGAGGGGGTAGCGGAGAAAGCGTTTGAAAAGGCCAAGGCGGCTTAGGGCCTTGAGGTGGAGCTGGTCGATGGTGAAGGCGCCGCGGCGTGCGGGTTGGAGGCGGTAGTCGAAGACAGCGCGGCGGTGGGGGGGGATGAGGACATGGGAGAACTCGGCGGGTTGGGGGTTGAGTTGTGGGGGGACGCCGTCGCGGATAGAGACGCGGCAGGGGCGGCGGCCGTGATGGGTGAGGGTGAGGCTGACGGGATGGGGCATTTTAAGAGAGGCGACGCGGCCGGCGGTTCGCTGGGGGGAAAACGCGCGTTGAGCCGGAAGGGTGGTGAGGTCGAAGAGGGCGGCCGCGGCCAGCAGAAGGTCGACGAGGAGCACGGGGGCCAGTGCCCATGGACCCAGCAGGAGAGGGAAGGTGAGACCGGCGGGGAGCAGCGCGAGGGTGAGCAATCGCCGGGTGGGATAGGTCCTGGTGAGACCGGCCAGCAAGACGAGGGGGGCGAGGACGGCCACCAGTTTGAGGAGTACCAGCGCGGCGGGAGTCACAGGCGGGGCACCTCCACGGAGCGGATCAGGTCGCCGAGGAGCTCATCGACGCGGTGGCCCTCGACCTCGGCCTCGGCGGTGAGGATGACGCGGTGGCGGAGCGCGGGCAGGGCGAGCTCGACGATGTCGTCGGGGACGGCGTAGTCGCGGCCGCGGAAGGCGGCCAGGGTGCGTGCGCCTTGGATCAGGGCGAGTCCGGCGCGGGGCGAGGCACCCAGGTGGAATTGGGGCCACTGGCGGGTTTGGCGGACGAGGGTGTTGACGTAGTCGATCAGCTTGGGGTCGACGTGGACCTGTCCGTTGTTGGCGGTGGTGGCGATGATTTCCTGGGGGCAGGTGACGACGGGGAGCTGTTCGAGGCGGTGGTCGAGATCGACTTGGACGCCGTGCATGGCGAGGATTTGGGCTTCTTCCCGGGCGCTGGGGTAGTCGACCAGGAGCTTGAACATGAAGCGGTCGAGTTGGGCTTCGGGCAGGTTGTAGGTGCCCTCGGCCTCGATCGGGTTCTGGGTGGCCAGGACGAGAAAGGGGCGCTCGATCTTGTGGCTGGTGTTGTCCACGGTGACGCGATATTCCTGCATGATTTCGAGCAGGGCGGCGTGGGTCTTGGCGGGGGAGCGGTTGATTTCGTCGGCCAACAGGAGTTGGGTGAAGACCGGCCCGGGGCGGAAGCGGAAGTCCTGGGTTTTCATGTCGAAGATGGGTGCGCCGGTGATGTCGGAGGGCATCAGGTCGGCGGTGAACTGGATGCGTCCGAAGCGGCAGCCGAGGGCGCGGCCGAGGGCGCGGACGAAGATCGTCTTGCCGAGGCCGGGGACGCTTTCGATCAGCACGTGGCCTCCGGAGAAGAGGGCCACCAGGGTGCCCAGCACGAGCTCGTCCTGGCCGACGAAGATCTTGCTGATTTCGGCGGTGAGCCGATCGAACTTGCGTGGGGTGGGGGAAGCGGGGCGGTTGCCGACCAGCGGCATGGGATGGGGTGGGTGGGCCGGGTGGGCAGAGTGTGGGGGTGGAAGTGGGTGAGAGGGAGGGCAAGTGGAGGCTGGGATAGCGGCGTAGGTGGAGGCACGGGGTCGGGCGGGGGGCGGTGGAG
>CAYZWG010000639.1:0-2475 GCA_964481605.1 uncultured Planctomycetaceae bacterium
GGGGATGGGTGGGGGGGGGGGGAATACCAGTGTCCTTTGCTCGGCACGTGCGATAAGGTATTGGGCGCCGAGTAAGTTGGCCTGGTTCCAGTCGCGCGAGTAGAGGAAGTTTTCCAGGCCCACCGAGAGGACGCGCGGTTCCGCCTGGCGCGGAGCCTCGGCCGGCCAGAGGTCGACGGCCGTCTGGAAACGGTCGATGTTCGACGTTTCGCCCATGTCTTGGCTGCGACGGCGGAGGAAGCTCAACTGGGGCTGGCCTTCCAGCGTGTTGATGTAGTAGATGCGGACGTTGGAGGTCGTGGCCTGGGTGAACGCCACGATCGACTTGCCCGGGGCAACCTTGCGGTAATCGTCGTCGGCCACGTAGTAGGGGACGGTGGGGGCGCCCCACTGGTTAATCAGCCAGGCGTTGTCGTCGCCTCCGTCGCGCCAGTTCTGCCACTGGACCAGCGAATCCAACATCTTGATCCCCAGCCGTCGGGCAATTGCGGGTGTGACGTGCCCGAAGGTATAGCTGCCCAGGACTTCCATCGGCCCCAGGCCCATCATCTCCCACAGCCGCATGGACTGGGCAATCCCCTCTCCCTGCAACTCGGCATCCAGGCGCCAGAGGTTCGCGTCGGGACAGCCGGGGATGATCCAGGTGGCATTGCAGAGCGGAAACGCCCGATCGCCCCAGCGATGCCGCATCTCGGCGAAAACGCGGAAGTGTTTCAAGAGGTCCTCCGGGGTGCGCGAGAAGGGCGACACCCACGTTGACCCGGCCCAGAAATCGGCCTTCAGACCGCGGTCGTGAATGGCGTGATAGGCTTCCGGGACATGGTTGGGTTTCCACATCCCGGGGTGGGTGGTGACGAGGAACCGGCAAACGGCCCAGCCGCGGTCGATGACGGCAAAACTGCGGACGAGTTCTTCCTGCCCGACCCGCCAGACAACCCGCCAGGTGCCCGGCACCGCCGGCGACAAGGTGATCTTCGCCACCTGGTGCCCCGGGCCGTCGGGCTGCCAATTCAATGCCAGGTTTTCCGCCGCGGCGGGATGGGCACGGAGGAAATTCGGCTCGACTCGGGCCACGCAGGAGGCGGGGACTTTTCCCGCCAGGCGAAAGACCAGCTCGACTTTCTCGCCCAGCCGGACCAGGCCGGGCCGAGCCGTCAAGTCGGTCCGGTAGCCCCATCGGCCCGCCTCGGTCTCTGCCTGGATATGGGTCTCGAACTGCTTCAGCACGGCGAGATTCGCGGCCAATCGGGCCTTGGCCCACGCCTGAATTTCGCTACGACGCTGCTCGGGCGTGAGAGGTGGGTGTCCGCCGGCGTGCTCGATTTCCATCCGCCGGACCTTGAGGGGCTGCTGGCCGCGAGTCTGGCCAAGGCCCTGAACCCGGAGCGTCAGGTAACCCGGGCGAGACTCCTGCCCATTGGGCAAGGGAAACCCCAACTCGCCCCGGTCGGTCTGCAACACGACGCGATGGGGCTGTTGAGCGAAACTCAGGGTGTAAAGGTTGTTCTCCGGCGCGGCGAGTTGCCCCGTGCCGATCGTACGCTTGCCCGCCTTGATCGTCACCCGGCCGTCGCGCCCGACAAACAGGTGAAACGGACATTCGTCGAACCGGCTCCACTCCCGCGGCTTGCCCCATCCGACCAAGAGGACCGGGTTGCCCGTCTTGCCGAAACTCCACTGAAGCTTCGCGGTGAAGGTCTTCAGGTTGTCGGGATGAACCGTGGTGCCGGCCAGCGTCGCCTCCGGATGCCGGGCCCGCAGCACGAGCCCACCGCCGGCGCCGCCGAGCACCGCGTTGCCAAACCGCCACGCATCGTCAGGCCGCGCGAAATCCTCGACATACCGCTCGCCGGCCACGACCGGCGCGACCTGGCATAGGGCCATCACAAGGAACAGGCACTTCCACACGGGAGTTCTCCTTCGGTTGATCCGGGATTTGCATCGGTGGGGCGAGGTTGTGCGGGCCGGGAGTTGTGCTTCCACGGTTGGCGAAGGGGGAGCTTCGCGGCGGTTGCGGTCCCAAGCAGGAGCTTGGGACTGAGTGAAAGCGGGAGCTTGGGACCGAGTGGATAGACGCGAACCGAGTGTATCGCACCGGGTAGTAAAGGCATGAACCTGGTTCCCAAGCTCCCGCCTTCATCCGGTTCCCAAGTGTATTCGCCGGGCCGCCGGTGTGCAAAGGCAGGGCCAGGAACAATACCTTGAATGAGGGTCCGGAGGCGTGCGCTGCGGACGGCCACGCGGTGTTCGGCGCGGGTCTCCCGACCCCGCCGGAAAAGGACCGATGGTCTCCCCGTCGCCACGGCTGACGCACGAAGGAGACCCGCGCCTGAGCGCTTTCGGCGGGGTCGGGAGACCCGCGCCGAGCGCGGCAAGCGTGGAGAGGCCCGCATCGAGCGCTGCGCTGGCTGCATTCAGCCGTAGGGAGGCTACCCGATCGCCTGCCAGGACTTCGACTGGGCCACGGATGCGTCG
>CAYZWG010000640.1:0-2469 GCA_964481605.1 uncultured Planctomycetaceae bacterium
AAGTCGGGGCGGCCAGATTCGAACTGGCGACTTCCTGCTCCCAAAGCAGGCGCGCTATCCAGGCTGCGCCACGCCCCGAAAACAACGCTTATTGGCGATGCAACCCTCGGCAATCTCTACCGGAGGTCCCGTGGTGTGCGGCCAAGCCATCCGTCGCCGCCGCCAAGGCATTCATGCTACCCGGCGGGCCGGCCGATGGCAATTCGCCCACCCGAGGCCGGCGCCTCCTGGGCTGACGAAACCCCAGGTCTTCGGCCCTGGCGGCCTCAGCCGACCCGCGACCGGATTTCCGGCTGGGCGGGTCCGCAGAGGTGGCGGCGGAGCCGCTCGAATTCGTCGTGCCCGGTGAAGTGGATCACGATCTTGCCGCGTCCTCGGGCACCGTGGCGGATGGCGATCTTGGTTCCCAGGGCAGCGCGCAATTCCTGCTCCAGGGCGGCCAGGTGGTCGCTGGTGCCTCCGCGGGCCAACCGGTTGCCGTCACGGCCGAGGAGCGAGAGGGGCTCGGCGTCGGCGGTGGCGATCGCCTCTTGAACCAGGCTTTCCGTCTTGCGAACCGAGAGGCCTTCCCGCTGGATTCGCCGGCAGAACTCGACTTGCTCGCGTTCCTCGCCCAGCGGCAGCAGTGCCCGGCCGTGTCCCTGGGTGATCTTGCCTTGCCGGATCGCGTCTTGCACCGGCTGGGGCAATTCCAGCAGCCGGATGAGGTTGGCGATCGTCGAGCGGTCCAACTTCAACCGCGAGGCAAGCTCCTCTTGCGTCGAGCCGTAGGTCTCCAGGTAGCGTTGGAAGGAGGCGGCCTTTTCCAGCGGATTGAGGTCTTTCCGTTGGAGATTCTCGACGATCGCCAATTCCGCCGTTGTCCGGTCGTCGGCCTCGACCAGTCGGGTGGGGACCTCGGTCCATCCCGCCCTGGCTGCCGCCCGAAGGCGCCGCTCGCCGGCGATCAGTTGGTAGCGATCGTCGACCTTGCGAACCACGACCGGCTGCAAGAGGCCGTGTTCGCGGAGGCTTTCGCTGAGCGAGTCGATCTGGCCGGTGTCGAAATCGCGTCGCGGCTGGTAGGGGTTGCTGTCGATCAGGCCGATCGCCACGTTGGACGGACCGGAGGGGCCGGGGGCCACCGGCGGAACCTCGGGAAGGGGGGGCTGGGGCTTGGGCGTCTCGTCTTGCACGCCCGGGGCGGGCACGATCGTGGGACGGTAGGCGTCGTCGATGCTGCCCCCGTAGAGAGGCTCGATGGATGCTGCCGGGATCGCGTCGGGCCGCGGGCCGGCCGGCGCGGGAGCCGGGGCCTCCGGCTGCGCCGGGCCGACTTTGCCCAGCAGTGCCTCCAAACCGCGTCCCAAGCGTCTTTCCCTAGTCACTTTCGAGTACCTCCATGCAAAGTTCCACGTAGGCGCGGGCACCGCGTCCCCGCGGTGCGTAATCGAGCACCGACAGTCCGTGGCTGGGCGCCTCCGATACGGTCACGTCGCGGGGAATCACCGAGTCGAAAACGATCTCGCCGAAGAATTCACGCACTTCCCGCTCCACCTCTCGGGTCAACTCCAGGCCGTGGTCGTACATCGTCAACACGATCCCGCCGAATTCGAGCCGGCGATCCGGGTGCTGCATCACCCGGCGGATCACCTCGATCATCTGGGCCAGCCCCTCCATGGCGAAGTATTCGCACTGGATGGGCATGAGCACCTCGGTCGAGGCCGCCAGGGCAGTTTGAGTAAGTTGGCCGAGGGAGGGAGGGCAGTCAATCACCACGAAATCGTAGGCGTTTGCCCCGGCCACCAACCGCCGCTGGAAATGGGCGGCGTAGTGCTCGTCGCCCTGGGCCAGGGCCTCGACGTCGCGAAAACGCCGGCTGCCCGGCAGCAGGTCGAGCCCCGTGGTGGCGGTGGGCACGAGCAGCTCGCGTAGCGGTCCTTCGGCCAAGAGGGCGTGGCAGTCGGTGGGCTGTTGGCCGATTCCCGTGGTGGCGTTGCACTGGGGGTCGAGGTCGGCCAGCAGTGTCCGCGCACCCGAGGTGGCCAAGGCAACCGCCAGGTTCATGGCGGTGGTCGTCTTGCCGACACCCCCTTTCTGATTGGCCAGACACAGAATCCGGCTCACCGGCGGCCTCCCTGCCGTGATGAGTTTCTGTTGCGGAAAGGGGATATTCGTACGCAGGCGGGAGGGCGAGGCTCCCGCTTGCGCCGGAAAATCACGGTGAACGCCGCTGGCACGGCTCGGCAGGAGCCTCGCCCTCCCATCCAGACGTGGCCTGAGTTTCCCCTGCTTCGGGCGGGATTGTAACAGGCACCCGGGGTCGGGGTGAATGTCAATTGCCGGCCGGCGGCGACTGGGGGTGCAGGAACAGACTTCTGGAGGTGGTTCGAGGTGGCGGTTTCAGAGGGGAGATTCTGAGAGCTGTAGGTCGGGTCGCGCTGCCGGCATCGTAGAACCGGCTCTTCGTGTTCTTCGCGGGCTTCGTGG
>CAYZWG010000641.1:0-2447 GCA_964481605.1 uncultured Planctomycetaceae bacterium
TTCCTCGCTGGCGCTTCGGGTTCGTGTGGCCAAATCGCGAAACGTTGCAGTTTTTCCCGGACGGGCCCTAGTCGGGCGACCGGCCGCAACTTTCCACGAGTTACTTCAGCAACAACGAGGCGCAAGGGGCGATGATCGGGGATATCCTGGCGCGGGTGGAGCGGGGCGACGCCCTCTCGATGGAGCAGGCGGCCCAGGCCATCGGCCAAATCATGGAGGGGGCCTGTTGCGAGGACGAGATCGCCCGGTTCCTGGTGGGCCTGCACGCCAAGGGCGAGACGGTCGACGAGGTGGCTGGGGCGGCCGCGGCGATGCGGCGGCAGATGACCCCCATCCGCACCCGGCACCAGCAGGTGATCGACGTGGTGGGCACGGGGGGCGACGCCTCCGGCACGTTCAATATCAGCACGGCCGCCGCCCTGGTGACCGCGGCCGCCGGGCTGCCGGTGGCCAAACACGGCAACCGCCGCTTCACCAGCCGCTCGGGATCGGCCGACGTGTTGGCCGTGCTGGGCGTGAACATCGAGGCCGGGGTACCCACCGTGGAGGCCTGCCTGGACGAGTTGGGGCTCTGTTTCTGCTTTGCCCCGCTTCTGCACCAGGCAATGCGGCACGTGGGGCCTGTGCGAAAAAAGCTTGCCACGCCCACGATCTTCAATATTCTCGGTCCCCTGGCCAATCCGGCCGGGGCCCCGTATCAATTGCTGGGGGTGGGCCGGCCCGAGCTGCGGCCCTTGCTGTCGGAGGCCCTGGCCAAGCTGGGCGCGCGGCGGGTGCTGGTGGTGCATGGCGAGGACGGGCTCGACGAGGTGACCTTGGGGGGCCGCACCCTGGTCACCGAGGCGACGCCCGGCGGCCTTCGAGAATGGGCCTGGCAGCCGGGCGACTTCGGCCTGCCGGCCAGCGGCCGCGAGACGATGCTGGTGGATGGGCCCGAGCAGAGCGCGGCGTTGATCCGAGGGATTCTCGACGGCCGGACCGGACCGCCGCGAGACATCGTGGTGGCCAACGCTGCCGCGGCCTTGTGGACGGTCGAGCCGGGGGATGCACTCGCCGATTGCACCCACCGCGCGGCGGAAGCCATCGACAGCGGCGCCGCCCGAACGCTCCTGGACCGGCTGGTGGAGCGGACCAACCGATGATGAAGGCCGCCACGTTCCGCCTCGTGCTGCTGGTTTCCTTCGCCCACGGCCTGGTGCACGTCTACGAACACTCGTTCGCCAGCGTCGAACAGCTTGTGGCCGAAGATCCCGCCTTCGACATTCCGGCCGGAGAGGGAAAAGAGGTAACCGGCAACCTGGGAACCTGCCTGCGGCTGCCGTTTGGCCTCTGCGCGATCCTGGCCGGTTGGCTGGCCGACCGCTACGGGGCCAAGCGGCTGCTGTTGGTTTACCTGTTGGGCGCCAGCGCCGCGGTGCTCTTGGCCTGGTGGACGCCGACGCTGGGGCTGATGTACCTGTCGATGTTCACCCTGGGTGTCTTCGCCAGCATCTACCACCCGGCCGGCGTGGGCCTGATCACGCACCACACAACCCCCGAAAACCGGACCCTGGCCTTGGGCTACCACGGCATTTTAGGCTCGGTGGGGATTGCCTCGGGACCGTTCCTGGCCGGGGCCGTGCTGGCGACCGGCGTCGATTGGCGGGCCTACTACCTGGTGTTGATGGTGCCCGGCGTGCTCTTGGCCCTGTTGCTCTCGGCCCGGCTTTCGCACGAGCAGGGCAACGCCAACCAGGGGGCTTCCCAGGCCGACCCCAACGGCGACGAAGAGGACCAGGCGCATTGGCCCTCCTATGCGATGCTGATGCTGATGGCCGCCTTCTCGGGCACGGTCTACGCGGCGATTCTGAACTTCATGCCGCGGTATCTCGACTCGGCCGGACTGAAAGCCTTCGTGCTGCCGCTGGGCATCGACCTCTCGGCCACCAGCGACGCCAGCCTCCGCAACTACCTGACCGGCGTGGTCTTGCTATTGGGGGCGATCGGGCAATACACGGCCGGGCGGATCGCGCGGCCGCGGACGCTGGAGATGCTGCTGGCGGCGGCGTTCTTTTTGGCCACGCCGTTCGTTGCCTGGATGGCCGTGGCCCAGGGAATCTGGCGGCTGGTGGCGGCGGCCTGTTTCGCCCCCGCGTTTTTCATGCACCAGCCGCTGTTCAACAGCCTGGTGGCCAAGTACGTCCCCCGGCGGCGGCGGAGCCTCTGCTTCGGGCTGAGCTTCACGATCGGTTTCGGCATCGGCTCGATCGGCCCCACCCTCTCGGGACATCTACAGAGCGACCTGGTCAACTATCGCGTGCTGGCCGGCCTGCTGGCCACCGCCGCCGCGCTGGGGCTTCTCCTCTGGCGCTGGAACGCGGGTGGCCCTGATCGTTCGCCATTGCCGCGCTCGGCGCGGGTCTCCTGACCCCGACCACCGTTCGGCGCGGGTCTCCCGACCCCGCCGA
>CAYZWG010000642.1:0-2441 GCA_964481605.1 uncultured Planctomycetaceae bacterium
GGATGAACGACTTTCAAAAACAGCAGAGTTTTTCGTCACCCTAGGGCGAGGCTCCTGCCGAGCCGCGGGAGCGGCATTCGCCGTGGTTTCCCGGCTCGGCAGGAGCCTTGCCCTCCCATCTTTCCTAGTCTTCCGAGACGACCAGAACGCGCACGAATCGCCGGGCTCGACGCATCTTGTGATTGTGGCCGCAGATTCGGTATACTCTACCCCGTTTCCGTCGTCCGCGTGTTTACGTGCAGTGACTGGCTCAAGGAGGTGAAGGATGGCCAAGGCATCCTCGACGACGCCTCACGTCGAACTGATCGGAAAAGCCGCCGGAAAGGTGTGGAAGGCGCTGTCCAAACACGGTCCCATGAGCATGGCCAGACTGGTCAAGACGGTCGGAGAACCCCGCGACGTGGTGATGCAGGGGCTCGGCTGGCTCGCCCGGGAAGGCAAGGTCTGGATCGAGGAGGAGGGCCGCAGCAGGGTCGTTTCGCTTCGCTAGCCGCGCTTACGGGACGGGTTCCACCCGGCACCAGAGGCCGCGCACGTCGGCTCCGTTGAAGCGGTCGATATCCACTCGCATTCGCCCGGTGCTGCGTTCCAACTGGCCCGTGAGCTTCCCCACGGGGCGGCGTCCCACGCTTGTGGTGGCAATCAGCGAAGCCTCGAAGTCGAGCACGTCCGGCACGGATCGCAGGGCCGAGGCGTTGGTGAAAGACAGCGAGGAGACCGGCTCGAAGCCTTGCTTGTGGACCGTGGGGCCGATCGCTTCGAGAATCTGCTGCCGGCATTGCCCTTGGATGCTGACGTTTTGCCAGACCACCCGGACGCCATAGTAGACAATGCCCAGTAAAACGACCAGCGTGGCGATCATCACGAGCAAGCTGGTCGTGCCCTTGAGCCACCGGCGCAGCTTGTTGGCCCAGCCGATCCCATGGCGCCGCTTGTAGTCACGATCGGCCGCCTTGACCGCCTTGTCCCAGGCCGACTGCTGCTTCTCGGTTCGTTTGGGCACGGCCACGCGGCGGGGCGTGTGGAGGGGGCGGGCGCTGCGGGGAAAGGCCTCGGTGGGGGTTGCCGACGCCAGCCGCGTGGGCGAGCCGCCGGGTGCGGTGCCCATCTCGACCGTCCCTTTCGACAATTCGAGCGTTTCGGCGGCCGCGGACCCTGCCGCCGTGGGCCGGGTGGAAATCGGCCCCGGCCGGCCCGACTCGCCGCACTTGGCCAAGGCCTCGATCACCTCTCGCATCGACCGCTGGCGCAACTCCGGCTTCTTGGCCACCATTTTCCGGAACGTGGTATCCAGCAAGCGCGGCACGTCGGCCCGCGCTTTTCTCAGCGACGGAATAGGCTGTTCGCGATGGGCCAGGATTCGCTCCACCAGCGTGTTGCCCTGGTAAACGGCTTTGCCCGTCAAAAGGTAAAACAACGTGCATCCCAGGCTGTAGACGTCGGCCGGTTTGCCCGCCGAGCGGGTGTCCAGGGCCTGCTCGGGCGACATGTAGTCGACGGTGCCCATCACCTGGCCGCTCTGGGTCAGACCGGCGGCCGCGGTCGACTCATTGGCGCCGGGTTCGCTCACCAGCCGGGCCAGCCCCATGTCGAGAATCTTGACCGTCCCTTTCTTGTCCAACAGCAGGTTGGCGGGCTTGATATCGCGATGGACGACGCCCTCGCCGTGGGCATATTCCAGACCCTCGGCCGCCTGGCGCGTGTAGTCGACTGCCCGAGCGATATCGAGAGGGCCTTCTTTCTGAACGAAACACCCCAGGTCTTGTCCCTCCACGTATTCCATCACGAGGAAGTGGACTCCACCGGATTCGCCGGCGTCGAAGGCGGTGACGATGTGGGGATGGATCAGCTTGGCCGCGGCCTCCACCTCGCGCTGAAAACGCTGCACGGCGTCGGGCGACGTGGTGACGGCCGGGGGAAGCATTTTCAGGGCCACGATTCGCTTCATTCTGCGGTGCCGCGCCTTGTAGACCTGGCCCATGCCGCCCTGGCCGATCTCCTCCTCGACGACATAATCGCCCAGGATCAACGCCTTGGTCTTGCCGCGGTAGACGGCCTCGGCCTGGAAGCGAGTCAGCTTGCCCCGGCGATAGAGCAGCTTGGCCAGGTCCTCGCCGGACTGGGGCTTGTCCTCCGGCGCCAGACCGTCCAGGAGGGCCTGGATGTCCTCGCCGCTCATCAGGCCGCTGTTGGAAAGGGAGAGAATGAATTGGTCAAGAACGACCGCCATGACGGGAGCCCCCGCGCGAGAATAGACCCCACAATTCTAGCCCGGCCGATGGGGGGATGTCAATTCCTCCAGTCGCCAGTCCCCCAGTCCGGGTGCAGGAACGGACTTCCGAAGGTGGTTCGAGTTGGAGGTTTCCGGTGGGAGATTCTGAGAGCGGTAGGCCGGGTCGCGCTGCCGGCATCGTGGAACTGGCCCTAGAAGTAGCGCAGGT
>CAYZWG010000643.1:0-2431 GCA_964481605.1 uncultured Planctomycetaceae bacterium
AGGCTGGAGCTTGGGAACCAGGTCAAGGGGTCACGGCTTCGACTCGCACCTGCCGGACAAGGCGGTCGATCGCCTCCGGGTTGAGGCGGCAAGGCAGCACCTGGCCCAGGTTGTCGACCGCCGCGGCCACCCCCAGGCGGACTGCCTCGACGACCTCGCGGCCCTGGCCAATCGCCCGGGCCATGCCGGCGGCCAGGGCGTCGCCACAGCCGATCGGATTGACCACTTCATCGCCGGCGACGGCGGGCGGATCGACGCGATAGGCTTCTCGCCGGGAGGTTACCCGGACCGGCTGATCCCCGTCGGTCACCACGACCCAGCGGGCGCCGCCGTGGTTGAGTTGTCGCATTGCCTCGAACAGTTCCCCCTCGGTGGCCAGCGGTCGGCCCACGGTCTGGGCGAGTTCCTCGCGGTTGGGCTTGACCACCAGCGGCTCGAGGTCGAGCACCCCCAGCAGTCCCGGCCCTCGAAAGTCGAGCACCACCGGGCAGGGGGTCTGCCCCAGCAGCCTGCGGTAGTAGCTCGGCGGCGTGCCGCCGGGCAACGACCCGATCAGCACCACCATCTCCGCCCGGGCGGCCTCCTCGGCATAGGCGGCGGCCATGGCGTCGTGCTCTTCTGCGGTGAGCGGGGCACCGTTGGCGACCAGCTCGGTCATCGTGCGGCCGGTGCGATCGAGAATCGTGGTGCAGACCCGCGTGGCGACCCCGCTCTCGATCAGCCGGTGGGGCACGCCGAGATCGTCCAAGTCCTCAGCGATTTGTTCGCCCGGCAGTCCGCCCACCACGGCCAGCGCGAGACTCTCGCCACCCAACCGGTGCACCGCGATAGCGGCGTTGAACACCTTGCCCGAGGCGCACCAGAAAGACTCGACCGCCCGGTTGACCCGGCCCGGGCGAAACGCATCGAAGACGAGGATGTGTTGCCAGGCGGGGGTAAGTCCGGCCGAGAGGATCAAAGCAATTCCTCCAGCATCCGGGCCAGTTCCTCGTCGCGGAGCCGGCGGGGATTGCCATTCATGCTGCTGCCGCGGGAGCTACCGACCAGGGCGGGGATCATCTCGACGCCGATTCCCAGGTCGGAGAGCCGGCGCGGCACGCCCACCCGGTCGCAGAGCGACTCGACTCGGGCAATCAGGGCCTCGACCGCCTCTTCCGCCGTGGCCGAGGGCCCCTTGCCCACCAGCAGATGGGCCAGCCGGGCCAACTCGGCCTGGCGAACCCGGCGGTTTGCCCGCAGGGCCACCGGCAGCATCAGTGCGCAGGCGGCGCCGTGGGGCACGCCACAGTGGACACCCAGCGCCGGGGCGACGCCGTGGGCCATCCCCAGTCCCGAGTTGGCCAGGCAGATGCCGGAGAGGAGGGCGGCGTGGGCCATCTTTTCCCTCGCCGGGCGATTCTCCCCCTGCTCCACCGCGTCGACGATGGCCGGCAGGGCCATCCGCAAGCCCTGCATGGCCAACGCCTGGGGGATCGGCTGGGCCTTGCGGGAAAGGAAGCTCTCGAAGAGTTGGGTGATCGCGTCCATGCCGCTTGCCGCGGTCACCGCCGGCGGGGCCGACACGGTCAGCTCCGGATCGACGAGCGCGATCCGGGGCACGATCCGCGCGTCGCGAAGGCTTTTTTTCGCCGGCGGATCGTCGGTGGAAACGACCGCGTTCTTGGTCGCCTCGCTTCCGGTGCCGGCCGTGGTGGGCATGGCCAATACGGGGATCGGATCGCGGACGAGGGCCAGTCCTCGCCCCACCCCCTCCAGGTAATCCCGGATGGTGGGACTCTGGTCGTTGGTGGCCATGGCGCTGGCGGCCTTGGCCAGGTCGATGGCCGCCCCACCGCCGATCGCCAGGAGAAAATCATCGGCCGGGTTCAGCCCCGCCCGCACCATGCTGGCGAGCCGGTCGACGTCGGCGACTTCCGGCTCGCGCGAAATCACCTCGGTGGGCAGAACCTCGACACCGGCGGTCTTCAACTCGGCGGCGATCTCGTCGATCAGGCCCCGGCCGGCCAGGGTTCGCGAGCCGCAGACGATCCAGGCGCGGCGGCCCAGTCTTCGCGCCAGCCCGCCCACCTCACGGCGGCGTCCCCAGCCAAAAACGATTTGCCGGGGAGCCACCAACTCGTAATGGATTGGTTGGGCAGTGCTCATGGGACGCTTCTTGTCTCGGCCAGTCTCCCGGCAGGACGCGGACGTTTATTAGAGCCGGTCGGCCCGGCCCGGCAAGGGGTGGAGGGCGAGAAAAACCGCCGGCTGGAAGCGGCCCTTTGCGGACGCGGCAGGGTGCAGGAACGGACTTTTTTTACTGGGCGGCAGCTAGCGATGGGGGGAAATGGGTTGCCCAAAGCGGCTGCGGAGGTGGCGACCCGGCCCACGCGCCTTGCATTCTCCCCATGCTTCCACGGCTTGAAAAACTCAAACGCCACGCTACCTGCGC
>CAYZWG010000644.1:0-2428 GCA_964481605.1 uncultured Planctomycetaceae bacterium
AACCCTCTCCCGGAGGGAGAGGGGACCTCGTGTCGCCATTCTGCAAAAGTCCAGTCAGAAGTATCCTTCCCCTACTTCTCTGCTTTCGCACCGGTCCTCGCACACCGCAACGGGAAAATCGTTCCAACCCCCTTTCTGACGGGCAGCCATCTGGCGCCGGGCCTCGAAGGCGATCACGCCCACGCTCACCGAAAGGTTCAGACTTCGCGCCTGGGGACGGATGGGAATCCGCAACGTTTGCTCGCGGTGGCCGTCCAGCAGGGATCGCGGCAGCCCTTGCGATTCGCTG
The DNA here is from genome assembly GCA_964481605.1 of uncultured Planctomycetaceae bacterium. GTDB lineage: Bacteria > Planctomycetota > Planctomycetia > Pirellulales > Thermoguttaceae > CAYZWG01. The sequence continues at coordinate 290 of CAYZWG010000644.1, forward strand.
CCGAACACCAGCACGTCCCCCGCCTGGTATCCGACGTCGGTGTAAAGCGTCTCGGCCGTTTTGGAAAAGAACCAGAATCGGTGGCCGTCCAGCCGCTTCCGCAAGGCCGGCCAGTCGTCCACCACATGCCAATCCAGATGCTGCCAATAGTCCAGCCCGGCACGCTTCAGGTGGCGATGGCTGAGTTGAAACCCCAGCGGTCGCACCAGCCACAAGGTGGCGCCCAGGGCCACACAGGTACGTCCCACCGCCCCGGTGTTGTGGGGAATCTCGGCCTGGTAAAGGACGATGTGCAGCATGGCAGTCGGCAGCGGGCAGACGGATCAGCGGACAGGCAGCGGAAAAGCCTCCTTGGGCATTGTGAAGGACTTGCGGCCGTTTTGCAATCTGCCCGGTGGTTTACCCCGCTTCTTGTCGGCGATACGATCAAGGGGCAATGCTCGACGGCCTCCGGCCGTGGCGAGCGGACCGAGCCGCGTTCTCAACTCGATCGCGCGAAAGGGAGATGAGCATTGATGTCGGCCGAAAGAATCGCTCGTTACCACGCGGCCCTCGACTTCGCCCAGCGTCAAGTGGCCGCCTTGATCGGCCGGCATCCGCACGAATTCCCCATCTACACCCGCGCCGGACACTGGCACCACGAGGGAGAACTCTGGACCGATTGGACCGGCGGTTTCCTGGCCGGCATGATGTGGACGTTCCACCGCCGCGACGGCGACCCCCAGTGGCGGCGGCGTGCCGAACACTATAGCAAGCTGCTGGAGCCTCGCCAACTGGACCGCAACGTCCATGACCTGGGCTTCATCTTCCTCAATACTTATTTGCCCTGGTACGAATTGACCGGCCGGCAAGAACTCCTCGACGTGCTCGTCCAGGCGGGCAAGACGCTGGCCAAACGGTTTATCGAACCGGGAGGGTATCTCTGCTCGTTCGTCGGGCTGGACTCGCTGTTTATCGACATCATGATGAACGTGCCGCTGGTCTTCTACGCCGCCCGGCAAGCCAACAACGAGCAGTGGAGGCGGATCGGCCTGGCCCACTGCCGCACCACCCGCGACCGGCTGGTGCGCCCCGACGGCTCCACCGCCCACGAGGGCCTCTTCGACCTGGCCACGGGCGAATTTCTGCGGCAGAGCACTCACCAGGGCCTGCGCCCCGAGAGCTGCTGGGCCCGCGGGCTGGCCTGGTCGATGTATGGTTTCAGCAAGGTCCATGCGCTGACCGGCCTGGACGAGTTTCTCCAGGTGGCCCAGCGGAACGCCGAGTATTGGATCGCCAACCTGCCGGCGGACAAGGTGCCCTACTGGGACTTCGACGCCGATCTCCAGGCGCCGCTCCCCTGGGGACCGCAAAAAGACAGCTCGGCCGCCGCCATTGCCGCCAGCGGGCTGCTCGATCTTGCCCAGCAGACCACCTCGCCCGACCGGGCCATCGCCTACCACAACACGGCCCTGGTGATGCTCGACGCACTGGTCGATCCGGAGTACCTGGCCGTCGGCACAGAAGGCTGGGAGGGCATCCTCAAGCACGGCGTCTACCACACCCGCAAGAACCTCGGCGTCGACGAGTCGGTGATGTGGGGCGAGTTCTTCTTCGTCGAGGCGCTGGACAAGGTCGTGCAGGCGGCCGGCCAAGGCTGAGCTGATCGCCGCCGCCAACGGCAGGCAGCCAAGGAAAACATCACTGCCCGACCCGCCCCAGTCTGGCCCAACCTGCACAAGTGGAGACGAGCGGGCTCGAACCGCCAACCCCGGGCTTGCAAAGCCCGTGCTCTCCCAATTGAGCTACGTCCCCGGGAGATGAATGAACCAATGCCGTCGCCCGGCCGGGGCAACACCCGGTGGGGATTCTCCTTGGCCACTGACTCTCCCCAACATCCGTGACGGCCAGAAACATTTTAGGGGGTCTGTGGCCCCTTACAACCCAGTTCGCTCGCGCACACCCGGCCGGGCTCAAACTTCCAGCAGCGGACTGGCCGCGTGGCGGCCGGCGACGTGGATGGGCCAGCGGTCGCCGAGGATGCCCTGGTGGGTCCGCAAGGCGACCTGGGGGCAATTGTTCTCCTCGGAGAGATGGGCCAGGCAGACCCAGCGGAGCCGGTCGCCCGAGCGCTCTAACAGCCGCGCCGCCTCCTCGTTG
>CAYZWG010000645.1:0-2422 GCA_964481605.1 uncultured Planctomycetaceae bacterium
CGCGAAGAACACGAAGAGCCAGTTCTACGATGCCGGCAGCGCGACCCGGCCTACAAGCTCTCAAAACCTCCCACTTGAAACCGCCACCTCGAACAACCTCCGGAAGTCTGTTCCTGCACCCGGAGGTCCACCGGGCGGCCGTTTGGGCTCGTCAACCTCCGGTTGGGCCGATATAATCTCATCCCCGTAAAGATACGGCTTGATTTCAAGGCGGGGGACGCGCATGAATCCAACCGATACGGCTACCCAGCGAATGACGAAACTCTCGGCAGGAACAGGGCTTACGGCGGAAACACTATACGAGAAGTGCATGGCGCTGGCTCGCAACCTGTGGTGGAGCTGGCAACCGGAAGTGGTCAACTTGTTCCGCGATCTGGACCCCATCCGTTGGCGGCAGTTGGACCACAACCCGATTGCCCTGCTCCGCGAGTTCACGCCCGAACGGCTGGAAATGCGGGCCGCCGAGTTGGTCCTGTTCAGCCGAATCAACCATGCCTATCGGCGGCTGAAGGAGTATGCGGGCGAGACCCCCACCTGGGCCAGGACCCACACCGGCGTGCTGGGCTCCAAGCCGGTCGCCTATTTCTCGCTCGAGTTCGGGGTCCACGAGTCGATGCCGATCTACTCGGGCGGCCTGGGCGTGCTCTCGGGCGACCATATCAAGAGTGCCAGCGGCCTGGGGGTACCCCTGGTGGCGATCGGGCTCTTCTACGACCAGGGCTATTTTAAGCAGTACCTGGACGAGTCGGGCTGGCAGCAGGAGGAATATCTGGATACGAAGATCGAGAACCTCCCCATCGAGCCGGCCCTTGGCCCCGACGGCAAGCCGATCACCGTCGAGATCGACACGCGAGCCGGCAAGCTGCTGGCCAAGGTCCACCTGATCCGAGTGGGCCGGGTGAATCTCTACGTGTTGGACTGCGACGTGGAGGGCAACAGCCCCGAGGATCGCGAGTTGACCAGCCGCCTGTACGGCGGCGACAACCGCACCCGCGTCCGTCAGGAGTTGGTCGCCGGGGTGGGCGGCGTTCGGGCCTTGAAGGCCTTGGGGATCAGCCCCGGCGTGTATCACCTCAACGAAGGGCACAGCGTGTTTGCCACGCTGGAGGCCATCCGCGAGCGAATGAAAGAAGACGGGATGAGTTTCGACGACGCCCTGCGCGACGTGGCTCAACACACCGTTTTCACCACCCACACGCCCGTTCCGGCAGGTCACGATCGTTTCGACGGGGGGCTGATCGAGGAGCACCTGGGCCCTTTGCGGGACGAGTTGGGGATTTCTTTCGAGCAGTTGATGGGGTTGGGCCGGGTCGAGCCCAAGAATGAGCAGGAACCTTTCTGCATGACGGTGCTGGGCCTGAAGCTCTCGCGGAGGGCCAACGCGGTGAGCTCTCTGCACGGCCACGTGTCGCGGCGGATGTGGGCCCATCTTTGGCCCTGGCGAGTGGAAGAGGAAATCCCCATCGGCCACATCACCAACGGCGTCCACATTCCCAGTTGGCTCGCCTGGCAGATGCAGCAACTCTACGATCGCCATTTCCCCCCCGACTGGTTCGCCCGCATGGGAGAGCCCGAGGTATGGCAGGCGATCCACGACGTCGATCCGGGGGAGCTGTGGGAAACCCACTATACCCTGAAGAACCTGCTGTTGACCTTTGTGCGGCGTCGAGTGAGCCGGCAGTGCCGCCGCCGCGGAGAGAGCGAGGAGGCGGTGGACGCGGCCCGCAACATGCTCGATCCCAACGTGCTGACGATCGGCTTCGCCCGCCGTTTTGCCACCTACAAACGGGCGACGATCATGCTCACCGACCCGGAGCGGCTCGCCAAGCTGGTCAACGATCCCCAGCGGCCGTTGCAGATGATTTTTTCGGGCAAGGCGCATCCGGCCGACAATCCGGGCAAAGAACTGATTAAGCAGATCGCCAACTTGCGGCACGATCCGCGGTTCGCGGGCCGGGTGGCGTTCGTGGAAGACTACGATATCAACGTCTGCCGGCACTTGGTCCAAGGCGTGGACGTGTGGTTGAACAACCCCAGGCGGCCGCTGGAAGCCTCCGGCACCAGCGGCCAGAAGGCCGTGCTCAACGGTGCCCTCAACCTCTCCGTACTGGACGGGTGGTGGGCCGAAGCCTACGACGGTTGCAATGGGTTCGCCATTGGCAAGGGAACCAGCCACGTGGACGTTGCCGTGACCGACACCCGCGACGCGGAATCGCTCTTCCAGACCCTGGAGAACGAGGTCATTCCGCTCTACTACGATCACGATATCGACGGCCTGCCACGCCAGTGGATCAAGCGGATGATGAACTCCATCAACTCGCTGGCCTGGCGATTCAGTGCCGATCGAATGGTGGCCGACTACGTGCGGCACACGTATCTTCCCGCGGCGGGAGGATTAAGCTGCGACATGAACTTCCGCTAG
>CAYZWG010000646.1:0-2421 GCA_964481605.1 uncultured Planctomycetaceae bacterium
CTCGATCCGCCGGCGACTTGGCCGGACGCCCGCGCGATTACCAACAGCTTCACCATCGTGGCCTGGGTCAAGCCCGACGCGGACACGCTCTTGCCGCCGGAGAGCAGCGAGGGAGTCACCGCTTACACGGCCGGGCGGAACGACGTGCTCTTTCCGCCGCCCGGCCACGAGGTTTGGGGCGAGGGGGATGCCGGTGTGGGATTCGCCGTGGGACGCAACGGTATTTGTGTTCACGAGCACGGCGCCGATCACTTCCCCGCGGTGCTGGTCTATCCCGCGCCGATCACCGGCTGGACGCACGTGGCGGTGGTCTATCGCGACGGCGTACCCAGCCTATATGTGGGCGGCAAGCTCGTGCGAACCGGATTGAAGAGCCGGTTCGTCGTGCACCCCGGCGTGCGCGTTCCGCATACCAGGCCGGTGGCCCCCTTCCAAGGACAACGGGCCGGGCTGCGGCAGTTCGACCATGCGCTGGGTGGGGCCGAGATCGCGGAACTGGCAAAGGCGGTGCCGAATCCCGCTGCCGCCGGCGACGAACCCGTAGTGGACCTGGTGCGGGGCGAGATCCACCAACCGGGCACGTACGTGCTCACCACCGCCGACGGGCGGAGCCGCCAGATCAAAGTGGCCGACCTGCCCGCGCCGGTGGAGATCAGCGGACCGTGGGAAGTCGGCTTCGATCCGCGGTGGGGCGGGCCGGAGAAGGTCACGTTCGACAAGCTGGAAGACTGGTCGAAACGCCCCGAGGACGGCATCCGCTTCTACAGCGGGACGGCGGTCTACCGCAAGACCCTCCACCTCGATCCTGCCATCGAGCGCGCTTCCACGGAAGGGGGTTCACCGACGGCGGGTCCCGGGCGAGTCTACCTCGATCTGGGCAACGTCGCCGTGATGGCCCAGGTGAAACTCAATGGCAAGGACCTCGGGGTCCTCTGGAAACCGCCGTACCGGGTGGACCTGACCGACGCGGCCAAGGCGGGCGAGAACACGCTGGAAATTGATGTCGTCAATCTCTGGATCAACCGGCAGATCGGCGACGAACAACTCCCCGAGGACAGCGACCGTAATCCCAACGGCACGCTCAAGCGTTGGCCCGACTGGCTGATCGAAGGCAAGCCCAGTCCCACCGGCCGCTTCACCTTCACCAGTTGGCGGCTGTGGAAGAAAGACGATCCCCTGCAGCCGTCGGGCCTGCTCGGGCCCGTGACGCTGCAGACGGCCGTGAGATTCAACCCGCAACCTTAGTTGGAGTTGAATCCTATGGCCCGTCCGAAAAAAACTGCAACGTTTCGCGATTTGGCCACATTAGCCGAAGCGCCAGCGAGAGACGCCATTCGTGCGTTTTCTTCCCTCGCTGGCGCTTCGGGCTAGTGTGGCACATTTTTTGCGCCGGGCCATACGTTCCACTGCGGCTCCCCGATAGCAGAGATATCGGGGCCACCCGCGGGTCACGAGGCCCGCCGGGGGCGGCCTCCTGGAGGCCTCCATTTCCGCAGGACCGAACCAAGAAACACCGCTTTTTCCGGGTTTCTTGGTGTTTCGCGGAAACTTTTTGGTCCGTTTAGGGTTGGGTAACTAATATGGGAAAATAGGCAGAAAAAACGGATGGAGCAGCCCAAGTGTTACCCAATTTGCGTCGTGCCGCCCCGCTCTCGGGGGCCGTCCTGCTGACAGTCGTGGCGTGGTCCACGTGCCGGGGCCAGCCCCAGGCCATTCGCCTGCAACCCGAGGTCTTGGGCATGGCCGCCATGACCCTGGACGACGACGTCGCTCGGAAACTCGATCTCAGCGACCAGCAGCGAGCCCGGCTGCGCCAGATCGTGGTGGAGCGGATGTATCGGGCCGAGCAGGGGAAATCGGAGCTGGCCGATCTCTCCCCGGACGGGCGGCGCGAGAAACTGGACGCATTCCGCCGCAAGTCGGAACACCTGGCACTGCAAGTCCTTACCGACCGGCAGCGGGACGGGCTTCGTCGCCTCCACCTGCGAAAACTGGGCCCCGCGGCCCTGCTCGATCCCCAGGTGGCCCAGCGACTGAAGCTCTCCGACGAGCAACGGCAGCAGATCGGCGAGATTCTTCGCGGCATCCACGAAATGGTCCACCCCGGCGAGCCGACTTCGACCGAAGCGGTCAAGGCCGAGGTAGAACGTCGTATCTCCGCGATACTCACCGACGAACAACGCTCCGCCATGAGGGAGTGGATGGCGAGCCTCGCCACCGGGCCGTCCGAGCCTGCCGAAGGGGGCAGCCCCCCGCCGGCGGTCGGCCCGCCCGAGGGTGGCATCCCAGCGCCGGCAGCAACCCAGGTGGCCGATTCCGACGGGAATCCCGGGGACCTGCCGGCGCCGGCCGCGCCCGCTGCGACGGAACCCGCCCAGCCGCCGGCACCGGCCCGGGTCGACGTGGTGGAGTCGATCTTGC
>CAYZWG010000647.1:0-2420 GCA_964481605.1 uncultured Planctomycetaceae bacterium
AGACCCGCGCCGAACGCTGAAGACCCGCGCCAAACGCTGAAGGCAGCGAGGGAGCACCCGGGGTGGCGTTGGATGTTTGCCCGTGGCGTGGCCAAGGAATCGTGTTCGTCGGCATCCGCATGTTTTGCTCGAGTCTTGCTCGGAAAGGCCGCCATGATCGGAAGAGCGACAAAAGACCCTTTGCTACCGGTGGAAGTGGTCGTGGTATCCGGCTGTTGGCCGATCGAGGATACGGGCTACGGCATCGCCGTGGCGGCATCGCTTCGCGAGTACCTGAAGCACTTTTCGCGGGTGCATTTTATTGGTCCTTCTCCCTTTGATGCGGAAGGTTGCCGGCCGTGGCTGGGGGAGAACATCGAGTGGATCGCGCTGCCCTTGGTGCGGGGGCCAAAATGGCTGCGGTTTTTGCGGAGCCTGGCCAGCCGGGACCCTGCCATCACGGTCCGCTTTGGCGCGGCGGCCGGCGAGTTTGCCGTCCACTGGAAGCGGATCAGGAAGGACGCCCACCGGCGAAATCATCGGCTCGTGGTGATTTACGAGGACCTTCCCGCCGCCTGTTTTCTTCCCCGTGTTCGCCGCGATTGTGCGGAGGTTCCGCAGGCGGTACGGAGTCTCAATATTCTGGTGAAAGGTTTCGCGGGCCTCCAATCGCGCGGCTCGCTGCCGCGGCGGCTTGCATGGCGGATCGAGTTGAGCAAGATTCGCCGTTTTGAGCGTGCCACGCTCCGCTCGGCCGACCTGGCGTGGGCCATCACCGCGCAAGACGCTTTCGAATATCGCAGGCGGCTGGGGCTGACGGTGGACGGGGTGTTCGGCGTTCGTGTCGACACGGACCGCTATCGCGAGGTGCCGCCAGGCGATCCCCACACGGTGGTGCACCTGGGCAGCAGCGACCTTCGCAAAGGTGCCGGATTGCGTGGCTTCGTGGAGCATTGCTGGCCGCTGGTTCGCGCCCGGGCACCACGGGCCCGGCTCGTTCTGGGTGGCCGGGGAACCGAGGTTTTCACGGAAAAGAGCCGGGCCATTCAAGGCCTGGGGTTCGTGGACGACGACCGCCACCTGCTGGCCCGCGGTTCGATCTTCGTGAACCCTCAACGGATCGGGGCGGGCATCAAGCTGAAAAGCGTGGTCGCCATGTCGGCTGCCCGCGCGCTGGTTGCCACGGAGACCGGCATCGAGGGTGTGGAAGGCGTGGCCGGCGAACACTTTTTCGTTGCCGACGACTGGCCGAAGATGGCCCGGAGGATTGCCGATCTCGTGGCCAGGCCCGAGTTGGCGGCCGAAATCGGACGATCTGCCCGGAGCCTGGTTCAGTCGGTTTATACCCAGGAGTCGTTGAGCCGCCAGGTGGGCCCGCTGCTGGCCGATCTGACGAGCTTGTGCGGGGCGGTTGGTGACGCTGAGACCGAAGCGGGAGGACAGGATGGGCGCGGCCGACGGGGTCAGGAGACCCGCGCCGAACGCTGGGCAGGATGAGGGACATGAAACCGGGGACCCGCGGCACGGCGTCTGTTCCAGATGAAGGGGGGTTGGATTGGTGAAAGTGGTGATCTGGGATTCAACATTCTTCGATCCAGACGGCAGCCCTCGCATCGGCGGCGTGCAAACGTACGTGCTGGAGTTGGCTCGCGTTTTTCAAGCGGCGGGCGGGGCAGCGCGGATCGCGGCCTCCGGGCGCCGAGCCGGCAGCATGGAAATTGGCGGCGTTCGCGTGGAAGCCTTGCGCCCAGACGACTGGAAGGCGGGCGTTGCCGGCGGCTGGGCGCGGCGGCTGGGGCTGGACGATCCCGGCTGCATCCAGATTGCCGCCAACGCGCACGGGGCACCCAGGCGGTTGGGCCCCAGATCGATCGGGATTCAGCATGGGATTTACTGGGATCGGCCGGCGGCCAGCACGCCGCGGCTGAGCAAGATTGCCCCCCGTGCGGTCAACCTGTTCCGCTCGTGGCGTGGCGCATCCGCAGTCCATCGGTTTTCCCGGCTGGTTTGCGTGGACCTGGCGTTTCCCACCATGGCCGCCTGCATCCACTCGCCCTTGCCGTGGGAAAGGATTCACTACATTCCGAATTTTGCCCCCGAGCCTTCTACTCCGCCCGAAATAACGTCGAGCATTCGCAGAATCGTCTTTTGCCGGCGGTTTGAGCGTCACCGGGGCACGCGCCTTTTCGCCCAGGCGGTCAGGCCGCTGCTGGGAGAGGGATGGGACGGCGAGATCCACCTCGTCGGGTCCGGTCCGGACGAAGACTATTTGCGGCGGGCTTTTGCCGGTCTGGCGCGGGTGCGATTCTATCGCCTGCCGTTTGAGCGCCGCATGGAGGCCTACTCGGAAGACTCGCTGGTGGTGATTCCCAGCCTCTCCACCGAGGGAACCTCGCTCGCTTGCATCGAGGCCTGGAGCCGCGGGGCGCTGGTGCTGGCAA
>CAYZWG010000648.1:0-2412 GCA_964481605.1 uncultured Planctomycetaceae bacterium
CGGGCAACCTCAAGGACGCCAAGCTGGAAAAGCTGGCCGACCAGGGGGGCGGCGTCTATGCCTATGTGGACAGCCTTCGGGAGGCGCGGCGGCTGTTGGTCGAGCAGGCCTCCGGCAGCCTGGTGACGATCGCCAAGGACGTCAAGGTCCAGGTCGAGTTCAATCCGGCCGAGGTGGCGGCCTACCGCTTGATCGGCTACGAGAACCGGTTGATGGCGGCCGAGGACTTTGACGACGACACCAAGGACGCGGGCGAAATCGGCGCCGGCCACACGGCGACCGCGCTCTACGAAGTCGTGCCCCAGGGTGGAAAGACGACGAGCGACGGACACGGCCCGGGCACCGCGCTGTTGACGCTCAAGCTCCGCTACAAGCTGCCCCAGGAGAACCGCAGCCGGCTGTTGGAGTTTCACCTGAAGGATGCCGGCAAGCGGTTCGGCCAGGCGAGCGACGATTTCCGCTTTGCCGCCTCGGTGGCGGCGCTGGCCATGCTGCTGCGGGGCTCGCAGTATACGGGCGACCTGACCCTTGCGGCGGTGGAGGAGTTTGCCGCCGGGGCCACCGGCAGCGACCCCATCGGACTGCGGCGGGAGTTCGTCGACCTAGTGCGGCAGGCGCGGGTTCTGCGCGGCGAGTCGCCGTAGGGCCGGTGTGTTTTTTCCAATGCCGCGTGCGTGCAAGCACGCGTCCCGCGGGCTACAATGGGGCTCTTGGTTGGACGGGCCGCGGACGGAGTGTGCCGTGGCAATGGCCGATGATTGACCCCACCCGGGCTCGACGATGGACGAAGCCACTGCCGGCGGCGGCGCGAGTCGCTCGGCCGTATTGCCGGGCAACATGCTGGAGTGGCTGACGGTCTTCGGCCCCGGCGCGATCATTGCCTCGCTCACGATCGGCACCGGCGAGTTGATTTTTTCCAGCCGGGGCGGGGCGATCTTCGGATACCGCATCCTCTTTCTGTTCGTGCTGATCTCGGCCTTGAAGTGGGGACTGGTGGTGGCCTTGTCGCGCCACCTCGTGCTGACCGGAGTGCATCCCTACCAGCGGATGTTTGATCTGCCGGGCCCGCGCGGCTGGTTGCCGTTGGTGCTGTTGCTGATCGCGGCCGTGTGCATCCCCATCTGGGTCAGTTTCCACGCCGGCGTGCTGGGCAACCTCACCGCCTGGGCAACGGGAACCGGCGGAATGCTGGGCGGCGGCGTGGATTACCTTTGGGGCGCGGCGATCCTGGCGGTGGTGGTGGCGATTTCCGCGCTGGGTGGTTACTCCACGCTGGAACGCATCCAACTGATGATCGTGGCCGCGATGGTCTTTTGCGCGGGCGTGACGCTGGTTCTTTACCATCCGGACTGGCTGGCGCTTTTGCAGGGTGCGGTCGTTCCGCGGCCTCTTGCCTATCCGCCCTGGTTGGGCGGGGCGTATCCTCGGATTGCCGCCCAGCCGGTGTGGGTCGAGACGACACGCTACGTGGGCGTGATCGGCGGGGCGGGGTTCGACTACCTGGCCTACACCTCGTTTGTCCGCGACAAGGCCTGGGGCCAGGCGGACCAGGGTCCGGCCTCGGGCCGGCGACTGGCCGAAATCGCCGCCGATCCGGACCATCCGGTTCGCCGCTGGGTTCGCGCTCCACTGGTCGATTGCACGATCAGCTTTTTCGTGGTGGTCGCCTTCAGCGCCGTGTTCGTCGCCTCGGGAGCAATCCTCCTCGGCCCGGGGCACAAGATTCCCGACGAGAACAACCTGCTCAACTTGCAGTCGGTGTTCGTCACCAGCATTCATCCCTGGTTGCTGCCGCTCTACGTGGCGGGGGCGCTGTTGACCATGCTGGGAACGCTCTACGGCACGCTGGAAGTGGCCTGCAGCATCGTCCACGAAATGGCCCTGGCGGTCAGCCGCGAATTTGCCCTCCGCCACGCCCGTCGCATCAAGCGAATCAGCGTGGCCTGGTGCGCGGGGGGCGCCTACGCGATTCTGGCATGGCTGTTTGTCTACCAAGCGACCGGGGCCACGGGCAAACCGCGCCTGCTGTTGGCGATTTTGACGCCCGCCAATCTTTTTACCGGGGTGCTCGGTTGCGGGATATTCTGCTTGCTGAACTTGTGGATGGACCGGCGGTTTCTTCCCCCCGGTTTGCGGTTGCCGGGGTGGCTGTGGTGGTTGAACCTGGGCGCCGGTCTGGCGTTTCTGGGCCTGGGGCTGAAGGGCTACTGGGACGACGCCAGCCGCTGGTATGCGGCCGGCAGCCTGGGGGCGATGCTGCTGGTGGGGGTAGCGGGCGCGCACCTGGCCGGCCGATGGATCACGACGGCGGAGGGAAAAAAAGGAGAGGGAGACTGACGGTGGGGTGTTGAAAACTTGGGGTTGCGGCAGCAGGGCGTTCCTCCCGGATTTGTTTTGGGAGGGCGAGGCTCC
>CAYZWG010000649.1:0-2403 GCA_964481605.1 uncultured Planctomycetaceae bacterium
CTAAAATCCCAACGCTTTACGTTCTTCAACCTCCGCCAAGTGGCGCTGTCCAACTACTCGACGAAGACCGCGCCCGTGGGACACACCTGGCGGCAGGTGTCGCAGCGGGTGCAAGTGTCGTCGTCGATGGTGTGTTTCTGGTAGGGCGTGGTGGGGATGGCGTTGACAGGGCAGTGCTGCGCGCAGAGCGTGCAGCCGATGCACTGATCGTTGATCTTGTAGTGGATCAAGTCCACGCACCGCCGGGCCGGGCAGCGACCCGCCAGGTGGGCTTCGTACTCCGGGCGGAAATAGCGGAGGGTGGAGAGCACGGGGTTGGGGGCCGTCTTGCCCAGCCCACAAATGCTGCCGGCGCGGACCGCGCGAGAGAGGTCCTCGAGCTCTTCCAGGTCGCCCTTCTTGCCCTTGCCCGAGCAGATGCGGTCGAGGATGTCGAGCATCCGCCGCGTGCCGATGCGGCAGAGGGTACACTTGCCGCACGACTGATCCTGGGTAAAGCGGAGGAAATAGCGGGCGATATCGACCATGCAGTCGTTCTCGTCGAGCACGACCAGTCCGCCGGAACCCATGATCGCGCCGACCTCGGCCAGTGCTTCGTAGTCGACGGGCGTATCGGCCAATTCGGCGGGGACGCATCCGCCCGACGGCCCGCCCACCTGGACGGCCTTGAACTGTCGGCCACCGGCCACGCCGCCGCCGATCTGGTCGACGATTTCGCGGATGGTGATACCCATGGGGACCTCGATCAGTCCGCCGCGGCGAATCTTGCCGGCCAGGGCGAAGACCTTGGTGCCCTTGCTCTTTTCGGTTCCCAGGGCGGCGAACTGCTGGGCCCCGTGGCGAAAGATCCAGGGCACCAGGGCGTAGGTCTCCACGTTGTTGACCAGGGTGGGCTTGCCGTGCAGTCCGCGATCGGCTGGATAGGGCGGCCGCAGCCGGGGCATCCCCCGCCGGCCCTCGATCGAGGCCAGAAGCGCCGTTTCTTCTCCACAAACGAAGGCCCCCGCGCCTTCCTTCACCGTCAGCCGGAATCGGAATCCGCTTCCCAGCACGTCGTCGCCCAACAGTCCTCGCCGCCGGCATTTCTCCAGCGCTTCGCGGATACGCCGGACCGCCAGGGGATACTCGGCCCGGATGTAGAAATAGCCTTCGTCGGCACCCACCGTCCTTGCCGCGATGGCCATTCCTTCGATGATTCGGTAGGGGCACGACTCCAGCAACATGCGGTCCATGAACGCCCCGGGGTCCCCCTCGTCGCCGTTGCAGATGATGTATTTCTTCGGGCCCTGGGCTTCCCGCACGCGGGACCACTTGACCGCCGAGGGAAAGCCCGCCCCACCCCGACCGCGGAGGCCGCTGGCGCGGACCTCTTCGATGAGTTGCTCGGGGCGGAGCTCGGTGAGGGCCCGCCGCAACGCTCGGAAGCCGTCGTGGCGGAGGTATTCGTCCAGGTCGGTGGGGTCCGCGGTGGAGACCTGCTCGGTGGCCAGGTGGACCTGGCGGCTCAAAAACGCGCAGGCCGGCCCCGTCTCCACGTCGAGCCCGTGCGCCCGCACCGGGTCGACCACCTCGTCGGTCAACAGGTGATCGAGCAGACTGGTCACCGTGTAGCCGATTCGCCGGGCGATTCCCTTGGGGCGAAAGTATTTGAGCACGATGGCGCGGGCGTCTTCCGGGCCGACCTTGGCAAAGAACTTGGAACGTCCCTCGGGCAGCACGATCTCCAGCATGGGGGTCTGATGGCACATGCCCACGCAGCCGACGCGCTTCACCACGGCGCCGGTTCCCGACCGGTCGAGGGCCGCGCCGATCGACTGGTAGACATTTCCCGAACCCTGGGCCACGCAACAGGACCCCATGCCGATGCGGATTTCTCCCACGGGTTTTTCCGCGGGGACCCCGTTGGGGCGAATCTGAATCTCGCCGGCCGCCTTTCGCTGGAGAAAGTCGTCGAGAATCTCCGGCACCCGGGCGGGCGTGACGTGGCCGTAGGGGGTGTGGTCGATCTGCACCACGGGAGCCAGCGTGCAGCAGCCCAGGCAGGCCACCTTTTGAACGGTGAAAAGTCCCTCGGCGTCGGTGTCCTGGCCGTTGCTGGAGATACCCAGTTGATACTCCACCGCGTCTTGCACCAGGGCGGAGCCCTTCACGTGGCAGGCGGTGCCGTGGCAGACGTGGACGATATGCTCACCCACGGGGCGGTGGCGGAACTGGGTGTAGAAGGTCGACACCCCGGTAATCGCCGCCGGCGTGATCTCCGTTCGTTGGCAAACCCGCTCCATCGCCTCCCGGGGGAGAAAGCGATAATGCTCCTGGATTGCCTGGAGGATGGGAATCACGGCCTCGGGCTTGCCGCCCAGGTCGTCCACGCAGCGGTCGACGAAATCCAGGTCGATCTCGTTG
>CAYZWG010000650.1:0-2401 GCA_964481605.1 uncultured Planctomycetaceae bacterium
TTTCGATTCTCAAGACGGTGGTGCCGGTCACCCTGGACGAGGAAGAGGTCCTGGGGGAGGCGTTTGTCGACATTTCCAAGCAGAAGAAGACCGAGCAGCAGTTGATGGATACGGCCGCCGCCCTGGAATCGGCCAACGAAGCCTTGCTGGAGTTCAGCAAGGCGGCCGAGACGGCCAACCGGGCCAAGAGCGAATTCCTGGCCAACATGAGCCACGAAATCCGTACTCCCATGACCGCCATCCTGGGATTCTGCGACGTGCTGCTGGGGAGTCTTGAAAAGGAGGCGGACCAGGCGGCCGCGCACACGATCCAGCGCAACGGCCGGTACCTGCTGGAGTTGATCAACGATATCCTCGACCTCTCCAAGATCGAGGCCGGGAAGCTGGAAGTGGATCGAAGCGGATGTTCGCCCGCCCACGTGGTGGCCGAGGTCGCCTCGCTGATGCGGGTTCGCGCCGAGGCCAAGAACCTTCCCCTGGAAATCGAATACGTGGGCTCGATTCCCGAGTCGATCCGGTGCGATCCGACTCGGCTTCGCCAGATTCTCGTCAACCTGCTGGGCAACGCGATCAAGTTTACGGAAACGGGAAGCGTGCGGCTGGTGACCCGGTTGGTGCAAAGCAGCGACAAGACGGCGTGGCTGCAATTCGACGTGATCGACACGGGGATCGGCATGACCCAAGAGCAGGCCTCGAAGCTGTTCACGCCCTTTACCCAGGCCGATTCCTCCACCAACCGAAAGTTTGGCGGCACGGGGCTGGGGCTCTCCATCAGCAAGCGCCTGGCCGAGATGTTCGGCGGCGACATCACCATCAGCAGCAGCCCGGGACGAGGAAGCACGTTCAGCCTGACGATCGAAACGGGACCGCTCGACGGCGTGAAGATGGTAGACAACCCGGCCGAGGCCGTGGTGCAGAGAAAAAGCAGGAAGAAGGTCGCCACGGAAATGGCCGTCAGGCTCGACTGCCGGATTCTGCTGGCCGAAGACGGACCGGACAACCAGCGGCTGATCTCCTTTGTGCTGAGCAAGGCCGGGGCCGACGTGACGATCGCGGAGAACGGGCAAGTTGCCCACCGGAAGGCGCTGGCGGCGGAACAAGAGGGAACTCCCTTCGACCTCGTCTTGATGGATATGCAGATGCCGGTGATGGACGGTTACGAGGCGACTCGAAAGCTGCGGCAGGCGGGTTACACGGGGCCGATCATCGCCTTGACGGCCAACGCCATGGTGGGCGACGATCAGAAATGTCGCCAAGCCGGCTGTGACGACTACCTCTCCAAGCCGATCGATCGAAGCAGGTTCCTGCCGGTGATCGCACGCTACACCGCGACACGGGAATCGGGACCCGACGCACCGGGCGGGCGCCGCAACCACCTTGTCGAGGGGGCTGGCGGCGGGGCCGGGATCGGTTTTCGAGAAAACAGTTGACAATCAGCCTGGGCGAGCCATAGACTCAAGCTGGAACTCTCCAGCGTTCGGCCCGGGGCTGCCGACCCCGCCGAAAGTTGCCGCAGAGCCGGCTGTGCCGGCCGAAACGTGGCTGGCGCTGCGAAGTGCGGCAACCGGCCGGCACAGCCGACCCTACTATCGTAACCCGAAGCGTAAGCGAGGGAGAAGAATCACCAGCCTGGAATCCCTCGCTTACGCTTCGGGTTGCAACTCACGAGCGTTGAGCCGCCCTTGAAGATGTTTACCGCAGTGGTTTCCTGACCCTCGCCCAACGTATGCCTTGTCGTTGACAAACCCGCTGGGAAGCGAATCGGCTGCTGGAGTGAGCGATGCCTCGCGTGGTGTTGAGCACGGTGATGGTGCTTTGGTTGGCGTCGCCCGGCTGGGCGGCGTTTATCAAGGCGGGCGACCACCTCGTGCCGGCGGTGTCGGGGGTGACGATCGATGTTGTCGGCTGGTCGACCAGCGGCGAAACGGCCAACGGGGCGAACCTGTGGTTTGAGATCATACCGCTGGTCGGCAGCCCGGCCGGCACGCCGCTGATTACCGAGGCCCGGTTGGACCAGCCGGGGTATTTCTTTTCCTCCGCCGGCATCCAAACGGTTTTCTCGGACCCACCAGCCACGATCGCCGGCGCGGGGGCCTTCGACGGGACCAAGATGTCGATCCCTTCGGCGACCGGCTCGAAACTTGCCCGGGTGACGCTGGATACGTCGGGGCTTTCGCCGGGCACCTGGGGATTCAACATGGGCGTTACGGGCGACGTCAACAAGCAGTCGAATTACCTCGGCACGTCCACCGACACGAGCTTTTTCACGGGCACGATCACCGTGACTGCGGAGCCCGGCATTCTCACCATGCTCGCCGGGCTGGTGGGCGGGGGACTGTTGTGGTTTCGTCCTCGGCGGCGGCGCTCGGCGCGGGTCTCCCAGCGCTCGGCGCGGGTCTCC
>CAYZWG010000651.1:0-2397 GCA_964481605.1 uncultured Planctomycetaceae bacterium
CTTTCGCGGTCTCTTCTCGACGTGGTCTTGATTGCGTGAGGCATCTGCTTGAACACGATGGCTTCGCCTTTCAGCCGGGCCGCCCTCTCTGCAGCCGCTTTGGGCAACCCATTCCCCCCCAACGCCCGGGCACAGCCCCCCATCGCTAGCTGCCGCCCTGTAAGAAAAGTCCGTTCCTGCACCCGCGGCGGCGTCAGGAGACCCTCGCCGAGTGCTGGCCGCAACCAAGAACTCCCTTTCAACCGGCCCGGATCACCTCGGCACCTTGCGCCGGCCGGGAGACGAACGCCTCCGGTTCGATGCCGGTCTTTTCACGATATCGCCGGCAAAGGGTTTCGCGGACCTCTTGGGCTCGGGCCGTGCGGACCAGGCTCACCGTGCAACCGCCGAACCCGCCGCCGGTCATTCGCGAACCGATCACGCCGCCCTCGGGCCCCAGCGAGCGGGCCATCTCGACCAGCAGGTCCAATTCCTCGCAGCTCACCTCGTAGTCGTCGCGAAGCGAGGCGTGGCTGGCGTACATCAATTGGCCCACGGTGGCCCAATCCCCTCGGCGAATCGCCGCGGCCGCATTGACCGTTCGGGCGATTTCGCCGATCACGTGCCGCGCGCGGCGGAACCGTGCTCCGCTGATCCGGTCCCCCGCCGCTTCCAATTGCTCGAGCGTGGCGTCGCGCAGGGACACCGCCCCCAACTGCCGGGCCACCGTCTCGCAATCCGAACGCCGCTCGGGGTATTCACTCCCGCTCAATTCGTGCTTCACCTTGCTGTTGACGATCAGCACGGAGACTTCCGCGTCACGCATGGGGACCATTTCCGCTTGCTGGGCGCGGCAATCCAGCAGCATCAGGTGTCCCCGCCGGCCCATCACGGAGCTGAATTGATCCATCATCCCGCAGGGCATCCGCGCGTACTCGTGCTCCGCCTGCTGGCAAAGCAGCACCTTCTCCATCGGCTCGAGTCGCTTGCCCGTGATGGTTTCCACCAGGGTCGCCATGGCGACTTCCAGGGCCGCGCTGCTGGAGAGCCCTCCGCCCAGGGGCACGTCGCTGTGAACCACCGCCTCGAACGTGCCGGGTTGGAGCCCCCGAGCCAGACAACCGGCGACCACGCCCTGAAGGTAGGCCGACCAGGTGACTTTGCCGGGCCGGATGTTGCCGTCCACGGCGATCGAGGCCAGCCGGTCGCCGGCCGAACTGAACACGCGGGCGGTCGAGTCGTCCTGTGGCGAGTCTGCCGCGGGCCGATCGGCGGCCATCACCACGCGGCGCTCGATCGCCATCGGCAGCACGAAGCCGCCGTTGTAGTCGGTGTGTTCGCCGATCACGTTGACTCGGCCCGGGGCGGCCACGATCCACCTTGGCCGGCGTTGGAAACGGCGCAGAAAAATCGCCTCGGCCTCGCCAACCAATCGGTCTGTACTATCGGGATTGCTCATCCTTCGTCCTGGCTGGGGGCTACCGCATCCCCATCTGCCGGAGCATGAAAAAGTCGCGGATGCGGTCGGGGACCCGACCCGCCGCCCAAAAGGCCAGCCGGGTACGCAGACCGATGGGATAGCGGGTCTTGGGGCGTCGGGCACCAAGCGCGTGGCGGACCGCTCGCACCACCCGGTCGACCGGCATACCCGTCTTCCCCATGGCGTAGGCCGCCTTGCGCGCCGCCAGCAAGTCCTGCTCGTAAAGGGCTTCCGCCTCCGGCGGCAACTTGCGAGTCTGTTTTTCCGGGGCGGTCTCCAATTTGTCCCAGATCGGCGTGACCACGTTGTCGGGCTCGATCAGGGCCACCTGGATGCCCCAGCTTCGCAATTCCATCCGCATTACGTCGGTGATCGCTTCCAACGCGAACTTCGACGCGGCGTAGGGGCCCAGGTAGGGCGGAGCCGCCTTGCCGGTGATCGAGCCGATGTTGACGATGCGCCCCCGGGCTTTGCGCAAGCTGGGCAACATCGCTTGGGTCGTGGCCACCACCCCAAACACGTTGACCTCGAACTGCCGTCGAAGCTGCTCCTGGGCGACGAACTCCAGCGGGGCCGAGTAGAGGACGCCCGCGTTGTTGACCAACCCGGCCAAACCCCGCTCGCCCACCGTGGAAGAGATTTTTTCGGCGGCCGCGGCGACCAAGCTTCGATCGGTGACGTCGATCAAGATCGGCACCAGCCGCGGGGTGGCCTTCTGCTGGAGCCGCCGGCCGTGGGCGGGCGACCGTACGCCGGCAAACACGGTGTAGCCGCGTCGATCGAGGTCCAACGCGCAGGCCGCCCCAATCCCGCTCGACGAGCCGGTAATCAGCACGGCCTGTGAAGGCGCGGGCGCGGGGTGATCAGGTTTCGCAACGAACATGCGATCGTCCGCCGGGGGAGGGCGAAAAAACTGGTTCCCAAGTTCCCGCCACAAC
>CAYZWG010000652.1:0-2392 GCA_964481605.1 uncultured Planctomycetaceae bacterium
CTAGAAGTCCGGCCGAAAAGTCTGCTTGCGTTCCATCCGTGTGCCTGATACCCTTCATGCAGCCAACCGTATCGCATGGAGGATCATCGGATGCTGGGAAAGAGTTCCGACCAACGCGGCCTGTTTGAAGGCGATGCTCTGTACCTCGATTATGTGGGATCGGATTCCTTCTACGGTTTTCTGGCGTCGCAACGAGGCCGACTGTTCCGGGATGAGGATTTTGCCGATCTCTATTGTCGTACCAATGGCCGACCGAGTGTGCCGCCGAGTCTGCTGGCCACGGCGCTGATCCTCCAGACGTATCAAGGGGTCAGCGACGCGGAGGCGAAGGCGTGTGCCGATTATGACATCCGGTGGAAGGTGGCCCTGGGCTGCGAGGTAACGGACCGTCCGTTTGCCAAGAGCACGTTGCAGTTGTTCCGTGCCCAGTTGGTGATCCATGAGAAGGCGCGCGCGATCTTCTGTCGCAGTCTGGAGCTGGCCCGTAGCAGCGGGTTTCTGCGGCATCGCAAGAAGCTGCACGCGGCGATCGACACGATGGCCATCCTGGGCCGCGGGGCGGTGAAGGATACCTACAACCTGTTGGCCGACGGGATCGCTTCTCTCGTGCGGGTGCTCGCTTCTCTTGCCGGAGAGGAGCCCGAGGCGTGGGCGGCCGGTCATGAGCTCGGGCGCTATCTCGGGTCGAGTGTGAAGGGGAGGGCGGAAGTAGACTGGGATGACGAAGAGTCTCGCCAGAGAGTCCTGGCCGGGATTGTCGAGGACGCCGACCGGCTGCTGACGCATGCGCGTGCAGCGCGAGCGGGCTATGATGCGGCCAGTGATCCGGTGCGGCGGATCGATGAGGCGGCGGAGTTGCTGCTGCAACTGCTGGTGCAGGACATCGAGCGTAGCGATGAGGGGCCCCGGATCCGGCAGGGCGTGGCGAAGGATCGGATCCCTTCGGTCCATGATCCCGAGATGCGCCACGGGCACAAGTCGTCGAAGGGCCGCTTCGACGGTCACAAGGGGGTGGTCGTCGCCGACACAGAGAGCCAGTTGATCACGGCGGTCGATGTCATCCCCGGCAACGCCCACGACAGTGCGGCGGCGACGGAGCTGATCGCACAGAGTGAGGAGAACGTCGGCCTGGCGGTCGGCGAGACGGTGGGCGACTGTGCGTACGGCACGGGTGAGAGCCGCCGGGAGTTCTCGGAGTCGGGCCGCAAGATCATCGCACCGGTTCCCGCGGCGCCGAAGCAGGGACGGATCCCCAAGGATGAGTTTCGGATCGGCCGGAAGGAGGACCGGGTCACGTGCCCGGCGGGCTGCACGACCCGGCACTTCACTTGGGTGAATCTGCCGGCGAAGGCCAACGGCCGGCGGTATCGGGTGAAGCGGTTCCACTTCCCGGAAGAGCGGTGCCGGGGTTGTCCGTTGCGGGCGCGGTGCGTGAAGGGCAAGGGGCCCCGGACGATCACCCTGCATCCGCAGGAGGCGGTGATGCGGCGGGCCCGGAAGTTTCAGGAGACGGCCGCCTTTCGGGAGGCGAAACGAAGACGGCAGGTCGTCGAGCATCGGATCGCGCGGTTGCGGCAACTGGGTGTCGTCAAGGCACGATACATGGGACGAGCCAAGACGCTCTTCCAGTTGCTCATCGCCGCCACGGTCGCCAATCTGACGCTGGTGGCCGCCGTAGTGGGCTCCTCCCGCCTCGCGGGAGGTCTTTGTTCTCTGTGGCGTCACGCGCTATCCGTTTCTCTGGCCCCGACTGCAGCCCAAACCGTCAGGACCGCATTCCAACGGCTGAGAAGAGTCATAAATCGAGTACGACCGTCCCGGACCGTCGCACTCGCTGCTTGAATGGCCGGAGCCAAAAAGGGGCCTTTCCGGCCGGACCTCTAGCGGATCATAATCCGACCACGCCAGACCGTCCCCCGTAGCACAAGAATCGCTGGCCAGGCCGAGACCGTGGTACCAGCCCAAATAAGTCCTGGCTCCAACAACCGACCAACGCTTTCTGCCTTGTTGAAAACTGTATGTAGGACGGCCAAAAGGGCCAACGTTCACGTCCACGGCGACATCATCTAACAACACAGGGCAAGCCGGGAAAGACCCGCCCCTATACAAGACTTCATACGTGCCCGACCGATCATCTCTCCATATCACGTGAACGTGATTGTCCGCTGCAGATACGCAGGGCTGAATTGACTTGGCCTCGTCTGCACTCACTCTCTCCTCTTCCAACCACGACTCGCCCTCATCCAAGGACCGTTTGTAGTAGACCTCTTCATTCCCATCCCTGTCATCCGTCCACACCAAATGGACAGTATTACCATCCACTGCTAGATGCGGCTCGGGCGCTGCCCCCCAGACCTTGGACACGAGTTACTGTGAACAGTTGACCTCCTCA
>CAYZWG010000653.1:0-2388 GCA_964481605.1 uncultured Planctomycetaceae bacterium
TGAAACTGCCCAGTTTACTCGTCCGGCTCGATGATCGCCAGCGCCTGGCCCACGCTCAGCCGGTCCTCCTCCTCCACCAGGGTTTCCGCCAGGGTGCCGCTGGCCGGCGACGGTAGATCGACCACGGCGCTACCGGCCAGCACCTCCAGGATCGGATCGCCCTCGACCACGTAGCTCCCCGGCGACACCAACCAGAGCGTCGCCACCACGGGCTCGTCCGCCGGGAACCCCAGATCGGGAAGCAGCAGCTCTTGACGGGCCATGACGGCAAACTCCTTGCTTGACGTCGCTCGGGTTTCGATTCCGCCCGACCTGGTTCCCAAGCTCCAGCTTTCCGACCTGGTTCCCAAGCTCCAGCTTTCCGACCTGGTTCCCAAGCTCCAGCTTTCCGACCTGGTTCCCAAGCTCCAGCTTGGGAACCCGCTGGATCGTAGTCCTGGTTCATCGCCGTCGAAGCGGAGCTTCGCGCCGAGTGCGGTCCCAAGCTGGAGCTTGGGACCGAGGGTGGCGCAAGCCCAATCAACCATCCGCTTCCGACCTGGTTCCCAAGCTGGAGCTTGGGACCGAGCGTGGCGCAAGCCCAATCAACCATCCGCTTCCGACCTGGTTCCCAAGCTGGAGCTTGGGACCGAGCGTGGCGCAAGCCCGATCAACCATCCGCTTGGGCCATCTTGCGGGCGTGGTAGCTGGAGCGGACAAAAGGGCCGCTGGCCACGTGGCGAAATCCCATCCGCCGGGCCATCTCGCCCAACTCGTCGAACTCCTCCGGCGGCACGTAGCGGTGGACGGGCAACTGCCGCGGCGTGGGCTGAAGGTATTGCCCCAAGGTAAGCATCCGGCAGCCGGCCTCCAGCAGATCGGCCAAGGTGTCGAGCAATTCCTGCCGCGTTTCACCCAGCCCCAGCATCAAGCCGGTCTTGGTCCGCAGGCCGGGGTCGCGCCGCCTGATCCGCCGAAACATCTCCAGCGTCCAGCCGTAGTCCGACCTCCTCGCGCGGACCTTTCGGTAGAGTCGCGGCACCGTCTCCGTGTTGTGGTTGTAGATCTCCGGCCGGGCGTCGACCAGCCGGTCGACCGCCTCGCCGTTGCCGGCAAAATCGCTGGGCAGAACCTCGATCACGGCCCCCGTCGCCCGGCGAACCGCGTCCACGCAGCGGGAGAAATGGCCGGCCCCGCCGTCGGCCAGGTCGTCGCGGGTGACGGCCGTGATCACCACGTGGCGGAGCCCCATCCGCACCGCCGCCTGGGCCACTCGCCCAGGCTCGCCGGGGTCGATCGGGCGGGTCTTGCCGTGGGCCACGCTACAAAACCCGCAACGCCGCGTGCAGACGTCGCCGAGGATCATGAAGGTTGCCGTCTTCTGGGCGTAACACTCCATCCGGTTAGGGCACTTGGCATGGTCGCAGACCGTCACCAGCCCCAGCTCATCGATCAGCCGGGCGGTGAAATGGTTGGCGTTGCCCTTGGGAACGCGGCGTTTCAGCCAGCGGGGCAGCGGGTGTCGCGTGTTGATCGGCGATGGATGATTGACGATGGATTCGCTCATTTCAGCCAGGGGCGGCTTGGCCCGACCGCCTCAGCCAGGGATGGCCGGTGTGCAGATGGTATCGGGCCAGCGAAAACGCCTCGGCCAGCCGCGGCACCAACTCGGCCCGAACGGAAGTCATTCTAACCGGTTGCCCCCGTTCGGCCAGCAGGCTGCTCATTCGGGTTGCCTGCCGCGGATCGGTTTCGACCAGGCGAAACCAACCCATCGCGGGGCAGACGTTGAGAAACGCCCCGTGCATCGCCACGCCGTCGCGAACCGCCACGCCGAAGGCCGCCAGTTGTCCGGTTCGCCCCCAGATTCCCCCGCCGCCGGGGCGTGTCCGTCCGCGGATGTTCAGACCGGCCAGCGTCCGCAGCAGGCCGCGCTCCAACCGGCGCAAATACTCGGCGAGCGAGAATCCCAGCGGTCCCAGCGGCACGATCGGATAGACGGCCAGTTGGCCCGGCAGATGGACCAGGGTGCCCCCGCCCCGCTTGATCCAGCGGACTTCGACCTGGCGCGAGCGGAGCGCGCCGGCGCCCAGCGGCAGGTCGGCCGCCGACCCGCCCCGGCCGACGGTAATGATCGGGGAGTGTTCGCAGAACAAGACGCTCACCCGCCCGTCCCAGGCCAGCGCGGCCTCTTCGGCCAGGCGTTGCTCGAGCCGCAGGCAGCGCTCCAGGTCGATCCGGCCCAGGAAGTACGCCTCCAGCGAGGCCTCGCGCGGGGTTTCGTCGGTGGCCATGGGGTGCATCGGGCAACTTGTGCGGGGACGCTGCAAAGGGTAAAAGGGGAGGAGGGTAGCGTGGGCATTATAGCGGCCCCGGCGAGCCGAAGAAGGGCAAACCCGGTCCAAGGAG
>CAYZWG010000654.1:0-2381 GCA_964481605.1 uncultured Planctomycetaceae bacterium
ACCCGTTCCATCCCGACCTGACGGAGGTGCTCTACGCCAAGTGGACGCAGATGCACGGCTTCCAGCGAACCCGAGGCGTGTTGCGGACCTTTGCGCTGGCGCTGCGCGAGGCTGAAAAGTGGGACCAAAGCCCGCTGGTCGGCCCGGCCGTGTTGCTGGGCGCTCCGGGCCGGGAAGACCTGTCGGAGGCGATGCGCGAGTTGGTCACCGTGGCCGATACCGAAGAACACGAGGGTCGCAAACAGGCGTGGACACCGATTCTCGGCGGCGAACTGGAGCGGGCACGGGAGATCCAGAGCGAGTCGGTCGGGCTGAAGTCGCGGGAGGCCGAGCAGGCCGTGGTCGCCACGTTTCTGCATTCCCAGCCGATCGGCCAGACCGCCAGGACGCGGGACCTGGTAGTGCTGCTCGGTGCGACACGTCCCGACAAGATCGAACTGGAAAAAGGGCTCATCCGGTGGTCGCGATCCAGCTACTGGCTGGACGATCTCTACGCTACGACAGACGAGGATGAACTGCCGGGAACGTGGCGACTGGGCAACCGTCCGAACCTCAATCAGATGCATGCAGTGGCGGCGTCCCACATTTCCGACGACGTCGTCAAGGCCCGACTGATCGACGAGATCGGCAGGGCCAGAAAGCTCACCGCGGGAGCGTCCGGGGCCGGTGTGAGCGTTCATACCTTGCCGGCAAAACCGGACGACATCAAGGACGACGGCAAGTTCCACTATGCCATTCTGGGGCCCAATGCGGCCTGCGACTCGGGCAAGCCGAGCCCACTGGCCAAGCGGTTCCTGGACGAGAACACTGGACCAGACAATCCTCGTGTGTACCGCAACGCCGTGATTCTCGTCGCCCCGTCCAAGGATGGTCTGGAGGTGGCTCAAGCCCGCGTCCGTGAGTACCTCGCTTGGGAGCAGGTGAAGACGAACCTGAAGGAGCAGGAAAGCGAGGGCAGCGTGGATGTTGCCCGCCTACAGACGCTGACGATCAACATCGACAAGGCCAAAGGGCGGGTTCCCAATGTGATCCGCGAAGCCTATAGCACCGTGGTCACGGTCAACGAGAAGAACCAGGTTCACGCGTTCAAGATCAAAGTGAGTGCCGAGGAGCATTTTGCGACGATCAAGCAGGACACTCGGTCGCGGATTCAAGACACGGCGGTCACGGCCGATGCGTTGCTGCCCGGCGGACCCTACGATCTATGGCGGCAGGGCGAGACCTCTCGGCGCGTCAAGGACCTTTCGGGGGCGTTTGCACAACTCCCGCATCTACCAAAAATGCTCAAGGCAGAGGCGATCCTCGACACGCTTGTCGATGGATGCCAGCAAGGCACGTTCGTCCTGAAGCTGACGAGACCGGACGGCTCGTTCCGGACGTGGTGGTACTCAAGGCCTGACGATAGCGCGCTGGCCGACCCGGCATTGGAGTTAATCTTGCCCGAGGTGGCAGAGCTAGGCAACATCGCCCCGGAACTGCTTGCACCGGAGAGGCTGCCCCAGTTGTGGCCGAGCGACGAGATCACGGCGCAGACAGTGGCCGAGTACTTCAGCGGGTCGAACGTCGTTCAGGTCGAAAAGGACGGCCATGAAGAGCCAATGCAGATCCCCAAGGCCAGCCAGGAGGTTGTGGACAAGGCTATTAGCGAGGCCGTGGAAAGCGGTGTGATCTGGCTGCGGTCTGGACCGGCAAGCGTACTGAGGGAGCCTATCCCTACCGGAGTCCTCGCGCCCGCCGCTCGGTTGCGCAAGCCACCCGCCATGATTGCGGCGGCAGAAATCCTGCCGGAGAATCTTCCCGGCGCGTGGCAGAACGACGAAACCAATGCCCTGTCGATAGCCACCGCACTATCCCAGAAGGTTGGCGAGACGCTGCCGTGGAAGACCGTCAAGGACGTCATCGGCGCCGCCTTGCAGGGCCGGTTTGTGGAGTTGATCGATGGTTCCAACCAGTGGCCGTGCGAGTTCCACGCTGCCCAATCGATCAAGATCAAGGTTTCCTCCGGTGGCGGCGATGGCGATGGTGGAGCCGGCGGCGGTCCCCCGAAGGTTCTGGTGGCCAGTGCCGACCTGGAGCCGTCGGAGATCCAAGACCTGGGCGACGCGATGCCGCAGTTGCTAGACATCAAGGCGAAAACGAATGTGCCGGTGAAGTTCCACGTTCGGGTCGAACTCGGCGATGGAGACGATCTACCCCCCCAAGAAGTGGCAGATCAAGTAAACGAACTGCTCAGCGGACTGAAGGACGGATTTCGGGTTCAATAGCTCGAAATGTCGGCCTGTTCTGGGGCAAAGGAAATCGCAGCCACCCCCCTGTAGTGGGCATGTGCCCGTCCCGGCGAATAGCGTTCGGCCGGAAGGGCACTTGAAAACGATTTACCA
>CAYZWG010000655.1:0-2374 GCA_964481605.1 uncultured Planctomycetaceae bacterium
AGGGCTGGGTGCAGGAACGGACTTTTTTTACTGGGCGGCAGCTAGCGATGGGGGGAAATGGGTTGCCCAAAGCGGCTGCGGAGGTGGCGACCCGGCCCACGCGCCTTGCATTCTCCCCATGCTTCCACGGCTTGAAAAACTCAAACGCCACGCTACCTGCGCTACTTCCAGGGCCAGTTCCACGATGCCGGCAGCGCGACCCGGCCTACAGCTCTCAGAATCTCCCACCTGAAACCTCCAACTCGAACCACCTTCGGAAGTCCGTTCCTGCACCCGCCAGGGCTTCACGTCGCCTTCCGGCCTCGGCGCACTGGCTGCCGCCGGCATACAATGAACGGTCTGACCGGTTTTTCACCGGACGGGAGAACCGGCCGCGACGCGGATCGGCCGATTTCGCGGCCCTCGGCAACCCCCTCTCCAGACGGATCGACCTGATATGGCTCACAGCTTCGGCGAGGCCGTCCGCCAGAACATTCTCGTCTTCGACGGGGCGATGGGGACGGAAATCTACGGCCACCACATCTTTACCAACCGCTGCTTCGACGAGCTTTCGCTCTCCCAGCCGAAGCTCATCCGCGGCATTCACCAGGAGTATTGCGACGCCGGGGCCGACGTCCTCACCACCAACACCTTCGCCGCCAACCGGGCGGCCTTGGCCAAGTTCGGCCTGGCCGACGGCCTGGCCAAGATTCTCCGCGCCGGCGCGGGGATCGCCCGCGAGGTGGCCGACGCCGCCGGCCGGACCGTGTTCGTCGCCGGCAGCATCGGACCGCTCCCCTGGCAGCCGCAATATCGCCGCCACGTCGAGGGGATGATCCTCGAACAGGTCGAGAACCTGATCGCCGGGGGAGCCGACTTCATTCTCTTCGAGACCCAGCCCGACCGCGGCGCGCTGGAACGCTGCGCCACCGCCATGCGGCGGATGCCCGACGTGCCGTTTGTGCTCTCGTTCGTGGTCACCGACGACCAGGAAACCGCCTCCGGCGAGTCGCTCCAGCGGATGCTGGCACCGCTGCCCGAAGACGCTCCCACGCCCATCGCCTGGGGAATGAACTGCGGCACCGGGCCCCACGGGCTGTTGGCCGCGGTCGAGCAGGCGGTCCGGTTGACCGATCTGCCCCTGGTGGTGCAGCCCAACGCCGGAATCCCCAAGGAGGTCGACAACCGGAAAATCTACCTCTGCTCGCCCGAATACCTCACCACTTATGCCCGCCGATACGTCGACCTGGGCGCCCGGGCCGTGGGCGGCTGCTGCGGCACCACCCCGAAACACATCGGCGAGATCGCCCGGGCGGTGAAGCCGCTCTCGCGGGCCCGGGTGCGGACGGTCGTGCGGCCGACGGCCGACGCCGTGGAAGAGAAGCAGCCTTCGCCGCTGGCCGATCGCTCGCGGTTTGCCTGGCGGCTGGCCCACGGCCGCTGGGTGACCAGCGTCGAGTTGGTGCCGCCGCGAAGCTATGACCTCTCCGGCACGATCGCCAAGTGCAAGACGCTCTATCGTCACGGCGTCGACGCGGTCAACATCCCCGACGGCCCCCGGGCCAGCGCGCGAATCTCGCCGCTGGTGACCGCCGAACGAATCCAGCGCGACTCGGGCATCGAGGCGATCCTCCACTTCTGCTGTCGCGACCGCAACCTCATCGGAATGCAAGCTGACCTGCTGGCCTGCGCCGCCTGCGAGGTTCGCAACATCCTCTTCATCACCGGCGACCCCCCCAAGCTGGGCGACTACCCGGACGCCAGCGGCGTGTTCGACACGGACTCGATCGGCATGGTGGCCGTGCAGCGGAGGCTCAACGCGGGCATCGACCTGGGCGGGCAGTCGATCGACCCGCAGACCCACGCCCTGATCGGCGTGGGGCTCGACCCCACGGCGGTCGACCGGAAGCGGGAGTTGGACCGGTTCCGGCGGAAGGTCGCCGCGGGCGCGGAGTTTGCCATTACCCAGCCGGTGTTCGACCCCGACGCCCTGCTCGCCTTTCTCGACGAGATCGACCCCGTCGAGATTCCGATCGTCGCCGGCATCTGGCCGCTGACCAGTTTTCGCAACGCCCTGTTCATGCAAAACGAGGTGCCCGGCGTGGAGATTCCCCCGGCCGTGATGCGGCGAATGGAGGGGGCCCAAAGCCGCCAGGCCCAACTGGATGCGGGGATCGAAATCGCCCGGCAGTCGGTGGCGCGGGTGGCCGGGCAGGTGGCCGGCATCCAGGTGAGCGCCCCCTTTGGCAAGATCGAGATCGCCTTGAACGTGATCGAAGGCTGGAAACAGCCGGCATAGTCTCGTGGGCCGGGTCGCCACCCGGCACGGTCGAGCTTGCCGGCGAGGGTCATTCCACGTAGGATTTCGGCGTGGACCAGTGCTCGGCGCGGGTCT
>CAYZWG010000656.1:0-2344 GCA_964481605.1 uncultured Planctomycetaceae bacterium
GCGCCCTTGCAGTGCGCAGGAAGGCCGGCCTTGCAAACAGTGTGGCGGATGACCCGCCCGCCCGCCGGCCCGCGCGAAAAATGTGCCACACTAGCCCGAAGCGCCAGCGAGGGAAAAAAACGCACGAATGGCATCCCTCGCTGGCGTCCCTCGCTGGCGCTTCGGGTTAGTGTGTTTCTGTTGCGGAAAGTTGGGAGGGCGAGGCTCCCGCCGAGCCGTGGCACGCGGCATTCACCCTGATTTCCCGGCTCGGCAGGAGCCTCGCCCTCCCGCCTGCGCACGAACATTCCCTTTCCGCAACAGAAACTAGTGTGGCCAAATCGCGGAACGGTGCAGTTTTTTTCGGACAGGCCATACCAGGGCTACCCACTGGCTTTCCCCGGCGTTGTTGAAAAAAAGAGGCCCATGGCTTGCGCGAGGCAATCGCCATGAGCCTCCTTGGAAGGAGTGAGCAGGTTGTCGGCGCCGCGCTCAGGCGGTGGCCGCTTCCAGCGCCGCTACTTGCTCCTCGTCGAGGATCTTGTCGATATTCAGGAGAATCAACAGTTGATCCTTCAGCCGGACCAGGCCGGTGAGGTATTCCTGGCCCAGGGTGGCCACGGTGGGGGGCGGCGGAGCGATCTGATCTTGCGAGACTCGCAATACCTCGCTGACCGCGTCGACGATGATCCCGATCGTCTTGCTGCCCACGTGGATCACCATGATTCGGCTCTCGTCGGTAATCTCCGCGTCGGCCAGGCCGAAGCGGGTTCGCAGGTCGATCACCGGAATCACGGTATTCCGCAGGTTAATCAATCCCTTCACGTAGGGAGGAGTTTGAGGAACGCGGGTGATCTCGCCCATGAGAATGATCTCGCGGACCTTGGTGATCTCCACGCCGTATTCCTCTTCGGCCAGGCGAAAGCTGACCAATTGCATCGAGCCGGTCGCTTCCGAACCGTCGGTTTCGCGGGCTCGTTCCTTTTGCGTCGCTGTGGACATGGATTTGCTCCGATCATGAAGCTGGGTTGGGGGTTCCACTAACCGTCAAGCTTGAACTCACCCACCAGGTCACGCAACGCGGTCGCCTGGGCTCCCAGTTCCTCGCTGCTGGAAGCCATTTCCTCACTGCCGGCGGCGGCCTGCTCGGTCACCTCGGCGATTCCCTGGATGGCCTTGGAGACCTCTTCCGCGTTGGCGGCCTGTTGCACGGTGGCCGTGGCGATCTCGGTGATCCTGGCGGCCGTGCCCTCCACGCCTTCGGCGATCTTCTTCAGCGCATCGCCGGTCTGGTCGCTCAGCCGAGCCCCTTCGTCGACCCGCTGGCTCGACTCCTTGATCAAGCCGGTGATTTCGCCGGCGGCCTGGTTGGAGCGTTCGGCCAGTTTGCGGACCTCGTCGGCCACCACGGCGAATCCCATTCCGTGTTCGCCGGCCCGGGCCGCCTCGATGGCCGCGTTCAGCGCCAGCAGATTGGTCTGGCTGGCGATTTCCGAGATCACCTGAATGATCTCCGCGATCTGCTCCGAGCTGGTTCGGATCAGGTCCATCGCCTCGGTCGACTTGACCACCGCGGTGATGCCCTGCTTGGCCAGCTCGTTGGCCTCGGTGGCCGCCGTGTTTCCGGCGTGCGCATTCTCCTTCACCTGTTCCACCGCCCGGCTGAGTTCCTCGATCGAGGCGGTGACTTCCTCCACGCTGGAACTCTGCTCCTGGGCACCGGCGGCCAGGGTCTGCGAACTCTCCGCGATCACCCGCGCGCCCTCGTTGAACTGCACGGCACTCTCCGTGACCTGGTCCATCGCCGCCTTCACGTTCTTCACCACGGCGTTCACGTTGTCCTTGAGCTTCTCGAAATCGCCGGCGTAGTCGCCTTTCACCGGCTTGGTGAAATCCTTTTCCGCCATCGCTTCCAGAGCCACGGCGGCGGCGTTCAAAGGGGTGACCACGGCCTCAATCAACTTGTTGACCCCGGCCACCAACTCGCCCCAACCACCGCCAAACTGCTCGGCGTTGCCGCGGGTATCGAGCTTGCCCTGCTGTACCGCCTGGATCAGATTGTCGGTCTCGGCCAGCAGGCCGTTCATTACGTCGATGCACTGGTTGAGGTTATTCTTGATCTCGTTGAAGTCGCCCTTGTACTCGTCGGTGATCTTGTCGGGGATATCGCCCTTGGAGATGCGGTCGACGTACTCGGCGGTGACGTTGAACGGGCCCACGAAGGCCTCGATCAGCGTGTTCACGCCGCCGACCAACTCGCCCCAACCACCGCCAAACTGCTCGGCGTCGCCGCGGGTTTGCAGCTTGCCGTCGCGCGTGGCCTGGACGAGGGTGTCGGTCTCGGCCAGCAGGCCGTTCATTACGT
>CAYZWG010000657.1:0-2337 GCA_964481605.1 uncultured Planctomycetaceae bacterium
GCCATCAAGAATCGGCTCAGACGGTTTCCATCGCCTGTTCTTCGTCCGGGGGGTGGCCGATGAGAATGGTGCCCATCACCGTCAGCCCGATCCCCCACATCACCCAGACACCACCCGGCTCGGCAAACAGGAGGATGCCGGCCACGGCTCCCACCGCCACCTGCGAGGCGTTGAGCACATTGGCGTGCACCAGGGTGGTCAATTGCAGGCCCTTGGTGATCAGCAGGAAGGCCACCAGGTTGAACACGCCCGCGGCGAGCATCCAGGCAAGCTCGTATCGTCCCGTGGCGAGCAATTGCTGCGGCCCCAGGTGTATCCAACTCACCGCCCCCAAACTCAGCACCCCCATGGCGGTGACCACGAACACGGTGACCGTGGGGGGCACGGCCAGCCGCGAGGTATGGCGAATGGTCGCCCCCAGCGCGGCGTACATCGCCCCCGCCAGGCACGCCGCGCCGATCCCCAAAAACGCCCGCCCCGGATGCGGCACGGCCACCGCCGGCTCCGCACCGGCGGTGGCCGAACCGGCGCACAACAGCGCGATCGATCCGACCAACAACAGCACGGCCGCGACCGAGCGCGGCGTCAGTCGTTCGCCCAGCAAGAACAGCCCGATCAGTGCGCTGGCGGTGAGCATCACGCCGAACATCGCCGGCATACTGACCGCCAACCCCACCACGCCAAAGGCCCACTGCGCGGGGAGATTGCCGGCCAATTGCACGACCACGCCCGCGGCGACCAAGGCCCACAAGGCCCCCGTCGGAAACGACCATCGCCGGCCCCGGGCCCACTGAATGACCAACCACGGGCCGACCACCACCACCGTTACCCCCTCCTTCAGACAGATCACCCAGGCCGGATCGATCTCCAGGGAAGCCAGTTGGCGGAGGCAGATGTTGGCCCCGGTATAGCAGAAAGCGGAAAGGATGCAGCAAGAGGTTCCCAGCGTCGCCGGGTTCCACGCACGACGCGCTGTCGATGGCTCGGGGAGGGTGTCGTTCACGAGCACCATTGTAGGCCCCCGGTCGCCCACTGGCGAGGCGCCCGCCTTGCGATTACCCTTGACTATCCGCCACAACTCCCGATTTTCCACCCCTGGCCAAGGAACACGAGGATGAGGACGACGCTGGCAAGCGGCCTGGCGTGGATTGCGCTCATGGCCGCCGTGGCGGCGGCCGAAAGACCGGCCCCCCGGCCGCCCGCCCCGGAGTATGAACCCAGCACCGGCTACACCCAACGCGACGTCGCCGGCTGGACCGTCCACGTGAGTGCCCGGCTGGTCGAGCAAGATGAGCTTTGCCGCCGGACAATGGTGTTGTTGGAAACCAAGCTGCACGAGATCGCCCACGTGCTGCCGGTGGAGGCGCTGGGGAAGCTGCGGGAGATTCCCATTTGGATGGAGTTGGACGACCCGCCTTTCCCCTGTGCCTGCTACCATCCCTCGAAGGCCTGGCTGAAGGAACACGGCCTCAATCCCGACAAGGCCCGGGCCGTGGAGATCGCCAACGCGGCGACTTTCTTGCAGTGGACGCGCCAGCAGCCGTCGATGGTCTTGCACGAATTGGCCCACGGCTACCACGATCGGTTCCTGGAGGGCGGCTACGGCAACGGTCGGGTGGCCGCCGTCTACGAAAAGGCCAAGGAAAGCGGCGGCTACGAGTCGGTGCTCCATTGGAACGGGAAGCACCAGCGGGCCTACGCGATGAACAACCCCCAGGAGTATTTTGCCGAGTTGACCGAGGCCTGGTTCGGCACCAACGACTTCTACCCCTTCGTTCGGGCCGAGGTGGTCGAGCACGATGCCCCGGGGGCCGAGTTGCTGAAAACCCTCTGGGGCGAGTGAGCCACGCCGCGCCCGCCTTCTCCGCTGGCCAAGCCCGCCGGGGCACGATAGGATGGACGAAATGCGGACGCGGGTAGCCCAGGTTCTTGAACCTGCACCCGGCGGCAGCCGGCAAGAGGTCAGGAAAGCGGGTGGCGAGGGGCAGTCGGTGTTCCTGTTCGATGGGTGGAGTGATTTGCCCCGGCCTCTTGTGGCACCAGCCACACCGGTTCAAGAACCGGTGCCATCCGCGAGGATGGCATTGGGTGCCACCCGCGGGGCCGGCGCTTGGGAACCCGTTTGAAAGTGCATCTTCCTTTCGAAGCCCCAAGGCGGCAAGGCAATTTCCGGCGTCACCATGCGACTTGGACTGTTCGGCGGCAGTTTCGACCCGGTGCATTTTGGGCACTTGCTGCTGGCGGAGATCTGTCGCCAGCAGTGCCGGCTGGACCAGGTCTGGTTTCTGCCGGCGGCCGTGCCGCCGCACAAGAAGGACCGGGCCCTGACCCCGGCCG
>CAYZWG010000658.1:0-2332 GCA_964481605.1 uncultured Planctomycetaceae bacterium
CTCTTGATCCGCCAAACAGATACGAAAACCCCAGTTGGGCCTCCGGAGCCGAAGGGGTAGCGTCGACGTCCCCTGCGTGCGAAATCGTGTAAAAAGAGGCCAGGTTGGCAAGGTAGAAACCGACGCCTGCCTTCTTGTGGTATTCGATCAGATCCCGCTCGGGCTCTTCGTAAGCCACACTCAAGTCCCAAGGCCTGCTGGTTCGCTCGTAGAACCAGTGCGACAGATCGAGCATAAACGGAACCACGTCGGGCGTTTCCCCCTTGTAGACGCTCAAGATTCGCTCTCGATAGTCCATTGCTTTTCCCCGTTGCTCTCTTGCCGGACCTGCATTGGTTTAGCCTGATGGTGAGTTTCGACGTGCCGGAGGATAACGTCCAGATCGTTGCGCACAGTACAGAGGTAGCCCTTGAACCGGCAGGAATGAATTGAGGTCTTTCGAACCCCACCGGCACGAGGCCGGCGGGGGGGAGCCCCAAGTGGCGCTGTCCAACGCCAGTTCTAACAATCAGAGGGACATCCCCACGCCATTCGTGCGTTTTCTTCCCTCGCTGGCGCTTCGGGCTAGTGTGCACATTCTTTGCGCCGGGCCATATCGCGCTCTGGTGTGGGCCCCAAAACGGCCCAAACGTTAGCCCGACACTCAGATATCAACCTGACCATGAACACTTACACGCGGATCGGCGTGCTGGACCAGGTGGCTGCCGTCGAGTCGCTTCCACCGGTCCCGGCGGGCCGGGCGAACGACCGCGTGGTGGAAGCCAAGGCGACCGGCACCGACGGCCCGAATCGGCCCAACCGGCGTCCAAGAAAGGTGCCAACAGTGGTGCCCAGAGGTGCCAGAAATGGTGTCATACGGCTCGCATCGGGCACGTCGCAAGCTGCCCCGGCTTGCACCGAAAGCGGCGATTCGGGCGAGGTGGACGACCCCAGGCGCAACGCCGCAAGTCCCGACTTTATTGGAACTTGCGGCGTTGATTCGCATCAGCACGCATCGCCTTGCATCAAGGTACCGGAGGTGGGAGTTGAACCCACACGAGCCTAAGCTCACTGGATTTTGAATCCAGCGCGTCTGCCATTCCGCCACTCCGGCATGGGCCCCGTCGGATCGCGCCCGGCGACCGATCATCCGTGATTCTACGGCACTCCGGGCCGAGTCGCAAGTTCGTGCCGCCACGTCCGGGCCGGAAGCCAGCGGTTGCCGGATCGACCGGCCAGCCGGGTGGGTGCCCGATTCGTCTGTACGCGGGGGGAAGCGGTGCTGGGCCGGCGGCGAAGACGTAGCCGGCTACCATTTCGCTTCGAGCGTGATGCGCGCGCCGTGGTAAAACGCGGCGTCGCTCGCGCTGGGGGCGTTGGCGTCAAAGATGTCGGTAGCCAGCCAGACGCCGTTGATCCACATCACCTGGTAGCCTCCGCTAACGGCAAAATGTTGGCTGAGTTCGACGGTTCCCAGCAGACCCAACTCGCCCACGAAGGAGGTGCGGATGCCGTCGCCGGGCGCCCCCGGCGGCGTGCCCGACAGGGTGCCGCCGAGATCGGCGCCGGCGACGATCTTGTTGCCGAAGACGCCGGCCTTGAGCAGCCCGTCCACCCGCAGACGCTCCCCGGGACGCCAGAGGGGGCCGTCCAGGCCGAGTTGAAAGCCAACCAGTTGGTTGGATGCGTGGACCGCCAGCGTGGCATAGTCGGTGCCCTCGATGCGGCCGTCGAGGAGCGAATCGAACGACTCGTTCAGTTCGAGCCAGCGGAAACCGACCAGCCAGTGAAAGTTGCCCGCCAGCGGCCGCTTGGCGTTGATCTCGGTGCTGGTCAGCTTCGAGGCGTAGGTGGCCTCAAGCCGATCGAAGACCGCCGGGCTGGAGAACTCGATCCGCGGGACCACGACTCCTCCGGCCGGCTCGACCGCCCGCCGGGCCGACCAATCGTCGATGGTGAAATAGAGGATTTCGACGGCCGTGGTCTGGTGGACGTGCTTGGTCATTCCCACCAGCGGGCCGGCGGCGAAACCGAGTCCAAACTGAGAGGCACGCAGCAGCACGTCGCCCGGCGGCACCGCTTGGGACGCGATGGGCAAGCCACGCGGTCGAGAGCGGTGAAGGATCACCGCGCCGGCGGTCGCCTCCCAGCCGGGCTCGAACGGCTGGTCCTCGTGACCCGTGCCCAGGCCCAGCTTCGACGAGGAGAGCCCGCCCTCGGCCCAGTGGACCGCCCGAGCCGGAGCGGCCGTTCCGTAGACGAGAAACAGCACCAATGTGAAGATAGATAGCCTGCGCATTTTGCAGGTTTCGGGAAGATATTTCTGGATGTGCGGTTTTTGCGGCCTGGTAAA
>CAYZWG010000659.1:0-2298 GCA_964481605.1 uncultured Planctomycetaceae bacterium
GGTTGGGCCTTGGGACTGGTAAACTGGGCCCACGCATACGCCACCTGATGGTTGCCCGCATCCCCTTCCAGCGCGAGGGCGAGTTTGAAATCCACGGCCTGCCGGCCCCACGGCCGCCAGGTGTAGGTCTTGCCCTTCCACTGGACCGGCTTGCCCGGTGCAGCTTGCGGCTCATTGGCCAGGAACTTCGTATCCAGCCCGCTGTTGGACCGGCTCTCCTTGGCAAACGGTCCCAGCACCTGCCAGCCGCCCAGAAACACGTTCCACTGGAACGCGGCCGGCTGCGCGTCGGCTGGTGCCGCCGCCCCGGCCGTGCCGGCCACCATCCACACGCCCAGCACCAGGCAAGCGACCATCGCTCGTCTCGAATCACGGTTCGTTCTCATCGGTCTTCTCCTGGAAAAAGGGTGGTACCTGTTTTTCCACGTGTCGGGCGCGCGCCCGACGATACCTCGGCCCTCGCCGCCGGCCGGTGTTCACGGCACCGGTGGTGCAGCGGGGCGTGCCGCGTCGCTCTTTCCGCCCTCGGGCGGTTTGTTCGCCCCCTGTGGAGCCCTGGGGATCAAATCCATGCCGCAGAGGGGGCATTTGCCCGGTCGGGAAAGCCTGATTCGGGGGTGCATCGAGCAGGTCCACTCACTCGTCTTGCCGCCGGGCCGTAATGTGCGGTCAGCCGGGACGGCAGGATGTTGCCTTATCTTCGAGCTGGGCCTGTGGAACCATCCGACCACGGGTTCCAGCACGAGCCGAGCGGACGGCCCGGGCTGGCCGAGCTTCAGTTCCAGCACGGGCAATGCCGTAGGCAGACGCCCCGGAGTCGGAATCGTTGGCACGTCGCCTACCTCTTGCAAATCGGCGATGTGAACAAGACAGCGGAGCAGATGGAGGTCGATGCGATCGGAGATGGCGTGGGAGCTGCCGTCGGCATAGACGAAGACGCCGCCGGCGCCCTGTTCGGTCTTGTACGGCGCGGCGAACCCGCCCGGCTTGCCCAGGCCGGGAAACTGCTCGTCGAAGGCCACGTCCTCCGGCTTGGTCCAGGGAATCTTGCGA
Source organism: uncultured Planctomycetaceae bacterium (assembly GCA_964481605.1). Lineage (GTDB taxonomy): Bacteria > Planctomycetota > Planctomycetia > Pirellulales > Thermoguttaceae > CAYZWG01. The sequence goes on from CAYZWG010000659.1 coordinate 1,054, forward strand.
TCCGGGGCGACCGGGCCGACGAGCACGCTGTTCGAAGTACCGTCCTTGAAATCAACAAACGTCGTGGTTCCCGGCACACGCTGGCTGTATTGCCCCGAGCGTTTTGGAAGCGAGAGGGTTTTTGGCGGATTGGCCGGCAGCGTATAGCCTTCGGGCGGGAAGGCCGTGCCCCGGCCGACCGCCGCCGCGTAATGTGTGTAGCCGTCCTTGCTTTCGCCGTAAACGGGGTCCCGGTACACCGCGGGCACCTGCTCGATCAGCTTGCTGTTGTCGGGTCCGTCCCAGGCCTCGTCAAAGCGATACTGCTCGTAGAGCCGTGCCTGGCCCAGAAACGGCAGCAAGAGCACGCGCCAACTGTGCCAGGGCTTGCCGTCCGGACCGTGGATCACCGCCGGTGGAAAATAGCCGTGGGCATTGGCGAAATTGTGCATCGCCACACCGATCTGCCTCACATTGTTGATCGATGCGCGCATCTGGAGCTGAGCATCGACCGATGCGGCCACTTGCCGGGATCGGCCGTCCGCCACGGACGCCAGTTCCGGCGCCGCTGCCAGTTCGAGCTGCGGCCGCAACAGAAAGATGGTGCTTCCGGGCTTCATTTGCCGCGCGGCCGCGGCGCCGACCCGAATGACTGCCTGCCCTTCCTTGTCCAATTCGACCACTTGGACGCGCACGAGTTTCATCTGCTCGATCTGCTTGGCCGACAAGGTGCGCTGCACAAAGCCCATGAGCAGTTTGACGACTTCCGATTGGGGCGCTCCGATCAGGCCGGCGGAGTGCCCCTGGTGCTGCTCGACGTCGCCACGGAAGCTTTCGGACATCCTGGCCCAGAGCGGCCGGGCCGAATCGCCGAGCTTCACACGCCACGTGCCGTCCGAGGTCGTCGCAACGACTTGGAAGGGCAGCAGATAGACCGCGTCCCGCGAGGCCAGCGGCAAGCGCAGCCGTTTGGCCTGGCCGGCTGGCTGCCCCGCCGCGCCCGCTGCCGGCTGCTGCTTGGCGTAGGCCTGGTCGGCGGCGCTGAGTTTTTCCAAGGGCACGGTGATCGACCGCCCGTCCGGCTTCTTCAGGGTCACTTTCCCGCCTTGCACCTCGACCAACTCGGCCTGGACCGAGTGCTTGCCCGTGGCGTCCGTCCAGGTGCGCACCTGGCCGCAACAGATCGAGGCCAAGGTCGCCACGATCGCGGCGGCCGCAACAAAGCGTTTCCCAGAGTTCATCACTTGCATCATTTTTCTCCTTACT
>CAYZWG010000660.1:0-2036 GCA_964481605.1 uncultured Planctomycetaceae bacterium
TCGCCTATCTCAGGCGGCGTAGCCGCAAGAGGCACCTGTTCGGCGCGGGGCTGCCCTGTTCGGCGCGGGGCTCCTGACCCCGCCGTCGCGCGTGGGCGGCACTCCGGCATGCTGCAATCCCCGCTTCCTGTGCCTGCGGCACCCCGATAGCAGAGCTATCGGGGCCACCCGCGAACGCCGTGAATGACACTTCATGACACCTGAGCCGACCAACCCATCGGACGACGCGCCGTTGGGCGAGGGTTTTCCGGATCGCGGCATCGGGCAAACTCCCCCGCCCTCTGACTCCGCGCGCTCGGTCGCAACGGAGCGGCCGATTGCCTCCCGGCCGCGATCCGTTCCCCGCAACGCCTTGTGGAACATCTTCGCCACGCTCTGCTCGTTGGTGTCGCTTTTTTTTCTGGCCCCTTTTCTGATTGCGCGAATCGGCACCGAGCAATACGGCTTTTACTTGCTGATGGCCTCCGTGAGCGGAATGATGGGAACGATGGAGCTGGGATTGGGCGAAGCCACGCTCCGCTACGTTGCCTACTATTACGGCCGTGAGGACGTGGCCGGCATCAACCGCGTGCTGGGGGCCACCAGCTTCGTCTATCTCGTGATGGCCACGCTCACCGCCGGTGCCGTGCTGGCCGCGGCTCCACGAATCGTCACCTGGTTTGCCTTGGGGACGCTGACGCCCGCCACCGCAGCGTACCTGCTGCGGATCACGGCGCTGGCCTTCTGGGTCCGTTTTCTCGCCGGTCCCTACCTGGCCGTGCCGGCCGGACTGCTGCGATACGACATTCTCTCCCAGGTCCTCGTGATCGAAACCGTGCTCCGCGTGGGGGGGGCCGTCGCCGTGGTTCTTTGGGGAGGAGGATTGGCCGGGCTGATCCAACTCAATATCGTCCTGGGGCTGTTCCTGCTGCTGGCCGGGCCCTGCGTGGCCCGGCGGCTCGTGCCCGGCATTCGCCTGCTCGCCTCCCCCTCGCGACGCGGATTGCGCGAAGTTTTCGGATACGGCGTGTTCGCCTTTCTCAGCCGCATGGTGGGAAGCATCTGGCAGCACGCGGACAAGCTGCTTCTGGGCGTGTTCCTGGGCACCGAGGCGGTCGTCTATTTCGCCGTTCCCCAGCAGATCGCCCTCCGTGTGCTGGGCCTTTGCGGTACGGCCGGCGGCGTCCTCATGCCCAAGTTCAGCAGTGTGCGACGACGTAGCGAACTGCGCCGGCTCTGGCTCTTGGCCACCCGAACGCTGCTCTACTTCTCCCTGGCCGCCTTTGTCCCCATGACCGTGCTGATCCGGGAGTTCCTGGCGATGTGGGTCCCGCCGGAGATCGGAGACTTTGCCGTCCAGGGCGGTACGGTGGCCATGATTATCGCCGCCAGTTGCATCATCCGCGGCGCCTTCCCCCCTTACGAAACGCTCTTCCGCGGACTGGGCAAGCCGCAATACTACCTGGCCGTGATTACGCTCAGTTCGCTCACCATCCTCTTGGCCGACCTGATTCTGATCCCCACCTACGGCCTCACGGGTGCGGGCGTCGCCTATTGCATTTCGCCTGTTTGGGGGCTGGCGGCGATCGCCTTCTGCTGGAAGCGGCTCCTCAAGATGCCCCGTTGGGAGCCGCTGTTGGCGGCGATCGGCGGCCCCGTGTTGATTGCCTCGGTCTTGTTGGGCGTGTTCTTCGTGGTCAAGCCGCGGCTCGGCTGGCAGCCCTCCTGGCTGGGCCTGGCAGTGCAGGGCGCCGCCATGGGGCTGGTCGTGTTGCTCGCCCTGGCCGGCTACGAAAAACTCTTCGCCCAGGGAGCCGGAGTGTTTGCCTACCTGCGACGGAAGCTCGCCGCCGCGGTACTCCCTTCCACGTGCCGTTGACCCATCCCGCGCGAGAAACATGATGCTCGGTTCCCAAGCTGGAGCTTGGGAACCAGGGTGGAAACATGACGCTCGGTCCCAAGCTCCAGCTTGGGACCGCATTTCCGCGAAGCTCTGCTTCGCCCCCAGTGGAGCAGAACTCGCCACCCGTGGGTTCCCAAGCTGGAGCTTGGGAACC
>CAYZWG010000660.1:2136-2297 GCA_964481605.1 uncultured Planctomycetaceae bacterium
AGGGTAGAGCTGGAGCTTGGGAACCAGGGTAGAGCTGGAGCTTGGGAACCAGGGTAGAGCTGGAGCTTGGGAACCAGGGTGGAGCTGGAGCTTGGGAACCAGGGTGGAGCTGGAGCTTGGGAACCAGGGTGGAGCTGGAGCTTGGGAACCAGGGTGGAGCT
>CAYZWG010000661.1:0-2296 GCA_964481605.1 uncultured Planctomycetaceae bacterium
GACTCTGGTGGTCCAGAGCGGCGACCGAACGATGGCCATCGTGGGGCTGGACCTCGTCAAGATTCGGCTCGATCTGGCCGATGCGGCCATCGCTCAGGCGTCTCAGCGGACGGGGATCGATCGTGACGCGGTGATGATCTGTCCCACTCACAACCACAGTTCGCCCTTCATCCCGATGGGAGGGCCGAACAACAAGGACTACATAGCAACCTTGCCGGGGCTCATCGCCGATAGCATCGAGCAGGCGTACAAGGCGCTGCGGCCGGCCCGCATGTTCCTGGGACGCTCTCTGGTTTACGAGGGTCATCATAACCGGCGGGTGGTGTCCAAGGCCGATGGATTGGTGCTGAATACCTGGTTGAAGAAGCTGAACGACCTGGAGCAGACCCCGCAGGTGTTGGGCACGGAGGGGCCCATCGACCCCGAGCTGTGGGTGGCCCGGTTCGATGCGCTGGATGGACAAGTGCTGGGGACGCTGGTGAACTTTGCCTGCCACCCGGCCCTGCATGACCGCATCCGTCTGAAGACAATGTCAGCGGACTTTCCCGGCGTTATCGCGGAGCAGATGGCGCAGGCGTATGGGAAACAGGCGGTGTGTGTATTCACTCAGGGCTGCTCCGGCAACATCAATCCTCCCGTGCTGTTTACCCCCGACTGGCGGGAGAGATCCGCGGTCTTTGCGAGGGCGGCGGTGGACGCGGCCAAGCGAGCGATTCCCATAGAGGGGCCGATCGCCGTGGGCTACGCTCGACGCGATGTGGTGGTGCCACGCCGCGACCCCGCGGACCAGCGCGAAGGGGCCATTGCCCGGTTGGGTTGGCGGCCAGACAGCTTCGAGGTTGCCAAACGCCAGGCGGCCGGCACGCCCAAGACCCGCAAAGTCCCGGTCAACGCCGGGCGGATCGGCCCGCTGGGCATCGCGACCAACGCCGGGGAGCTCTTTGTGGAGTGGGGGCTCTCCGTGAAGAAGCACTCGCCCTTTCCCCACACCATTGTGTGCGAGCTGACCAACGATTGGGTCGGCTACGAGCCCACAGCGCAAGGCTTCCGGCAGGAGGGTTACGAGACCCTGGTGGGCGTGAACTTCGTCTCGCTCGAGGGCATCCAGACGCTGGTGGATACGGCGGTCGAGTTGCTCAAGGGGTTGTGGGAAGAGGATGGCCGCTAGCCGTGCCCGTGCGGGCCAATAAAGGGGTTGGGAGTCTTCAATTGGCTGGGGCCGTGATTTCCGCGGCCGACCGCGTGGACGCAAGGTCGATTGCAGGCCCAATCGCTTCGCCGTTCGCTGGTGCCACCCGCGTGATTCTCCGGCCGGTCGCCTTATTCCACCTCGGCCAGCACGCGGAGGTCTTTTTCCATTGCCTCCAGACGCCGGTCCAATTCCGCCCGCGAGGCGTGCAGATCGCCGTCGCCGACGGGCGGATTGTAGGCGAACATGTAGAGCTTCACCTTGGGCTCCGTGCCGGAGGGGCGGACCGCCACGTAGTTGCCCTCCACCTCCAGGTCGAACATCACCAGGTCGCCGGTGGGTCCGGCCAGCGGCGCCGGCCGGCCGTCGCGGGGGCGAACGACGTTGCTGAGGTAGTCGCGCGACCGGGCAATCTTCATGGCCGCCAACTCCCGTGGCGGGTGGTCGCGGAAGCGGGCCATCAACTGCTTGATGCGGGCCATCCCCTCGGAGCCGGGCATCACCACGGAGACGGTTTTTTCGGCGTGGGCGCCGTACTTGCGGAAGAGGTCCTCCAGCCGTTCCACCAGGGAGCGGCCCCGGGCCTTGGCCTGGGCCGTCAGCTCGGCCAACAGCATCGAGGCCACGGCGGCGTCCTTGTCGCGGGCGTGGGTGCCGACCAGGAATCCGTAGGACTCCTCCGCCCCCAGCAGGAACCGGTCCGCGTTTTCTCTCTCCATCACGTCGCCGATCCACTTAAAGCCGACGAGCAGGTCGCCGATGGTGCGGACGCCGTAATCGTCGCCGATGCGGCGGATGAGTTCCGTGGTGACCAGGGTCTTCACCAGGTAGTGTTCCGGGGTGAGCGTGCCGGCGGCCTTCTCGGCGGCCAAGAGATAGTCGGCCAACAGCGCGCCGATCTGGTTGCCGGTCAGCGTGACCCACTCGGCCCGGGGAGCGTTCGATCGGGGCGCCGCGCAGCCGACCCGGTCGCAATCCGGGTCGGTGGCCAGGATGAGTTCCGCGCCGGTCTGGCGGGCGCGCTCGATGATGGCGTCGAAGACCCGGGGGTTCTCGGGGTTGGAGACGTGGTTGGGCACGTTGGGAAAATCGCCGTTGGGTTCGGCG
>CAYZWG010000662.1:0-2296 GCA_964481605.1 uncultured Planctomycetaceae bacterium
GCCGCCATCTCCGCAGCCGCTTTGGGCAACCCATTCCCCCCCATCGCTAGCTGCCACCCTGTAAAAAAAGTCCGTTCCGGCACCCCCAGGCTGCGGGCGCGGCGGCCAGCCCGCCGAAAGAGATCCCCCCCTGGCACGAAGCATCCTTTCATGGCAAGATGGGGGGCGTCGCCGTGTCTGGGCGGACGGTCGGACTGCCGCGGACACGACTCCAGCCAGCATCCCGTGTGCGTCGTTTGGGGGAGGGGGGCAGATTTCATGCCGGAGACCGTTGCCGTCGTGATGGCGGCGGGAAAGGGCACTCGGATGAACACCGAGCTGCCCAAAGTGGTCGTCCCGGTGTGCGGGCGGCCGATGCTGCTCTATGTCCTGGACGCCCTGGCGGCGGCCGGCATCCAGCGGGTGATCCTGGTCGTCGGCTACCGGGCCGACGAGGTTCGGCGGACGCTCGACGGGCGAGACGGCGTGGAATGCGTCGAGCAGACCGAACAGCTTGGCACGGGACACGCCGTGATGGTGTGCCGCGGTCGGCTGGCCGCTCAGGAGGGCCCCGTGTTGGTGATCGCCGGCGACAGTCCCATGATTCAGAGCGAATCGATCCGGGCCTTGCTGGACGACTACGAGCGGGCACCGGCGGCGTGCATTTTGGGCACGGCCTTGAAGGAGAATCCCCACGGCCTGGGGCGAATTGTGCGTGACCAGACCGGTGAGTTCCTGGCCATTGTGGAGGAACGCGACGCCACCGACCACCAGCGACAAATCCAGGAAGTGAACATGAGCTACTACGTCTTCCGCGGTCCTGATCTGCTGGTGGCCCTGGATTCGCTGCGGCCCGACAATTCCCAGGGCGAATACTATATCACCGATGTGCCGGGACGGCTGAAGGCGGACGGCCGGGTCGTGCGGGCCCTGCCCGTGCTGAAACCGGTCGAGTCGCTGGGGATCAACACGCTGGAAGAATTGGCCCAGGTGGAGGAGGCCATGGCCCGGCAGGGCCGCCAGACGAAATCGGCTTAGGCACAACGTTCGGCGCGGGTCTGGCCGACCTCGCCGAGAAAGGCTCAACGTTCGGCGCGGGTCTGGCTGACCCCGCCGAGAAAGTGTAGGGCCGGCTGTGCGGAGCCGAAACGTGGCTGACGCGAACCCGGCTGGGGAGACCTCCGGTCGGCCGTTTCGGCGGGGTCGGCCAGACCCGCGCCGAACAGGCAATCGGCTTGTCCAGTGGGAATGGACCGGGGTCCCGGTCAGCGGAACCGTACCGAGCAAGCGGTGGTGAGAGGATGCGCGACATGAAAGTCTTTAGCGGCCGGGCCCATCTCCAGTTGGCCGAGCGAATGTGCGACTACTTGGGGCTGGCGTTGGGAGAATTGACCATCGAGAATTTCCCCGACGGGGAAATCTGGTGCAAGATCGAACAGGATGTCCGCGGTCGTGACGTGTTTATCGTCCAGCCGACCTGCTACCCGGTCAACGAGACCCTGATGGAGCTGCTGATCCTGATCGAGAGTTTCAAGCGGGCCAGTGCGGACCGGATCACGGCGGTGATGCCTTACTTCGGCTACGCCCGGCAGGATCGCAAGGACGAGGGCCGGGTGCCGATCACGGCCAAGCTGGTGGCCAACTTGATCACTCGGGCCGGTGCGGACCGTGTCTTGACGATGGACTTGCACGCCGCCCAGATTCAGGGTTTTTTTGATATCCCCGTGGACCATTTGCACGCCGCACCCGTGATCGACGGGCATTTCCGAGAGATGGGGTTGTCGGAAGAGGAGATCGTGGTGGTCAGCCCCGACGAAGGGAGTATCAAGCGGGCACTGACCCACTCCAACGCCCTGGGGGGACGATTGGCGATCGTCGACAAGCGGCGGACCGGCGGCGATACGAAACAGGCGAACCTGATCGGCGGACCGGTCGACGGCAAGGTGGCCTTGATTTTTGACGACATGATCAGCACGGCGGGGTCGATCTGCGGCGCCGCCGAGATGGTCAGGCAGGCCGGGGCCAGCAGGATTTACCTGGCGGCAACGCACGGGGTTCTTTGCGGGCCGGCCGTCCAGCGGTTGCAGAAGGCTCCCATCGAGGGGGTAGTGATCACCGACACGATCCCCCTGACCGAGGGCCGCAAGCTGGAGAATATCGAGGTGTTGAGTGTGGCCCCGCTTCTCGGCGAGGCGGTCAAGCGAATCCACCGCAACGAATCGGTCAGCCGCATGTTCAAGTAGTCGGCCCGGCCCCGCGGCCGCGCGGGTGCAGGAACGGACTTTTTTTACTGGGCGGCAGCTAGCGATGGGGGGGA
>CAYZWG010000663.1:0-2286 GCA_964481605.1 uncultured Planctomycetaceae bacterium
CGGGCCATGCTGTTCGATGCACAGGGTAATGCCCTGGACGGCATGGTCGCGCGCGAGGTCCACGCCATGCACGTCCGTCCCGACGGCGCGGTCGAAGACGATGTGTCCCATGTGATCGAACGGGTCGCCTCCGTCCTGGACCAAATTCTCGCGTTAGCCGGCCCGCAAGCTGCACAAATCGGCGCGGTGGCCATGGACACGTTCGTCAGCAACGTCCTCGGACTGAACGCGGCGGGCCAAGTGGTCACACCGGTCTACACCTACGCCGACACGCGCCCCACGCCAGACGTGGAAACCTTGTGCAGCCTGCTGGACGAACAGGCAACGTACCAACGAACGGGTTGCCGTTTCCACACCAGCTACCTGCCGGCCCGTTTCCTGTGGCTGAAACGTACTGACCCCGAACGATTCTCGTCGGTGCAGCAGTGGATGTCGGTCGGCGAATACTTGTTTGCGCTCTTTTTCGGACAGACCGCCTGCACCTTTTCCGTGGCGTCGTGGACCGGACTCCTCGACCGGAAACAGCTGACGTGGGACGAAGAGGTGTTTGCCGCACTTCCCGTGCAACCGGAGCAGTTTCCGCCGCTGGTTGATGCGAACCACGCTTTCCGGGGACTGCTGCCGGCCTGGGGGGAACGGTGGCCGGCGCTGTGCGGTGTACCCTGGTTCCCAGCCATCGGCGACGGCGCGGCTGCGAACATCGGCAGCGGCTGCACCTCCGCGGAACGCCTCGCACTCACCGTGGGGACGAGCGGGGCCATGCGTGTCATCCTGCCCGGCACACCGCAAACCGTGCCCGACGGTCTGTGGTGCTATCGCGTGGACAGCCGCCGATCATTGCTCGGTGGGGCGCTAAGCGAGGGGGGAAATGTCGTCCAGTGGCTCCGCGACACGCTGCAACTCGGCTCTCCTGAGGATGTGGAACGCGCCCTGCAAGATATGGAGCCAGACGCACACGGCTTGACCGTACTCCCCCATCTGGCCGGCGAGCGCAGCCCCGGGTGGCGACCAGACGCGCGCGCCGCACTCGCCGGACTGAGCCTGGCCACACGACCGCTAGACATCGTCCGGGCCATGATGGAAGCTGTCGCCTATCGTTTTGCACTGGTAGACCGCGCAATCTGCACGGCTGTGCCCCAATCCTCTGCCATCATTGCCAGCGGCGGAGGGCTAACCTCATCTCCCGTGTGGATGCAGATCATCGCCGATGTAGTGGGCCGCTCCGTCACGGCGTCCGCAGAAAGTGAATCAACAAGCCGGGGAGTCGCTTTGCTGGCGCTGGAATCTCTCGGGTTGCTGGAGGATGTGGGCGGCGTGCCACTGACCGTGGCTCAAACGTACGAACCAGACACCGGCAGACATGCTCGCTATCAAGAGGGGCTTGCACGCCAACAACGTTTCTACGCGGCGCTTCGTGACAACCGGCTCTGAGAATGGGCGATGCTGGACTCGAACCAGCGACCTCTTCCTTGTAAGGGAAGCGCTCTCCCGACTGAGCTAATCGCCCCAATCCGAAACTTCCGCGTTTCGGTTTTCGCGTTCCGGGGAAATTCGGGGAACCCGGAACGCGAACCGAAGCTGTGGACCCAGCGGGACTCGAACCCGCAACCTCCTGAATGCAAATCAGGCGCTCTCCCTTTGAGCTACGGGCCCCCATGAACCGACCCGGAAACGAACTGGCTATACCCCCGATTCTGTTTTCATCCGTCATCTGTCTCAGGTCTGGTGACCTGGCAGTTCCTGGCTTGCCGGGTGTTATCCGGCCTCGCCGTCACCGCTGCGACGGGAGTGAACCCGAAGGCCCACCCCACCCGCCTTGCTCCCCACCAGCCAGCGCGGTCGCCTAGCCGGCCGCATTGCTGCGACCGCTGGTGGGCTCTTACCCCACCCTTTCACCCATCACCGGCTCTGACCGCGAGGTCAACGCCGGCTGGTCTACTCTCTGTTGCCGTCTTGCGTCGCCGGCAGAGCAATCTGCCGGCGCCCCACCTTACGGTTTCAGTGGGTGGCCTGCCCTCTTACCAGAAAAGGGCGAGGAGTCGGGAAGTTCCTCAAAGGGCCGGTCAGCCCCCTGCGACGGACCGCCAACTCGTTACCAGGCAGATAAAAGGAAAGAAACCTTCCCTCTCATCTACCCCAATTATAACAACAGACCCCTTTTTCGTCAAGATGGGCGATGTGGGGGGGTGTCCGTCATTTTTTTGCGCGGCAATTCTCTCAAATGAACCACGAAGACACGAAGGCACAAAGGCACAAAGAACAACCAGGTTGAATGTTTCGACCTGG
>CAYZWG010000664.1:0-2279 GCA_964481605.1 uncultured Planctomycetaceae bacterium
CGCATGAGATCTACACATCGAGTCCCACCCTTTCCTTACACGCCGCTCTCCCGACCTGAACGCGCCTTCGCGAAGTTTCGCCCGCTGGTACCAGGCCAGCCCGGTAGTGTCGATCCGCTCGCTCCACTGCCGCCGCCGCTGGGCCAGCCAGCCGGCAAAGGCCTCCTCGTCGCGCGGGTCGGGCCGATCGGCCACCGCCCGGGCGGCGAGGATTTCGGCCCACTGGCCGGAAAAAATCCCCGCGGTCACCCCGTCGGCAATCGATGCGGCGCCCCCTTGGCCGTCGACGCACCAGGCATCCTGGTTCTCTTGCGGCCGATCGGGGTCCTTGGCAAGTTGCAACGCTCGCCACGCCAGCGGCATGGAATCTTTCCTCGTGGCAAGGGTCTCGGATGGACACGCGGTGCGCGGGTCACACACGTTGTGCGCGGGTCTTCCGGCTTTGACGCACGACTACGTATCGTCGCCCTCCTCCGCCGGCGGCCGCAGCAGGGCTTCCAGGCACGCCGGCAACAGGTCGAACCGCCCGTTGACCACCAGCCCTCGTGCCCGGGGCGAAACCGCCGGACGCCGTTGGGCGATTTGCGAGGCGCCGGCCAGCGGGCTGGCGTGGCGGCAGAGGGCCTCGAGCCGGGGGTCGTCGATCGACGCCGGATCGTCCGGATAGGCGATCGAACGATAGGGTGATTCGGTCAACACGAGGTGGTACAGCCACGGACCCTGCGGAGCGGCAAGCTGGGCGGCCGCGGCGGCCGTCTCCTCGCCCGAGGCGGCGCCGCGGGTGAAGTGCAAGAGCACGGCGCCGCTTGGGCCCTCTTCCGGCCGCCAGCCGGCCAGGCATTCCGCGGCGGCCGCGAAGGCCGCCTGGGGCGGCGCCGCGGCCGCCGGCGCCAGATCAATGTAGACCGGGCGGCGCCGCGTGAGGGTGAGCAGGCCGCCGATCCCGTTGGAGACCTGCTCGGAGACCTCGTCCGTGCGGAGCGCGCCACCGGCCAAGGCCGCGGCCGAAACGACGGTTTGCCCGGCCAACGGGCCGCCCAACGCGGTGGCCACCTCCACCTGGCCCTCCGCGCCGGCCCCGTAGGCGACTGCCGCCACGTCGATCCGCCCGTCGGCACGCCGGGCGATTTCGCCCAGCAACGCGTTGGCCTGCCGCTGCAACCGGTGCCAGACGGTCGACTCGCTCCCCGCCCGGGGATCGGCAACCGAGCGATCCAATACGAAAAGCACGAGCAAGCGGTCGGCCGCTCCCTCCGGCGACGACCCGGGTCGCTCCGGCTGGGCGGCAGCGTCCCCGGTGGACGCGGCTGTCTTCGATGCCGCCATCGCAAACGTGGCGGTCGACGCCGGCTCCAGCGCCGCCTCCCAACTCGCGTAGCTCTTGGCCAGCGCGAGGAACCGGATCAGGTCGCCCATGGTGGCGTTGTGGATCAACCCTCGCGCGTTGGGGCCAAGATTCACCCCGGCATGGCGCAGCGCGGCGGCCAGCGGCGGCGGCAACCGGCTCGATCGCCCAAACAGGCCCCGCAGCGGCCCCGGCGGCAGGTGGACATTGCCGGAGGGGTAGAGCGTGGGGGGGATTCGTGCCGAACTGCCCAGGTGGGCGTGGCAAATGACGGCGGCCGTCGTGTCTTCCCGCGGGGAGCCCTCCCCGGCCGGCCGTTGCGCCGCGTCCTCTTCCTCCGGCAACTCGCCCAACAGGTGGAGCACCAGCGGTGGCCTGGCCGAGGCTCCGCCCGATGCGGACCGTTCGGCCAGAAGCTGCCGGCAGAACGATCGCGCGGCGCCCAGCCGTGCGGAGCCACCCAGGCGGGGAACATACCAGATGGGAAACCGCACCGACTCCTCTCGCAGCACGCCCACCCCGTCCGTGCCTGGAACGCGGCGAACCCGCTCTTGGACCTCGACCGGCGACTCGGCCAACTGGGGCGTGGCCACGAAACGGCGGCCGGCCAGCGGGCCTTGCCAGCGGAACCCCACGTCGGGCGAACCGCTTTCATCCGCCCGATATCCGACCACCGCCACCTCCACGGCCGGCAACGCGCCGAGCTGGTTCAACAGCGAATTCACCGCGGTGGCCACACTGTCGGCCTTGGATTTCGTGCCCCCGGCCACCGGCGCCCCCATCGCGCCGGACTCGTCGATCAACAGCACGAGCCGGCCGGCCGGGGGGACCGCGTCGGCCGCCGGGGAGGACTGCGGGGGTGATTCGGGCATGGCAAGCAGTGGTCGGAGGGGGTGATTTCGTGGTTTCCGTAAGGCCGGCTGTGCCGGCCGAT
>CAYZWG010000665.1:0-2278 GCA_964481605.1 uncultured Planctomycetaceae bacterium
ACAGGGCCAGGTCGTCGGCGGTTTCGCCCACGCCGATGTATTTCACCGGCAGGCCGACCTGCTGGCGAATGGCCACGGCCACGCCCCCCTTGGCGGTGCCGTCGAGCTTGGCCAGCACGATGCCCGTGCAGTGGACCGCGTCGGTGAAGTGTTTGGCCTGGCTGATGCCGTTTTGCCCCGTGGTGGCGTCCAGCACGAGGAGCACTTCGTGGGGCGCGAGGGGAATCTGCTTGCCGATCACACGGTGAATCTTGGAGAGTTCCTGCATCAGGTTCTGCTGGGTTTGGAGCCGTCCGGCCGTGTCGACGATGCAGACGTCGGCGCCGGTCTGGAGTGCCCTGGCGACGGCCCGATGGGCCACGCTGGCCGGATCGATGCCGGAGGTGCCGGTAACGATTTCCGCCCCCAGTCGCTGGGCCCAGATGGTCAACTGGTCGACCGCGGCGGCACGAAAGGTATCGGCCGCACCGAGCACGACCGATTTGCCGTCCTCGATGAACATCTGCCCGAGCTTGGCGATGGAGGTGGTTTTTCCGCAGCCATTGACGCCACAGACCATGATCACCGTGGGGCCGCTCTGGGCGAAGTGGATCGGCCGGGGGGGCTGCTCCATCAGCGATTTGAGCTTTTTCTTCACCTCGGCCAGGACGTCCTCGATCTGCACCACGCGGCCGCGGAAGGCGGTTCCGATTTCGTCGACGGTCTGGCGGGCGGCCTTCACACCCATGTCGGTCTTGACCAGCGCCTCGAACAGTTCTTCCAGGAACTGGTCGTCGACCATCCGCCCTTCCGTCTTGAACAGGTCGCGGATGTCGGTGTTCAGCAGTTGGGTGGTCTTTTTCAGACCTTGCTTGAATTTCTCGAAAAAGCCCATGGGTTTGCGTGGACCTGGGGGAGGAGGGGGTCGCGGAGCAATGGGAAAAGCGGATTCTGACACCGGGGGGCCGTTCTGGTCAAGCCGGTGGTGCCGGATCGTGATCCGGTCTACGGAGTTCGACTTTCCGTACCATCCGGCTCCGCCTGCCCCTTGGTGTGCATCAGGCGGTCGAGAATGCCGTTGACGAAGGGGCCCGACTGGGCGGTGCCGAAACGCTTGGCCAGCTCGACCGCTTCGTCGACGGCGACGCGGTCGGGCACGTCGGTGTGAAGGATTTCGTATGCCCCCAGCCTGAGCACGCTGCGATCGGTGGCGGCCATCCGGCCCAGGCTCCAGTGCTCCGCCCGAGCCTCGACGAGACGGTCCAACTCGGCCCGATGCCGGCGGACGCCGGCCACCAGCGATTGGGCGAATTCGATCAGCTCGGGCTTTTCCAGGCGGCGACGGATCAGCGCGTCGGTGTGGGCCGGGTTGTGGTGCGGGTTGAGATCGTCCTGGTAGAGGACCTGGAAGCTGACTTCCCGGGCCAAGCTGCGTTGGGGCATGGTGAATGCGTGGAGAGGGTTGAGGGGTGGCGAGTGAATCCTTGTGCGGGGGAGGCGAAGCCGGCTATTGGGGCAACGCGGCGACCAGGTGGACCATCTCCAGGGCGGCTTCGGCACATTCGGCGCCCTTGTTGCCCACGCGGCTGTCGGGGCGGTCCTTGCCCTTGGTGCCGATTTGGCCGCCGGAGCGGGCGATTGCCTGTTCGAGCGTGTTACAGGTGAGCACGCCGAACAGGACCGGCACGCCGGTGCGGGCGCCGAGTTGGGCCAGGGCGGTGCTGACCGCCCGGTTGATGTACTCGTCGTGGGTGGTTTCGCCCTTGATTACGGCGCCCAGGCAGAGCACCGCGGCATGGTGTCCGGCGGCCGCCAGCCGGCCGGCCACGGTGGGAATCTCGAAGGCCCCGGGGACCCAGACAACGTCGATCGCGTGGTCGGCCACGCCGTGTTCGCGGAGGGTGGCCAGCGCGCCGGCCAAGAGCCGCGAGGTGATGGAGTGGTTGAAGCGGGCAACAACGATGGCGAATCGGCCGTCGGTGGCGGCCACTTTTCCTTCGTAGACGTTGGGCATGGGACTTTGGGGGGATGGGCAGTGGGGGACAATACCGCTGAATCAGGGTCCAGAGGCGTGGTCTGGGGGGGCTTTCGGCGTTGCGCGTGCGAAGCAGCGTTCGGCGCGGGTCTCCCGACCCCGCCGAGAAAGGACAGCGTTCGGCGCGGGTCTCCCGACCCCGCCGAGAAAGGACCGATGGTCTCCCACATCAACCGCTTACGCAAATCAAGAGAGACCTTCGGTCAGCCACGGGTGCAGGAACGGACTTTTTTTGCAGGGCGGCAGCTAACGATGGGGGAAATG
>CAYZWG010000666.1:0-2278 GCA_964481605.1 uncultured Planctomycetaceae bacterium
CCGGGAAAGGCCTGGGCGAAGGCGGGCTCCCCGGCCAGCGCTCGCAGCGGCGACGAGTTGAGCGCACAAATCTTGATCGCGCCCACCTGCCCCAGCCGCCGGAGCTGGTAGATCGAGGGCAGAATCTGGTCGTGGGTAATCATTCCGCCGCCCACAATCACCACGTCGAGCGGCTCCAGCCGGGTGGGGTTGGATGGGTTGCCGGTCATGAGAGAATCTCCTCGAAGGCTTCCTCGGCCACGGCAATGCTCTCGCGGAGCGGTTCTTCCTCGATCACCAGCGGCGGCGAAACCTTGACCGACGCGCCGTGGTAGCCCACCGGCGCGAACAGCATCAGGCCCTTCTCCACGCAGCGGAGCACGATCTGGGAAGCCCTGGCGGAATCCGGCTCGATTCCGCCCGGCTTGACGATGTGGAGCGAGGCGACCAGGCCCTTGCCGTGCACGGCGCCCACGCGGTCGGGAAAGCGCTTCCCGATCCGCCGCAGTTCCGGCTGAAGGATTTCACCCATCCGGCGGGCGTTCTCCACCAGGCCCTCGTCGGCAATCACCTCCAGGTTGGCCAGCGCCGCCGCCGCGCAGAGCGGATTGCCGGTGTGGGTCGAGGTCATCGAGCCGGGCGGGTAGAGGTCCATGATTTCGGCCGGCCCGATCACGGCCGAGAGCGGCATCCCGCTGGAGATGCCCTTGCCGCAAACGATCAGGTCGGGCACGACGCCGTAGTGCTCAAAGCCCCAGTACCTGCCGGTGCGGCCGAAGCCGGCCTGAACCTCGTCGAAAATCAGCACCGCGTCGTGCCGGTCGCAAAACGCCCGCAGTTGCTGGATGTATTCCGCCGGGGCAAAGCTGGCGTTGCCCCCCTGATAGGTCTCGGTCAGCACCCCGGCGATCGAATCGGGCTCGACACCCTGCTCGGCCAGGCAACGGAGAAAGAGGTCGAAGCTGGTGTCGGACGAGCGGAAACCGTCGGGGAAGGGCACCTGGACCATGTTGGGGTCGAGGTTGACGATCCACGATTTCAGCGCCGCGATGCCGCCGGCCATCTGCGCCCCCAGGGTGCGGCCATGGAAGGCGTTCTGGAAACTGACGAGGGTGATTTTCTGGTCGCCGCCGAGCTTGCGGCCGCGGGTTCGGGCCAGCTTGAGGGCGCACTCGATCGCCTCGGAACCCGTGGTGAGGAGGAAGGTCTTGTCGAGCCCGGCGGGCGAAACCTGGGCGAGCCGCTCGACCAGTTGGCCGCGAATTTCGCTGGGAAAGACGTAGTTGTGGACCAGGCCGTGGGCGACCTGTTCCCCCAGTGCCTGGCGGATTTTCGGGTGGCCGTGGCCGGCGTTGGTCACCAGCACGCCGCTGGACCAGTCGAGCCAACGGTTGCCCCAGCGGTCGTACACCAGCACGCCGTCGGCCCGGTCCCAGAGCACGGGTGGCTGGCCCGACATGGAAAGGGGCTCGAACCGGCGGAGGCGCTGGAGGATGGGGATCGACTCGGGCACGGGAATCTCGGTCTGGATGCGGCGAAATTTCGTCTCCACGGGGGGGACGGCCCGGGGCACAAGATCGTTCAGAAGCGCCATGTCTTGAATCCCTTTCTTCCGTTCGACGTGGTGATCGGCCGTTGGTGCGGGTTTTGCCGCCCACGGCTCGGTACCAACAAAAAAAACTCCGCCGGCAACCGGCCCGGTATTTCGGGTGACGGTCTGGTGCGGAGTGCTCGTGGTGGTGCCGACAGTGCCGCTACGGATGCCGGCGAGCGGATGCTCGATTGTGACGGCCGTTCCCCAGGGGGGAAGCCGCTTATCCCTGGGATTATAGCGGTCCGGCGGCGACTCGCAAGCCGGTAAAGGCAAAGTGCCGCCCGGCGAAGCCCCTTGTCAACCCATCGGCCGGACAAGACAATACGGACTCTGGGCGTCTTGCCCCGGGGGAGTGCCCACCGACGCAAACCGAGGAGTGCCATGGCCGACCAACCGAGCGTCATCCTTTCCGGCTTTGCCGACGAAGCCGCCACCCACAAGACGGCCGTGGAGCAATTCGCCGCCTTCGCCGCCCTGGGGCTCCAGTATTACACCATCCGCTTCGTCGACCTGGGCGACGGCGTGAAAAACGTGATGCAGTTGACGAAGTCGGATATTCAGAAGGTTCGCCACCTGGGAAACGAGTATGGGCTGAACGTCTCCTCGATCGGGTCACCCATCGGCAAGGTCAAGCTGCTGGACATCGACGACGGGACCACCAACCGGTACGTGCCGTTCAAGACCTATCTGAAGAAGGACGTCGCC
>CAYZWG010000667.1:0-2267 GCA_964481605.1 uncultured Planctomycetaceae bacterium
GCGGGAACAGCCGGGCTCATGGGGACAGTTTGTTTCGCGTGTCCGACACTTTTTTCCGGGGACGTAACTTCATGGAAGAACGCAGCTTGCGTGTTCCGCCGCCGCCACGGCCGGTCCCAAATCGGACAGGGGGTGGGGCGGCTACCCCGCAGGACGAAATCTCGGATCGCCGAGGGATTACCGCGGCCGTGGTGGAAGAGGCCGACCGGCTGCTGGCCGAAGGGTTGGACCACGCCACGATCTCGGCCCGGCTGGGGATCACCCAGTACGTGGTCGGCGTGATGGCCGGCGATACGCTGCGGGTGGGCCGGCCGCAGCCGCGGCAGCAGTTCACCCGCCGCGTGAACAACGCCGGGCGAGGAACCGATGCGGCCACCATCCGCATGATCCAGCGGATGCTCGAGGTGAACATTTTGAACTTCGGCGAGATTGCCCGCGAAGCGGGCGTCTCGCGGAGCGTGGTCGAAAAGGTGGCCCGCGGCGAACGCGAGGCGGTGGGCACCGAGCGGCCGTTCGTGTTCGAGGACCTGGGCGAACGGTTCTTGCCGAGACCCGTTCGTTGCCCTGGCTGCGGTGCCATGGTCTCGATCGTCCCCTGCCGGGCGTGTCGGGCGAGGCAGCCTGGTATCTTCGCCTGAAACTCCGGCAAGAATTCCCCTCGACGTTGGCGCATCTTTTTGGTGAGCTGGGCAAATCATGGAACAGCGCCTTGTAGCTTACCACCTGGCTCGGCCCGAGATGCGCGACGGCGATCTGCTGCTGTTTCGACCTCGGCGCCGAGTGTTCGGCCGGCTGGTCGCCACGGCCGGCCGGTCGAACTACTCCCACGCCGGCATGGCCGCCTGGTGGCAGCGGCGGCTGATGTGCCTGGAGACCGTCCAGGGACGCGGCGGCCGGGCCGTGCTGCTCTCGAACCTGGTCCGAAGCCACGCCATCGACGTCTTCGGGCCCGACGTCTCAGGGCATCGGTTTGACCGGCTGGCGGCCGTGGAGGCGATGATCGAGATCACCGGCCGGCGCTACGGCTGGCGATCGCTGGGGCATGCCGCCCTGGTGCATTTACCGCTGGTGCGGCTGTTCATTCGGCCCGGCACGGACGACGCGGCCAACGGGTCGCTGCCTTTCTGCTCGCAGGCGGTGGCCCGGGCGTGCCGCGCCGGTGGTGTCGATCCCGTGCCCAACCTGGCCGATCGACTCACCGAGCCGGGCGACTTGGCCCGCTCGAGGTTCTTCCGCTATCGCTTTACCCTTGTCCCCAACACGGAGCAGAGACAATGCGAAACCAGGCGTGGTGCGGACTGACGGTTTGGGCGGCGGTCGCCTTGATGCTGTCGTGCCCGATCGCGGCCCATGGCCAGTGTCCCGGCGGCACCTGCCCGACCATCGTCCGCCGGCCGCAAGTCGATTCGGCCCAGCCCCAGCGGCCCACGCCGGCGTGGCGCTACGAGCGGGCCGCCGGACATCGCGCCGCCGTGGCGCGGATCGTCTGCTACGACCGGGACGGCAGCAAATCGATCGGCTCGGGCGTGCTGGTTCGCTACCGCGGCCGCCTGGTGATTCTCACCGCCTGGCACGTGATCCAAACGGCCCGGCGGATTACCGTCTGGCTGGCGACCGGCCGCTGGTACGACGCGCGTGTGCTTCATACCGATTCGACCTGGGACTGCGGCGTGCTGGACATCGGCCGGCCCCAGGGGGTCGAGCCGGCCGAGTTGGAGTTCGGCGACGCGGCCCATCCCGGCAGGAGCGACCGGCTGGAGAGCGCCGGTTACGGCGGCGACGGCCGGCTGGCCGTCAATACGGGCTTTTTCCTGGGCTACTCCAGCCCCTCGCGCTCCGGCGGCCCGGCCGACTGGATGCGTCTTTCCGGCTACGCCCGGCAGGGTGACAGCGGCGGCCCGATCTTCAACGCCCGCGGCCGGGTGGTGGGCATCTTGTGGGGCACCAACGGCCGGGAGGTGGTGGGCACGCAGGCCGGCCGCCTGCATCGAATCCTGGCGGCGGCGGTGGAGAAGCTGCCGATTGCCGAAACGCCCGCCGCCGAACTGGCCGAGCAGAAGCGGCTGCCGCTGTGCCGGCCGTTTACGCCGGTCCCCCAGCCGGCGCCGTCGGTCGTGGTTCGGGGCGATCCCGCCGTGGGCCGGGCGCTGGAGTCGATCGACGCCAAGCTCGACGTGATCGCCGCCAACACGGCGGCCCAAGCGGCACCCAGGGTGGAGCCGGCGACGGCCGGTCTCTCACCGCTGCTGGTCGGCCTGGTGATTCTC
>CAYZWG010000668.1:0-2265 GCA_964481605.1 uncultured Planctomycetaceae bacterium
GCTAGCGCCGGCCCATGATGCGGCTGTACGGTTTGTCTTCCGACAAGTCCCGCACCATGGCGTTGAACTTGGCGTCGACGTCGTCGGCGTAGTGGACCAACAGCGCTTCGGGAATCATCGGCGGCTTGGGCGAACCCCACTCGGGGAGCCGCTGGTGCGAGACGATCACGTGCTCCAGCAAAAGTAGCTTGTGGGCGTCGATGGACACCCCGGCGGCGGCTTCGCGAACCATGTCGCGGCCTTGCAGCATGTGGCCGATCAGTTCACCCGAGTCCGTGTAGTGAGCCCCGATGGGAAGGTCCTCCAGCTCGCGGAGCTTGCCCACGTCGTGCAAGATGGCCCCCGCCACCACCAGGTCCGTGTCCAGCGGCCGGGCCAGATCGCCGTAAAGGCCCACATAGTGCTCGGCCAGAAAGACGGCGTTTCGGGTCACGCTCAAGGTGTGCTCCAGCAGGCCCGCCACGAAAGCGTGGTGGTGGCGGCGCGCGGCGAACGCGGTGAGCAGGGCGGCCTGGTTCGATTCGAGGATCGACAGCACCAGTTGCCGCAGGCCCGCGTCGGCGATCTTGTCCCGGGCAATCCCGACCAACTGGCGGGCCATCTCGCGGGGATCGAACCGCGAACAAGGCCGGCACATGTTGGGGTCGAATCCGTCCTGCCCATCCGCCTCGGTGGCCTCGCGAATCTTGCGGATTTCGAGTTGCGGGCCGTAGTTCGTCTCGCGATAGACGGCGCGAATCTTGTAGAACAGACCCGGCTCCCACGCATCGCGACAGTCTCGGGCCCAGGGGGAATCGTTCCAGATGGGAAAGCTCACCTCGCGGCGGGCATCGCGAAAGCCCACCTTGAAGTAGGGCTTGCCGTCGCGGGTGGTGAGTTGCTCCTTGGCGGTCATCAGTGCAAACAGGTCGGCCTCCTGGCCGTGGACCAATTCGCCCAGGGGTACGATCGAAACACCTCGAGCAGCCATGGAAGCGGGCCTCCGCGATGGATCAGGAAGGCGGACACCGTGATCGACCGCCGATTCACATTCTCAACCCGGGGCGCGTGCGGAGCACGCCCTGCCGGCTTCCTGATTGTAGCGGGCAAGGGGGGCATTTTGCAGAGGCGGGGTTGCCGCGGATGGAAAAATGGGCCAACTCGGCTGAAGATTGCCGGAGGCAGTGTCCGAAGCGAGATATGGCCCGTCCGAAAAAAACTGCAACGTTTCGCGATTTGGCCACACGAGTCGGATCGCTCCCCGGAACGAGACCCCCATGGCGAAGTCGCGACGCAAACGCGTACGTCCCCGGCCGCTCAAGCGGCCCACCGCCCGCCGCGCGGGGCTCGATGCCTTCGTCGAATACGCCGCCGGCGAGTGCCACCTGGCCGACAACACGGTGGCCGCCTATCGCCGCGATTTGAAGCGGTTTTTTGCCTGGCTCGACGGCCGCCAGGTGACGGCGCTTTCCATCCGCGACTTGAGCGACTACGCCGCCTGGCTTCACGACCAGGATTTCAGCCCGGCCACCCGGGCGAGGCACTTGGTGTCGCTGAAGGTTTTTTTCCGCTACTTGCAGGTGGAAAACGTCCTCCAGGAGAATCTGGCCGAGCTGTTGGGAAGCCAGAAGCTCTGGGAGCGGATGCCGTCGGTCTTGAGCACCCAGCAGATCGACCGGCTGATGGAGGCGCCCGCCGAGGATGATCCCTACTGGCGGCGGGATCGGGCCCTGCTGGAGTTGCTCTACGCCACCGGCTGCCGGGCCTCGGAACTGTCCAACCTCAAGCTCCGCGACGTCCACCTCGACGACGGCTTTTGCATCTGCCGGGGCAAGGGGGACAAGGAGCGGCTGGTGCCGCTGGGCGCCAAGGCCGCGGAGCGATTCACCGACTGGCTCCAGCGGGAGCGGCCCGGGCTGGCCGCCCGAGCGGGCGCCGCCCCGCCCTGGGCCTTGCTCTCCTATCGCGGCCGCCGGCTGCGACGCGAGCGAATCTGGGTGCTGGTGAAACGCTATTGTGCCCGCATCGGCGTGCCACCCGACGTCAGTCCCCACACCATGCGTCACAGCTTTGCCACGCACATGCTGGCCGGCGGGGCCGACCTGCGGCGGGTGCAAGAGATGCTCGGCCACGCCAGCATCGCCACCACGCAAATCTACACGCACGTGGACACGTCCCGGCTGAAGGCGGTGCACGAGAAGTTCCACCCCCGGGCATAATTGGACAGCGTCATCTTGGGCTTCTCCCCACCGGCCCCGTGGGGAGTGGATTGCGGGTTTGGAAACT
>CAYZWG010000669.1:0-2262 GCA_964481605.1 uncultured Planctomycetaceae bacterium
TGAGTTTTGAGTTTTCCAAGCGCGTGGACCGGCTCGCGACCCGGCATAGTAGCTCAATCCAGAAACAAAAACGGGATGAACGGCTTTCATCAATAGCAGAGATTTTCGTCACCCCAGCGTGAGGCTCCTGCCGAGCCGAGAACCACCACGCGGGTGGCCGCGATAGCTCTGCTATCGGGGTGCCGCAGGCACCGGAGGCGAGGGTCGCGGCGTGCCGGACCAGCGCCGAACGCGGCAGCCACGTTTCGGCCGGCACAGCCGGCCCTACGGGGCTGGTTCAAACCTTTGGCCGGGAAGGCGAGGCTCCCGCCACGAAATCAGGGTGAATGCCGCCCCCACGGCTCGGCAGGAGCCTCGCCCTCCCGAACGGTCCCGAACGAAATCCGGGCTTACTGGATTTTCCGCCGGGTGTCTGATACCCTTTAGGTGGGGAGACCATCGGATGATCGAGTCGATTCACTTCCACAATTTCAAAGCGTTGCGGGATACCACCCTTCCGCTGGGCCGGTGCACGATTCTGGTGGGGCCCAACGGCAGCGGCAAGAGCACGGTGCTGCAAGCAATCGAGTTGACCACCAGCACCAGCAGGGATGACAGGGATCAGGAGCAACTGAGACAATGCTGGAGCCTCCACGCGGACAGCACGGATGAGCGCGGTTTGGAGATTCGATACCGTTTTGGCCAGGCGGGGGAGTATTTCCTTCGGTTTCAGACACAGCGTGCAGGGCTGAAGCTATCGGCGTCGGCGTCGACAAGTTCCGCGGTTGCACGAATGCGAGTGTATTCGTTTGCGCCGGACGCGATTGCCGCTTCCAGCGCGGTGAGCCCGGCCGTGGAATTGTCCCGCGACGGCCGCTGCCTGGCATCCGTGCTTGACAACCTTCGCGACACGGTGCCCGATCGATTCGACGCACTCAATCAGACGGTTGGCGAATGGTTGCCGGAATTCGAGAGGATTCAGTTTTCGGTTCCGACAGGCGGCCAAAAGGTCATCGCTCTGGCGACGTGCGAAGGGGGACATCGCATTCCGGCGAAAGACCTTTCGCAAGGCACGCTGATCGCCCTGGCCCTGTTGACGTTGGCCTATTTGCCCGAGCCGCCGTCGCTGGTGGCATTGGAGGAGCCGGATCGGGGAATTCATCCTCGGCTCTTGCGGCGCGTGCAGGACGCGCTCTATCGGCTGGCCTATCCGGAGAGTTTCGGCGAACAGCGCGAGCCGGTTCAGGTGCTGGCGACCACGCACTCTCCCTACTTTCTCGATCTGTTCAAGGATCACCCCGAAGAGATCGTGATTGCCAACAAGGTCGGCCTGGACGTGCGGTTCGAGCGGCTTTCCGAGCGTAAGGACATCGAGGAAATCCTCGGTGCCGCCCCGCTGGGTGAGGCCTGGTACAGCGGCGTCTTGGGAGGGGTCCCCAACGAACCATGAAGGTCGCCGTGTTGAGCGAGTCGGCGGCGGACGAAGCCGCGCTGAGGACACTGCTGGCCGGTTTGATCGGCCAACCCATCGAGGCCCCCGCCGATCTGCCAATTCGATCACGCGGATGGCCTGCCGTTTCCGCGATCTTGCCGACCGTGCTGAAGCATCTCCACTTCCACACGGACGTGGAAGCGTTCGTGGTCGTGGTGGATAGCGACCGATCGCCCGTGCACGATCCGTCCCACCAAGAGCCGGGCAGGTGCGAAGGGAATTGCCGGTTCTGCCAGATTTCCGATATTCTCAGCGCCACGCTGGGATATCTGCCCCAGCGAGCCTACTTGCCCAAATTGCGGACCGCCGTGGGGCTGGCCGTACCGCAAATCGAAGCGTGGTATCTCGCCGGCAAGGATCCCGGCGTGAGCGAGGCAACGTGGATCAACCGTTGGAAATCGGGTCGGGCGCCGTATCACTCCAACGACCTCAAGCGAAAGGTCTATGGCACCGATCGGCCTTCGCTGCGGTGGGAGACCCAGAGGGCGGTCGAGGCGGCGCGAAGGATCGTCAAGACCGGCCAACTGGCGGCGCTTGGGCGGCTGTTTCCCGCCGGTTTCGGCCTCCTGGCAGAAGCGGTGCGCGGCTGGAGCTGACGCTTTGTCGAGTCCGTATCGCCGGGTTTGGGCGCCACGCGGGCATGTTCTCGGGCTCCTCACCGGGGGCAACGGCATGGCCGCGCGAGGCCCCAACCCTGGAGCCCGTCAGTCCAGGCCGGCGGACGCACCAGGTTCGTCTCCCGGGCCGGGGCCGACTCGGTCGCGCTGGCGGATCCTGGTGGAGGAGATGTC
>CAYZWG010000670.1:0-2256 GCA_964481605.1 uncultured Planctomycetaceae bacterium
CATTTCCCCCCATCGCTAGCTGCCGCCCTGCAAAAAAAGTCCGTTCCTGCACCCCCGTCAGCGTTCGGTGCTTCACGCCGGGGTCGATACGATCCCGAGTCCAGAAAGGTTGGTTCAATCCCAATGATGAGAGCAATGCGGACACTCACGGTGGCCTTGTTTGTCCCCGCGATGGCTTACGCGGCCACGCCGGCGGAACTCACCATGGTTGGCGATTGGGACGTGCGGGTGACGGTCTCGCTGCCGGGCGGCGAAACCACCGGCCCACCCCGCACAGTGACGGCAACCCTCCACGTCGGCCGGCCCTCGCTAGTGACCGTGACCGCCGAACGCCACGACTTGCTCCCGCTTTTTAATCCCAAGACGGGTGGATGGCTTCGAGGCGTGCAGCTTCGCGGCGTCCAAGCGTCGGGAACCACCACGCCCTACTTGCTGGAACCGGCCAGCCTGGTGCTCCGCGCCGGTCCCCATGCCGACTCGGAGGTGTTCCGCGCCGGCACGGATTACCAGGCCGACTTGGACTGGGCCACGGTCGGCCGTCTTGCCCAGGGACGGATCGCCCAGAACCAGCCGGTTTACGCCAGCTACCAATACGCCCGGCTGCGTCTGGACGCCGTCGTGCTCACCCGCGACGGAGACATCGTGCTGCGACAAGGCGAGCCGCGGGCCGCCGCCCCGCCCGAGCCGAAACTCGAACCCGGCCAGCGCCGCCTGGCCAACATCTGGCTGCCCGGCCGGCTGGCAAAGCTCGGCCCCGAAAACCTCTTTCCCATTCTGGAGACCGATTATCCCCAGCCGCCCAAGCCCCCGGTTGCCCCGGCCGAGAAGCTGCTGCCGAAGACCCTGGAGAAACTTCGGTCCGGCCGGCGACTGCGGATTCTCGCCTGGGGCGACAGCGTCACGGTCGGGTCCTACCTGGCGCGGCCGGGCCGCGATCGCTGGCAGGAGCAAGTGGTGGCCCGCCTGCGCCGGCGTTTTCCGCGGGCCAAGATCGAGCTGGTTACCGAGGCCTGGGGCGGGCGCAACACGGGCAGCTACCTGGCCCAGCCCCCGGGCAGTCCCCACAACTACCGCGAAAAAGTGCTCGGCGCGAAGCCCGACCTGGTGATCTCCGAGTTTGTCAACGACGCGGGGCTCAACCCCCAACAGGTCGCCCAGCGCTATGCCAAGTTTCTTGCCGACTTCGAGAGCATCGACGCGGAATGGATCATCCTGACGCCGCACTACGTCCGGCCCGACTGGATGGGCCTTACCCGCCAACGCGACGTGGATCTCGACCCGCGCCCCTACGTCGCCGGCCTGCGGGAGTTTGCCGCCAAGCGGGGTGTGGCCCTGGCCGACGCGTCCCGCCGCTGGGGCCGCTTGTGGCGACAGGGCATCCCCTACAGCACGCTCTTGGTGAACTCCATCAACCACCCCAACGCAAGAGGGATGAAGCTTTTCGCCGACGCCCTGATGGAGCTGTTTCCCTGACCGGGATGCCGGCCGGCACAACCGGCCCTACGGGTTGCCCGGCGCGGCCGGTTTGACACCACCCCGGCGCGACGTAGAGTTCAGAGGAACCTGCGCCCTGGGGAGGGGTGCGGGTCGCCGGCGCGGCAGGCAGAGCTGGATGCTTGAGGGGACCCTGCCGCGTCGCTTTTTTCCCACCGCAATCCTTCGTCACTCGCCGCCCGAGGGGGGTATCGGCCGTCCGCCGGGGGGAAACAGCCGTGGCCACCATCGAACGGGCTTTCCCAGCAAATCGTTGCCGCACCGCCTTCACCCTGATCGAGGCGATGATGGCCCTGGCGCTGACGGCCATTGCCGCCTCGGCACTGCTGGTGGGCGTGGCCGGATCGTTGGAAACCACCACCAGCAACGACCAGAGGACGGTCGCCCTGGGGCTCGCCCGGCAATTGATGGACGAGATCACCGGGGCCCGCTATTCCGCCCTCGGCGTCGAGTACCAGACCACGTTCTCTCCCTCGAGCTGGGAAGCCGCCGGACCGGGCCGCAGCCGGTACGACGATATCGACGACTACGACGGCCTGCGAATCCAGCCGCCGGAAGACCTCTGGGGAATCCCCCTGGGAACCGACGACGGGACCGGCGCCACCCGCCATCCCAACTTCTACGCTGCCACCGGCGCTCTGGATCGCTGGCGCGAGGAGGTCGACGTTTACTACGTCAACCCGGCCGATCCGACCACTCCCCTTCCGGCGGGCGCGGTGAGCGACTATCGCGCCGTCGAGGTCCGTATTGTCTCCGTCGAGG
>CAYZWG010000671.1:0-2252 GCA_964481605.1 uncultured Planctomycetaceae bacterium
GCCGCGACCCTGGATGGCCTGAGGCCCACGCGGCCGGCGACCGGGAGAAAGGAACGTAAGGCATGAGCCGCTGGCCCGTCGAAACCGACCTTTTCGGCACCACGGCCGCGGGCGAGCCGGTCCAACGGTTCACCCTCCGCACGCCCGGCGGGATCACGGCTCGGCTGATCAGCTTCGGAGCCACGCTCACCGAGTTGTACGTGCCCGGACGCGACGGCCGGGCGGCCGACGTCGTGCTGGGCTTCGACGACCTGGAGTCGTACGAAACGAAAAGCCCCTATTTCGGCGCCACCGTCGGCCGGGTCGCCTTCCGCATTCCTTACGGCCGGTTCGAGCTCGACGGCCACACCTACCGGCTCACCCTCAACAACGGCCCGCATCACCTCCACGGCGGCACCAAGGGCTTTAGCTGGGTGGTCTGGGACGCCCGGCCGGTCCAGCGCGACGACGGGCCGGCGGTCGCCTTTGCCTATCGCAGCCCCGATGGCGACCAGGGCTATCCCGGGCAGGTCGACGCCCGCGTCGTCTACACCTTGACCGCCGCCGGCGAGTTGCGGTTGGAACTGTCCGCCACCTGCGACCGGCCCACGCCGGTGGACATGACGCACCACAGCTACTTCAACCTGGCCGGGGCGGGCACCGGCGACGTGCTCGACCACAAGCTCCGGATCGACGCCGACCTCTATAGCGAAACCGACGACGAGACGATCGCCACCGGCCGCCTGGTGGCCGTGGAAGGGACCCCCTTCGACTTCAGGGAACCCCGGCGGATCGGGGCGCGTTTTGCCGCGCTGGCACCGTACGGCGGCGGATACGACCTGGCCTACCTGCTCCGCCTTCAGCACGGGTCGCCGGCCCGGGTGGCCACGCTCGCCGAGCCCACCAGCGGGCGGACCCTGGCCGTATGGACCGACGCCCCGGCGCTGGTCTTCTACACGGCCAACGACCTCGACGGCTCGTTCCGCGGCAAGGGCGACCAGGTCTACCAGAAGCACTTCGGATTGACGCTGGAGACGGCCCATTTGCCCGACGCGGTGCACCACGCCAACTTTCCGTCGATCATTCTCCGCCCCGGCCAGACCTACCGGCAGACGTGCGTGTATCGGTTCGGAGTGGCGGCCGGCAGCCGGTAATCACGGGAGGGACGCGACTGCACCCGAAACCGAGAACCCAGAACGCACCACTGCTCGCGCCCATGCCCCCCTGCCCTGCCCCGGACACCTGCTGGCTCTACCTGGTTCGCCACGGCGCGACGGCCAACAATCGTGCCAGGCCGCCGCGATTGCAAGGCCGCCGCACCGATCCCGCCCTTTCGGAGGAGGGCCGCCGGCAGGCCCGGCGAACCGCCGACTTCCTGGCCCACGCCGCCATTCGGGCCGTCTACTCCAGCCCCCTCGCTCGCGCCCGCCAAACGGCCGAGGCAATCGCCGCGCCCCACACCTTGGCGGTCGAGATCGTCGACGATCTGACCGAAATCGACGTGGGCGACTGGGAGGGCCGCACCTGGGAAGAGATCGAAGCGACCGACCGTGAGGCCTACCGGGCCTTCATGGCCGACCCCGCGGCAAATCCTTACCTTGGGGGTGAAACCATCGGCCACGCAGCGGCCCGATCCACTCCCGTACTCCAGCACCTGATGGAGGAGAATCCGGGCCGCGCCGTGGTGGCGGTCGCCCACAACGTGGTCAACCGGGCCTGGCTGGCCCAACTGCTGGGACTTCCCCTGGGACGCTATCGCAGCGTACCTCAAGACAACTGCGGGGTGAACCTGATCCGCTATCGCCACGGGCGGGCGAAAGCGGTGACGGTGAATGGGGTTTTTCACCTTGAAGGGCGATACCGTTGAATGAAGCGTTCGGCGCGGGGCTCACGACCCCGCCGACGGCCTGACCGAAGGTCTCGCCAAATCCGCGTAAATGGTTGATGGGGGAGACCGTCGGTCGAGTTCAGTGCGGGGTCGGGAGACCCGCGCCGAACATGACCTCTTGCCGGCTGCCGCCGGGTGCAGGTTCAAGAACCTGGGCCACCCGCGGCACACTGCAACAATCCTTGCCTCTTGTGCCTCCGGCACCCCGATAGCAAAAGCTATCGGGGCCACCCGCGTCGAACGCGAGGCCGGCCCTAGCGGACGCCGAGCTCGTGGAGATACTCGTTGGTGGCGTCATGCACGTCGACGTCGCCGGGTCGATAGACGAAGCGGGCCGGGTGGATGGGCACATTGACCTCGACGTAGAGGAAGTCGATGGCCACCA
>CAYZWG010000672.1:0-2240 GCA_964481605.1 uncultured Planctomycetaceae bacterium
TCTCCCCCTTGAAACCACCACTTCGAACCACCGCAGGAAGTCCGTTCCTGCACCCGCGCCGAGCGCGGGGGCGTGTGGTGGGTGTCCGGACGGTCGGAAAGCGGGTAAGCTGGGGGGCGTGAGAGCGTTGGTCCGGTGGACGCGGCCGCCCGGGCAAAGAGGAGGGCTTGCCCGGGCCCGGCCCAGTTGTTTTTTCCCAGAGACCCCGCCATGTTTGGCAAAAAAGGGCCACAAGTGCTGGTCGTCGGCGCAGGGCCGGTGGGATTGTTTGCCGCGTTGCGGCTGGCGCAGCGGGGCATTCGCGTCCGCGTGGTCGACAAGCAGTGGCGAACCGGGGCCCACAGCTACGCCCTGGCCCTGCATCGACAGACCCTTGAGCTTTTCGGCGAAGTGGGCCTGCTGAACCAGGTGCTCGCCGAGGCCTACCCCGTGCATCGCCTGGCGTTTTACGCCCAGGGCCAGCGCTGCGGAGATGTTTGGCTGGGGGGAAAGGACAACGATTTCTTCGTCACCGTGTTGAGGCAGGATCGGCTGGAAAGGCTGCTGGAAGAGGCCCTGCGAGCAGCGGGCGTGGAGGTCGATTGGAACCACCAGGCGTCGGAGCTGGTTCTCACCGACGACGGGGTCGAGGTGACCATCGACAAGCTGGAGAAAGAATCCGTCGGCTACGCCGTCAGCCACACGGAATGGGTGATCGCCAAGTCGAAGAAAATCGAGGTGCCCTGGGTGATCGGGGCGGACGGTCATCACTCGTTTGTGCGCCGGGCGCTGGGCATCGGCTTCACCGAGACGGCGCCGCCCGCGCACTTTGCCGTGTTCGAGTTCCAGACCGACTTCGATCTGAAACACGAGATTCACGTGGTATTGGCCGACGAGACCACCAGCGTGGTGTGGCCGCTGGCCCACGGCGTCTGCCGCTGGAGCTTTCAGCGGGAGCAGGACGTCTCGCCCGAATCGAGCCGGGTCAAGGATCGCGTCGCCGTCGAGATCGGTCGTTCGCGTTTTCCGCTTTTGGAAGAAGACAGCCTGCGATCGCTGTTGAGGGAAAGGGCCCCCTGGTTCGACGGAGCGATCGAGGAGATTCGTTGGCGGCTGCTGGTGCGGTTTGAAAGCCGAATGGCCGAGAGCTTCGGTCGCCAACGGGTCTGGCTGGCCGGCGACGCCGGTCACATGACCAGCCCGATCGCCATGCAGAGCATGAACGTGGGGCTTCGCGAGGCGGCCGAGTTGGCCGAGATCATCGCCGGCGTTTTTCAGCGGGAGAACCCCGCCGAGCGACTGGCCGCCTACAACCGCAAGCGCAAGGCCGAATGGCAATACCTGCTCAGCCTGCCACGGAGGTCGCGTGCCCGCGACTCGGCCCGGCCGTGGAGCCGGCAGTATGCGGATCGGCTGGTGCCTTGCCTGCCGGCCTCCGGTGCGGACCTGATCGCGCTGGCCGACCAGCTTGCGATCAAGATCAGCTAGCGAGGCTGCGGCCTCCCGACCAACCGGCGACCTGAACAACCCGGAAAATGAGGTGCAACATGAGATGGTTCCGCGTGAGCGACAAGACCCGATGGACCTCGGTGGTTTTCTGCACGATGGCGTTCGTGGCCGGCGCGTCCCGGGCGCAAGCGGCCGAATCGCCGGCCCCGGGCCCGTCAGCCGCCGAACGGGCCGCCGCGGCCGTTGGCATCCGGGGAGGCCTCTGTGTGCAGGTCGGGGCGGAAGAAACCGACCATGTTGCCGAGCTGGCGGCCACGGGCCGCTTCCTGATTCAGGTGCTCGACGCCGACCAACAGGCGGTCGAGCGGGCGCGGCGGCGGTTGCAGTCGGCGGGAATCTACGGTCTCGTCTCCGTCGATCGTTTGCCCCCCGGCGGAGCCTTGCCTTACACGGAAAACCTGCTCAACCTGCTGTTTGTCTCCCCCCAGGATTCGGCCCGGGTTTCGGCCCAGGAGGCCAACCGCGTTCTCTGCCCGGGCGGAGTGCTCGTGGTGGAAAGCCGCAAGCTGGCGGCCGGGGCGTTGAAATCGGCCGGACTGGGCGACGTGCGGGCGGGCGGCCGCGAGGGGGCCTGGCTGGTGGCCCGCAAACCGTGGCCCGAGCAGATGGACCAGTGGTCGCATCCCCGCCACTCGGCCTCGGGAAACGCAGTGTCGCACGACGCCCTGGTGGGGCCGCCACGTCGAGCCCGCTGGGGGTCCGGCGCGAAGGCCGATGTCCGCGGCAGGGGCACCGCCCCCCCCCCCCCCCCC
>CAYZWG010000673.1:0-2235 GCA_964481605.1 uncultured Planctomycetaceae bacterium
CCTCCCCGCCGGCCCTGTGCCGGTGGGAGATAGGTTTGAGAACTACCACGCCCACACACGCCCCCCCCTACGCAAGGCCACGGAGAACCGTTCGGGTGGCGGCGGGCGGTAGTTTCCCAACCCGCAATCCACTTCCCACGGGGCCGGTGGGGCGTAACACTTGAAATCCCAATGCTTTGGGTTCTTCGGCCTATATTAAGTGGCGCTGTCATACTGAACGGTTGATGCGGGAGACCATCGGTCGCATTCAGTGCGGGGTCGGGACCCCCTCGCACAACGCATTTTTTTCACCACGGATATCTCGGATAAACTCCATCATCAAAGCGATTCGCCATGTTGTTCTGTCTTATCCGTGGCATCCGTGTGATCCGTGGTTTCACAATGGATATGCAAGGGGTCGGCAGACCCGCGCCGAACCGCGGACCGGGGCGTGTATGCTACGGCTTCCGCTGCTTCTGGTCCTTCTCCTTCTCTTTTTCCTTCCCGATCTGGCCGGCCCGGCGCTCGTTCGCCCGCATTTCTTCGATCGTGACGTTGCTTTCCAGCGAGTGCCGCCGGACCTTCTTCGATTCGCTGGGCGAGGCGGGAATGATCTGCTTGATGACCACGTCGTCAAACTCCACCACCCCAGCCCCGAGATAGGCGTAGAGCATCACCCGGCCGATCGAGGGCGTGTATTTCGTGTGCTTGGGTGTGAAGTCCTGGGTGTGTACGTGCCAGGCGTTGTGGGACCCTTTCATATTGAACTGGGCCCGGTAGCATTCCCGCAATTGGCCCACCTCGGGCACGTACTCGGCGCCGCTGGGGGCCGCCCCGGCAACCGACCGGGGCGGCGGCGGGGGGTCGCGGCGAGCCTGGGAGGCCGCCTTGTACTCGCTTTCCATCTGGTCGTAGCACTTGATAAAGACCTTCACGTTCGGCCCGTTGCTGCGCCAGCGGCACTGAAACCGGTAGGTGGCCCCCTCCTCGACCGGGAACGGCTTGCTGTAGTACATCACCCCGTAGCCATCGCCCACTCCCTTGTCGAAGGTGAAGCGGATCACTCGCTCACCAGGTGAACCGGCGGTGTCGGGCACCCACTTGACCAAGTTCCCCAGCGGCTCGCGCTGCTGCCCTCCGGCCGCTTCCCAACCCGTGGGCACTCCGCCCGCGCCGTGCTGAAAATCACCCCCCGCAACCAGGTTGGGGTTCTTCTGCCAGTTCTCCTCGGCCAGGGCATCGACCGGCGGCGGGCCGCCGGGCTGGCGGCCGTAAAGCTTGTCGAGCATTTGTTTGACGTAGAGGTGGGGAATCTCGCTCACCGAGTTGGTTCGCACGCCGGAGACCTGGTAGATCACCTGGGGCGGCCGGCGGGAGAAATCGACGCACTTGATGGTCAGATCATAGACCTCCCACTCGTGGCCCGGGGCCCGCTCCACGCTGCCCCAAATCCCCACGTCGGCGTCGAATGTCTGGCGAACCACGCGGCCGACGTCCGCTAGCGGCGTCTGGGGTGTAATCTCTACGTGGCCGGCCGCGCAGAGATCGCGAACGTCGACCATCGACTCGGGAATGATCACGCCGCCTTCTCGCTCCAGCTTCTTCCAGATCATCTCGCCGACCATGCTGCCGTAGCGGCCGTTGTCGAACTTGGAAACAAAGTCGAACGGCACGACGACCTTCTCGTGCGTGTAGGAGTCGGCCCCGCCGGCGGGCTCGACCGGCCGGGCGGGCGGCGGTTCGCCGGGCGAGGCCGCCTTGGCGGCGGGCGGCTTCGGCCCTGGCGGCCGTGCTTCCGTGTTGGCCGGGGCAAGGTCCTCGCCCGCCGTCTTCAAGGCAAACCGGCGGTCCTCGTCACAGAGTTGATCCAACGGCACCACGGCACCCCCGCCGGTGGGCGTTTGAAGGCAGACCTTTCCCTCCATCACCGAGACCAACTCGCCGGCGGCCAAAACCTTGCCGGAGGGGTCTCGCCAGGGCCGGGCCGCCGGATCGACTTCCAGCGCCTCGGCGGCGGCCGGCTTCGCCGCCGTGTCCTGGGCGGCTGTCTCGCGGGGGGATGAAACCGGCCCGGGCGCCGATTGGGCCGGCGCCGCCGGGGCCCGCGCCGGGGCGGTTGGAGAAGCGTCGTCGGCCGCCCGGGGCGAGGCGGAGGGCTCCGGGGAACATCCGGCCGCGGCCAGCATGAAAGTCAAGGCGAGCACCGGCAGCAGTCGAATGGGCATGGCAAAATCTCTCGTCGTGGCCGAGTGAGAC
>CAYZWG010000674.1:0-2232 GCA_964481605.1 uncultured Planctomycetaceae bacterium
ACCCGCTGACCTCTTGTGGCACCAGCCACACCGGTTCAAGAACCGGTGCTACCCGGGGCTGATCCGGCCGGCACAGCCGGCCCTACGGCGACGCCCGGCCGTGGAACCGTGCGGCCGTCCGCCGTTCCTGGCGGATCCGTTGGGCGATTTCTTCCGCCCCGCCGTCCAGCTCGATCATCTCCGCCTCGGTGTCCCACCGCCACTTGATTTCCAGCTTGCCTTGCTTGAGTCCTCGCGGGCCAAGCACCACCCGCAAGGGAATGCCGACCAGGTCGGCATCGTTGAACTTGACCCCGGCCCGGGCGTCGCGGTCGTCCAGCAACACGTCGATTCCCGCCGCGGCGAGGTCCTCGTGCAGGGCGTCGGCCACCTGGCGGGTGACGTCGTCGGTGACCTTCAATGGCAGCAAGAGCACCTCGTAGGGGGCCAGGGCCACCGGCCAGACGATGCCGGCGTCGTCGTGGCTGGTCTCGATCAGCCCGGCCAGGATGCGGGCAATGCCGATTCCGTAGCAGCCCATGAGGATCGGGTGGAGCTGTTCCTTGTGGTCGAGAAAGCGGGCGCCCAGGGCCTGGGAGTATTTCGTGCCCAGCTTGAAGACGTGGCCCACCTCGATGGCGTGGCGCAGGACCAGCGAGCCGTCGCAGCGGGGGCAGGGGTCGCCGGCCGTGGCGATCCGCAGGTCGGCGTACTGATCGGGTTGGAAGTCGCGGCCCGGGTTGACGCCCCTCAGGTGCGTGTCGGCCTGGTTGGCCCCGGTGACGCCGTTGGCGACACCGCGGACACCGTGGTCGGCCCAAAGGGGAATGGCCTCCTTCATCCCCACCGGCCCGGCAAACCCGACCGGGGCCCCGGTCACCCGCTCGATCACGCCGGCAGGGGCCAGTTCGAGCGTGTCGGCCCCGGCGGCGCGGCGAATCTTGTTTTCGTTGGCCTCGTGATCGCCGCGCAAAAGCACGGCCAACGGTTTCTCGTCGGCGACGTAGATCAGCGTCTTGATGAGGTCGGCCGGGCGGCACTCGAGCAGGCTGCTGACCTGCTCGATGGTGGACGCGCCGGGGGTATCGACTTTCTCGATTTCCGCCCTTGGGCCGTCGGCGGCGGGCAGGGGCGGGGTGCCGATCTCGGCCTTTTCCAGGTTGGCCGCGTAACCGCACTCCGCGCAGTGCACCAGGGAGTCCTCGCCATTGTCGGCGGGGATCATGAACTCGTGGCTGGCGTCGCCGCCGATGGGGCCGCTCTCGGCCTCGACCGGCAGGTAGTCGAGTCCGCAACGCTCAAAAATGCGGCAGTAGGCCCGATACATCTTGTCGTAGCTGGCGTTCAACGATTCGACCGAGGCGTCGAAGCTGTAGGCATCCTTCATCAGGAACTCGCTGGTCCTGAGCACCCCGAAGCGGGGCCGCTCCTCGTTGCGAAACTTGTTCTGAATCTGGTACAGCGTGATCGGCATTTGCCGGTAGCTGGAGATGGTCCGGCTGACCAGGTCGGTGATGATCTCTTCGTGGGTGGGGCCCAGCACGACGCGGACCTTGCGGCCCTGGCGGGGCAGGTCGACCTTGACGAGCACGTCGCCGAAGGCCTCCACCCGGCCCGTCCGCTCCCACAGCGAGACGGGCGACATGGCCGGCATGACCAGCTCGATCGCCCCCGCGGCGTCCATCTCCTGGCGGACGATCCGGGCGGCCTTCCGCAACGATCGAAGCCCCAGGGGAAGGTAGGTGTACGCGCCGGCCATCACCTGGGAGATCAAGCCCGCCCGCAGCATGAAGACATGGCTGGGAGTCTCCGCCCCCTCGGGCGTTTCTTTCATCGTGGGAAGGAAGGTCTCGGTCCAACGCATGGTGAGTCTTGGAGGGTTGAGGGTGGAGGGTTGAGGGTCCATCAACGGCGTGGGTGGCACGGGTTCTTGAACCGGTGTGGCTCTGTCACAAGAGGTCTGCGGAAATCGCTCCACCTGCGTTCGGCGCGGGTCTCCCGACGCCGCCTGCGTTCGGCGCGGGTCTCCTGACCCCGCCTGCGTTCGGCGCGGGTCTCCTGACCCCGCCGGGTGGCCTGCGTTCGGCGCGGGTCTCCTGACCCCGCCGGGTGGCCCTGATAGCTTGCCTATCAGGGCGGCGTAGCCGCAAGAGGTATAGGCGACCATGCCGCGTGCCCCGGCAGTTCGGCACGCCACAATCCTCGCCTCCTGTGCCTCACGGCACCCCGATAGCAGAGCTATCGGGGCCACCC
>CAYZWG010000675.1:0-2231 GCA_964481605.1 uncultured Planctomycetaceae bacterium
AATGGCGGCTGAACTACCGCGGCCGCCCCACGCAAAAGATTCGCTGGGTCTTCTCTTCGGTCAACAAGCCGATCGTGCTGACAGGGCTCGAGGCGCGGACGCACTCCACCTGGAAGACCGCTACCATTCGGCTCCAGCTCCATCGCTCCGAGTCCGCCGGCCCGGTTCACGTTGGAATCCGCAACGGGTTCTTCCTCGATGCTGAGAATCACAGGTCGTCTGAGGAAATCACCTGGAACACCGCGACTCCCAAATTGTTAAAGCTGCTCCATAGCGCGGGCATGCTCTACCAGACGGACGAGACCGTGCTGATGTTTCGGATCGGCCAGTCCGCCTTCGGGGTGAGTCTGGACGACGTGCTGGCCAATGAAGCCGTGTTCGTTTCGCACACGGGATTGTTCGTGACTCGCGAGCCGGCTCCGATCACCCTCGAAAACTATCTGCGGAAGTTCCGTAAAAAATCAACGGTTTTGCAGATGGTCCGCCGCAAGCCTGATCAGAGCTTCACCCAGTCCATGGCGATAACCCACAATCCCGCACAGGACCGGGGACCGATGCTGCTGTCGTTGGCCTGCGACAATCGTAAGTTCGTTGCGCACCGTGACGGCACGGTCAGTTTCCGCGCCGGTGGCCAACCGGACGGAGCGTACAACGCCATCGTGATCTATTACCGACCCGGTTTCGATCCCACCACTCTCGATTGCCGGCAGCTTCGGCCTCGGTTTGGCGACGGGCAAAACGAGAAAGTCACCCGGCACCTCGATGGCGGGTGGTTGCCCGTACCGACCACGACGGTGGACGAGAACGGCGTGGTGTATCGCCAGCGGACCTACGTTGCCCCAGTCGACGGTGGTCCTCCGCAGAACTCGCCGCGCTGGTATCGCCGGCGTGCCGTTTGTGTTGCCGAATACACGATCGAGAACACTCGGCCGAGCGCCGCGGGTGCCTCGCTGGTGCTCACCCTGTTTGAGAACGCCAAGGCGAAGCAACTGGCCGAACTCCGGCAAGTCGACCGGGGTGTGGTGGCCGTCGACGGTGAGCAGATGTTGGCCTGCGTCGATACACGACAAGCAACTCCACTGGACGTGAAAGTCGAGTCCGGCGCGATCACCCTCAGCGGCAACCTGCCGGCCGGCGGCAAGGCGCACTGCCGGGTCTATCTGCCCGCGTGGAAGGCTGCCCCGAACGATGATGCGATTCTCGATGGGAAACTGCCGGGGACGGCGGAAGTGGCGGCCTACTGGAACGAGGTCCTGGAGCCGGCCATGCAGGTCGAGTTGCCCGACTCCTTGCTGACCAACGTGATTCGAGCCTCGCAGGTCCACTGCATGTTGGCTGCCCGGAACGAGGACGGCGGTACGCGGGTTTCGCCCTGGATCGGCTCGGATCGGTATGGGCCGCTGGAAAGCGAAAGCCAGGCCGTGATCCGCGGCATGGACATGATGGGAAACCGCGATTTCGCCCGGCGGGGGTTGGAGTTTTTCCTCCAACGCCAGAATCCCAAAGGGTTCCTCACCACGGGCTACACGCTCGTGGGCACCGGCGAGATGCTCTGGACGCTCGCCGAGCATTACGACCGGACACAGGACAAGGCCTGGCTTCGGAGCGTGGCCGGCAAGGTTGCCAGGCAATGCGGCTGGATCATGAAACAGCGGGAGAAGACCAAGCGCGTGGACGCTGATGGTCGGAAAGTGCCCGAGTTCGGTTTGATGCCGCCGGGAGTCACTGCCGATTGGGGCCGCTTCGCCTTTCGCTTCTTCAACGATGCCCAGTACTGTGCAGCGCTGCGCGAGGCCGGGCGGGTGCTGGCCGAGATCGAATACCCGGGTGCTGCCGCGGTCGTCGAGGACGCCAAGGCGTATCGCCGGGATATTCTGCGCGCCTACCGCTGGAGTCAAGCCCGGTCGCCTGTGCTGCCATTGGCCAACGGAGCCTGGGTGCCCGCTTATCCCACGATCCTCAACTGCTTCGGCGAGACCGGCGAATTCTACCCGGGAGAAGACGGCGGCCGAAGCTGGTGCTACGAGATCGAGGCCGGTGCGCACCACCTGGCCGCCACCGGTGTGCTCGGCGCGGGCAGCGATGAAGTCGCGTGGATTACCGATCACATGGAGGATGTTCAGTTTCTGCGGGACGGCATGCGTGACTATCCCGAGGAAAGGAACCGCAAAGACATCTTCAACCTGGGCGGCTTTTCCAAAGTGCAGCCGTACTATACGCGAATCGCCGAA
>CAYZWG010000676.1:0-2223 GCA_964481605.1 uncultured Planctomycetaceae bacterium
GGCTCGGCAGGAGCCTCGCCCTCCCGTGTGCGCACAAGTATCGCCTTTCCGCAACAGAAACTTGTCAGGGTGTGAGGCCGGCCACGGCCGCCGGCGGACTCTGCGGTCCCTGGAGCGGGTTGGCCGGGAACATCGCCCCGTAGCCCATGCCCACGATCGTCGCCATCACCACCACCAGGGCGACGAAAACCGTGGTTTTCACGTTGCCGATGATCTGGCGAATGACGAGGATGCTGGGGATCGACAGGGCGGGACCGGCCAGCAGCAAGGCCAGGGCCGGGCCGGAGGCCATGCCGTTTTTCATCAGGGTTTGCAAGATGGGAATCTCGGTCAGCGTGGCGAAATAAAACAGGCAGCCCACGACCGAGGCGATCAGGTTGGACATCAGGCTGTTGTCGCCCACCAGGGCCGCGACCTGTTTTTCGGGCAGCAGGGCGCCGAGGAATCCGACGGCGAAAACCCCGCCAAACAACAGCGGCACGAGCAACTTGGAAAACTCCCAGGTGTTGCCCATCCACTGGAGGAACTCGGCCCGGTCGAGCCACACCAGGCTCATCAGCACCACCAATAGGCCCATCGCTCCGGCCAGGTACCAGCGGACGTGATGGATTCGGGTGACCCAGGTGTCGACGTCGACGATCGAGTCGATCCGGCTCTTGGCCAGCCTGACCACCTCCCCCGCCTGGTGACCCAGGACGGCCTCTTTCAGCCGCAAGTCGTATTGGCTCAGCGTTTCGTACTCCAGTGTGGCCTGGAAGTGCGTGCCGTCGGCCAGGTCGACCACCTTGTCGCCCGGGTTGTACCAGTCGCTGAAAACGAGAAAGGCGATCATCGTGAGCAGCAGCAAGGCGCTTTGATAGAGCGGCCGGCGGGCGGCGGGCGGGTCGGGCATCCGCAGCGTGGCGGCGGTCCGCTGCTGCTCGCTACGGCGAAAGATCAGGGCCATGATCAGCCCGATCATCACGCCGAAGACGATCGCCCCGATCACCCGGGCCACGCCCAACTGAAACCCCAGCACCCGGGCCGTGAGGAAGACGGCGAGAATATTGATGGCCGGACCGGCGTAGAGGAAAGCCGAGGCCGGACCCAGGCCGGCGCCCACGCGATAGATTCCGGCAAACATGGGCAGCACGCTGCAGGAGCAGACGGCCAGCACGGTTCCGGAGACGGAGGCGACCGAATAGGCCTCCACCTTGTTGGCTTTTGGCCCCAGGTGTTTCAGCACCGATTCCTTGGAGAGGAAGGTGGTGATTGCACCGGCGATAAACAGTGCCGGCAGGACGCAGGCGAGGGTGTGATTGCGGGCGTACCACTGGAGCAGATCGAAGGCCTCCAGAATCGCGCGGCTGACCTTGGGATTGGCCAGGGGGAGAAAATAGGCGCCGAGGAAGACAGCGACAAACGCGGCGAGGATTTTCAGTTCCCTGTTCATGGCGGTTTTTCCGGAGGGTAAGCCGTTGCTCCTAGTGGGTTACTTGGCTTAATATACAAGTGTCGCTTGACAAAAAAACTCGCCGTGGGCCCCCTGTCCCGCCTCCTTTCCTCGACAGGCAAGCGACTTGTCAGGCAAGCAATTCCCTCTGACTCTTCGCGTTACACTCCATCACGGATTCGACGCAGTCGAAGAAGTCCAAGATGCACTTCACGCGGAGGCGGTAGTAAACCATTTGCCCACGCTTTTCGTCTTCCACCAGGCCGGCGTTCTTGAGCACGGCCAGGTGCCGCGAAACCGTGGACATGTCGGTGCCGATCATCTCGGTCAACTCGCACACGCAGCGCTGGCCGCTCTTGGACAACTCGTCCAAGATGAACAGCCGCGCCGGGTGGGCCATGGCCTTGATGATCTTGGCCCGGGCTTGATATCGGGCTTGGGTTTTGGCATCCATCCTGAGTATCCATCGGTTGCGGTTGATTGGCAATTTAGCCAAAGTTCCATTGTTTGGCAAGGCGGCTTTTCCGCCCATTCTTGGCGGCGCGATGCGGCCGGGCCGGTTCCTTGCGGGAGATCCTCACGATACCGGCCTCTACTTGGTATATTAGCCAATTAGACAATGTTGTCAAGTGCTTTTTCGGCGGGGCACTGTTTTTTTCGCCGAGTTGGTAGGCCGGAGCGGGATCCGGCATGGGGGGAGGTGGAAGCCACGGGAGCATTGAGGTGGTGGGTTCCCAAGCTGGAGCTTGGGAACCAGTTGGTGAAGCTGGAGCTTGGGAACCAGCTATCAT
>CAYZWG010000677.1:0-2213 GCA_964481605.1 uncultured Planctomycetaceae bacterium
CCCACCTGAAACCTCCAACTCGAACCACCTTCGGAAGTCCGTTCCTGCACCCGCCGAGAAACGACCGATGGTCTCCCAATCGCCGTGCCTGTCGCGGTTTAGAAGACCTGCGGTCGACGCTTTCGGCGGGGTCGGGAGACCCGCGCCGAACACTGCGAAGTGCGGCAACCGGCCGGCACAGCCGGCCCTACGGCAACCCTCCACCCTCCACCCTCAACCCTCAACCCTCAACATGCGCCTCGCCTACAGCTCCAACGCCTACCTGAACTTCAGCATCGAAGAGACGATCCGGCGGATCGCCGCGCTGGGATACGCCGGGCTGGAACTGCTGGCCGACGTGCCCCACGCCTGGCCGGCGGGGCTCCTGAACCAGCGGAAAGAGGCCATCCGGGAGTGCCTTCGGCGGCATGGGCTGAAAATCTCCAACGTCAACGCCTTCATGATGAACGCCGTGGCCGACCCCCGCCAGCCCTACTGGCACCCCTCCTGGATCGAGCCCGACCCCGCCTACCGGGCGATTCGCCGCGAGCACACCAAGCGGGCACTGGTGCTGGCCAAGGAACTCGGCGGGCCGAGCATCCAGACCGAGCCCGGCGGGCCGCTGCCCGAGGGCCAATCGTGGCACGCCGCCGCCGCCCTTTTCCGCGAAGAGTTGATGCCCTGCCTCGAGGTGGCCGAGCGGGAAAAGGTGCGGCTGCTGATCGAGCCCGAGCCGGGGCTGTTGATCGAAACCTTCGAGCAGTACTTGGAATTCGCCCATTCGGTCGACTCGCCCTGGCTGGGGTTGAACTTCGATATCGGCCACGCCTACTGCATGGGGCAACAGCCCCAGCAGTGGATTCCGCGCATGGCCGAGCACACCCGGCACTACCACATCGAGGACATCGCCGCCGACCGGGTTCACCAGCACCGCGTGCCGGGCCGCGGGGCGATCGACTTCGAGGCCGTGCTGGGGGCAATCGACCAGACCGGATACGACGGCTGGGTGACCGTGGAGCTTTACCCCTATATCGACGATCCCGACGCCGCCGGCCGCGAGGCCAAGGCCCACCTGGAGGGCATCCGGCGAGTTCCATCGGGTGGACGCTCGAGCCCCCCGCACCACGACTGAACATGGTTGACGACCAACCACAGACAGAGAATGGCGACCACGGGCCGGGGGGCGAGTCCAGGCTGCGCGCCTACCTCGAACTGGTCCGCCTGCCGAATCTGTTCACTGCCATGGCCGACGTCGCCGCCGGCTTTCTCTTTACCCACCTGGGGCTGGAGCGCGGCGACGGGTTGACGCTGGGGCTGCTGCTGGTCGCCTCGACGCTGCTCTACGCCGCCGGCGTCGTGCTCAACGACCTCTTCGACCTAGAGATCGACCGGCGACGGCGGCCCGAGCGTCCGCTGCCGTCGGGCCGCGTCCCCATCCGGTCCGCGCGAAAGCTCGGCTGGGGATTGCTGCCGGCAGGCGTGATTTCGGCTTGGTGTGCCGCCCTGGCCGGAGCGGACCCTCGTCCCGGCGTGGTGGCCGTGGTTCTGGCGGGCGTGGTCGTGGCCTACAACGCGCGGTTGAAACCCACCCTGCTCGGGCCGCCCACGATGGGAGCCTGCCGGGCGTTGAACCTGCTGTTGGGGATGAGCCTGGCGCCGGCAGGCTGGGGCCCGCCCCACCTGTTGGCCGCCACGGCGATCGGCGTCTACATCAGCGGCGTGACCTGGTTTGCCCGAAACGAGGCCACTCGCAGCCGTCGCTGGCCGCTGGCCGCCGCCGCCGTGGTGGTCGTGGCCGGGATGCTGCTGCTGGAGCCGCTCCCCCGATGGACGCCCCAGGTGGTGCCGCTGTTGCGGGTCGAGCCCCAGCGGTGGAGCCTGCTGTTGACCGTGCTGGCCGCGCTGGTCGGGCTGCGGCTGGTTCGGGCGATCGCCGATCCCTCGCCCCGGCGAGTCCAAACGGCGGTCCAACAGGGTATCCTCTCGTTGATCGTGTTGGACGCGGCCATCTGCTTCGTGGTGCAGGGCTTGGGGCCGGCCACGCTGATCCTCCTGTTGCTTGTGCCCACCACCCTGCTGGGGCGGTATTTTGCGTCGACGTAGGACTGAGCGGCACGGGAGCGCTCGTTCAGCGCGGGTTTGGCGACGTTCGGCGCGGGTCTCCTGACCCCGCCGAGAACAAGCGCGCAAAAAGAGAGCGGCCGGTGGGGGAGGCTGGGTAGCCAACAGAAGGG
>CAYZWG010000678.1:0-2211 GCA_964481605.1 uncultured Planctomycetaceae bacterium
CCATTCCCCCCCATCGCTAGCTGCCGCCCAGTAAAAAAAGTCCGTTCCTGCACCCACGGCTGGCCCGCCACTGGGCCGGCGGGCGGGGTTTTCGCAAGTGCCGCGGCCCGGCGGTTGGAGCCGTGGCGCGGCCGCCAGTCAAGGCGGATTTGCAGTGTTTTTTAGGGGTTTCTCGCGTCAGCCAACTCGCCTTGACAGCCCCACCCCCGGTGTTAGAATCCTGAGGGAGGTGTATCGCGTCTCCCCCTTTTTCGGGGCGGGTCCGGTCCAATGCGGGGCCGGCCGGGGAACCGTGTTCTTGGCGCCGCGAGCTTGGCGCCGTGCCGGAGTCGAACGGGAATGAAGTGCCAAAGGTGTGATAAACCGGCCACGTTCCACATTACGGAACTGACCGACGGTTCGCCGCAAGAGCTGCACCTGTGCGAAGACCACGCGCGCGAATACCTCACCCAGTCGGGCGGTGAGCCTGCCTCGGCCAAGTCAATGGCTGCTGCCATGGCCCAGCAGATGGCCCAGCAGATGGCCGTGGGTCAGACCGCCGAGGAACTGGAGAAGCTTGACCAGCAGACGTGCCCCACCTGCGGGATCACGTTTTACGAATTTCGCAGCCAGGGACGTTTGGGCTGCCCCCACGACTATGTTTGTTTTGCCAAGCAATTGGAGCCGTTGATTCTGAATATTCACGGCGAGTCGGAACACGTGGGCAAGGTGCCCAAGCGCAGCTCCAGCGGCAGCCGGCAACGAACCGAGTTGATTCGCCTGCGCCGCGAGATGGAGAAGGCGATCAGCGACGAGGAGTATGAGCGGGCCGGCGAACTTCGCGACGAAATTCAGCGTATCGAACAGAGAGACGACCAGTAGCGGCACGGCAACCGGCATCGGCCGTCAGGCGGGATGGGCAAACCGTGGAACTCGACGATCTAGCATGTTACAGCGGCGAATGGTTGCGCGGTGTGGGACCGGAGTCCGACATCGTGATCTCCAGCCGCATCCGGCTTGCCCGCAACCTGGCCGACTACCCCTTCATCAACCGGGCATCGCAGCGTGATCGCGAGCAGATCGAGAACTGCTTGAAAGAGGCGCTGGTGGGCGTGAAGGAAACCGACGAGGTGCTCTACGTCGACGTGGAAGAACTGACCGGCGTCGACCGGCAATTCCTCGTGGAGCGGCAACTCATCAGCCGCGAGCACGCCGAGAGCAAGGGGGCCCGGGCCGTGGCCATCGGCAACCGCGAGAAGTTCGCCCTGATGATTAACGAGGAA
The DNA here is from genome assembly GCA_964481605.1 of uncultured Planctomycetaceae bacterium. Classification (GTDB taxonomy): domain Bacteria; phylum Planctomycetota; class Planctomycetia; order Pirellulales; family Thermoguttaceae; genus CAYZWG01. Next base: position 1,263 of record CAYZWG010000678.1, read on the forward strand.
GACCATCTCCGCATCCAGGTGATGCAGAGTGGGCTGGATCTGGAGGCGGCCTGGCGGCGGATCGACGGTATCGACGACGTGATCGAGCGGCGCGTGACCTACGCCTACCACCAACAATTGGGATACCTCACCGCCTGCCCCACCAACGTGGGCACGGGGATGAGGGTGAGCGTGATGCTGCACCTGCCCGCCCTGGTGATTACCCGCCAGATCGACAAGGTCTTCCGCAGCCTGCAAAAGATCAGCCTGGCCGTGCGGGGGCTCTACGGCGAGGGCTCCCAGGCGATGGGGGATTTCTATCAGATCAGCAACCAGATCACGCTGGGACGCAGCGAGCAAGAACTGATCAGCCAGGTGGGCGACGTGGTGCCGCGGATCATCGAGTACGAGCGCCAGGCCCGCGATTTCCTCATTCGCGAAAGCCACGAGAATCTGCACGACCGCGTGAGCCGCGCCTACGGCATCTTGCGGACCGCGCAGACGATCAGTTCCGAGGAGACGATGCACCTGCTGTCGAGCGTCCGCATGGGAGTCAACCTGGGCCTGATCGAGGACTTGAAAATCCCCCAAGTCAACGAACTCTTCATTCACACCCAGCCGGCGCACCTGCAGAAGCTGAGTGGGGTCGAGTTGGACACGACCGACCGAAACATCGAGCGGGCCCGGTTCCTGCGGCGCCATCTGGCCGGAAAAGGTCAAGACGAGCCGGAAGTGAATTGACCGCTGCCGTTTCCGCCGTCGGAGGAGCCCGGCCTTGGATGGCGAGGATCTCTGTCGTTGGTCCTACGTGGACAACGCCTCTTTGGGCTCCCCCCCACCAGGCCGGCGGGGGTGACACCTGAAATCCCAACATTTTACGTTCTTCGACTTCCGCCAAGTGACGCTGTCCAACTAAACACTGGACTTTTGCAAACTCCTCCCCTCTCCCTCTGGGAGAGGGGCCGGGGGT
>CAYZWG010000679.1:0-2207 GCA_964481605.1 uncultured Planctomycetaceae bacterium
CCGGGAGCAAGACCAATCGGGCAAGGGATTGCCGCCTGCGGTGGATCGTCATGGGAGGGTCTCCAGGGGCGGGGGCACGGCGCGGGCCGGCGCCGGCGCGGGTCGGGGGGCCGTGCCCATCGTACCCGCCGGCGCCGCCGAGTCAATCGCCGGGTGGGGGCCCGAGGATCGCTTCCAGGTGGCCTTGCAGCGTCTCGATGCCGAGCACCGCGTCGTAGATCGCCACCTCGTCGATCGCGCCCGGCCACGGATAGGCGTGGGCCCCCGTCTCATCGAAGCCCTTGCCGATCCCCAGCCGGCTGGCGGCCGGGGTGCCGGGGGCCGGATCGTCGACCACCACCTGCCGCAGCCGCCGCTGGCCTTCGCTGAGGTCGGCCGCGTAGGCGTTGACCACCGTCGAGCCCGCGCCGGCGTCGAAAGCCAGGGCCACGTAGTACCAATGGCCGGACACGAATTGCAGGTGGCCCTCGGGCCAGGGGGCCTCTGCATCGAGCAGGTAGGTCAGCTCCCCGTCGCCCACGGCCGCCACCAGAAAGCCGCAGTCCGGGTCCGCGGCGCGGGTGCCGACCGCCACGGCGATCAGTTCCTCCTTCGACTCGGCCGGCAAGTCCAACCGCACGAGCAACTCGACCGTCATCTGCCGCGGGGGCTGGAAACGCACCTCCGACTGCAAGGCCACGCCCGTGGTGTTGCCCGAGCCGAGACCCCGCAGCGGCCGGATGGCCTCGGTGGTGGCGTCGAAGCCGACGGCCGTGTAGTCGAGATCGCCGCGGGAGCGTCCGCCCAGCATCACGCTCTCGATCAAGTGCAGTTGGTCGCATGCATCGTGGCGTTTCTCCTGCCGCGTGGTGCCTTCGAACGGGTAGTGGTGGATGAGGTTCGGGTGGATGGCCACCAACCGGCGAAACGCGGCCACGTTGAACTCCGACGGCGATCCGGCGTGGGGCTGCGGGCGTGGCTGTTCCCCGGCCGGGGGCACGCTGGCGGGGGCGAGGGCAGCGGGCTCGGGGCGAGGCCTCTGCGGCGGTCGCCGATCGGCCTCGCGCCAAGCGAATATCACTCCAATCAGCAGCAGGAACAACACCCCGGCGGCCAGCCACGCCAGCCGGCTCCGCCGCGGTCGGCGGCCGCCTGGCACCGGCAGGGTGGGAAGAGGCGGGGCCGCCACGCCCCGCGAGGGTTGCTCCCGGGGGAGAACCGGCGTGGCCGGCCTGGAGCGCGCGCCGGCGGCGTGCTCCCAGTGGAGCTCGCCGTGCAACTGGACGTATTGGAGAAAGAACCGCCGGGCCTGTGGTGAATCGCGGAGCATCCGCTCCAGCGCCGGCACCTCCTCGGGGGCGATCTCGCCGTCGCAGAGGGCCGCCGTGAGCCGGCCCAGTTCGTCCTGCCCGACATCTTGCCCGCTCATGGCGGATGCTCCCTCCGCAGGGTTCGCTCGATGCAGGCCAACAGCGTCGTGCGGATGCGGTGCAGGCTCTTTCGCGTGCCCTGCACGCTTCGGCCGCGACTTGCCGCCACGCTTCGGGTGGAGGCCCCCGGCTGATAGCGATCGAGCACCAGGTGGCGGTCCTTGTCGCTGAGCTTCAAGAGGCAACCCCCCAGCGCCTCGCGGCGGTCGTCCCATTCGTCCCAGGCCTGCTCCACCTCGGCGGCCAAGGTGTCCACGATTTCGCCGCTGAGGAGATGACGGCGGCGGGCCTTCTTCCGGCGAAACTTCATCACCTCGAACAGCGCGATCCGGCAGGCCCAGTTCTCGAACGACGTGCCCGGCCGGTAGCTGTCGAACTTGCGCCAGAGGACGACGTTCGTTTCCTGCAAAATCTCCTCGGCGTCGGTGGCGTTGTGGATCAACCCCAGCGCATAGAGGAAGACCTTCCGCTGGCAGGTGGCCAGCAGTTGGGCGAACATCTCGACCTTGGCGTCGTCGGGCGAGTGGGGGGTGTGGCTCACGGTGATCGGGGGCGGAGGCTGTAGGCCGGGTCGCGACCCGGCATGGATCGGGCAGGTTTTTAGGCGTTTGGCGAGGGTCTGCCGACCCCGCCGGAGGTAATCCACCGGCTCTGCCGGTGGTTCTGATTCACTTCCGGCCGGTCGCGTTGCACGTCTGCGCCGAACGCGGCCGGCACAGCCGGCCCTGGGTGCAGGAACGGACTTTTTTGCAGGGCAGCAGCTAACGATGGGGGAAATGGGTTGCCCAGAGCGGCTGC
>CAYZWG010000680.1:0-2204 GCA_964481605.1 uncultured Planctomycetaceae bacterium
CAAGGGCAGCCCGATCACCAGGGCCTCGATTCCGTCCGCCCGGGCGTTGGCGATCAGGTTGCGAAAATCGCCCTCTTCGCCCTCGTAGACCTTGACGTGTCGTCGGGCTTCGGCCTCGGTTTTCCAGCCGTACTTGGCCATCAGTCCGGGCCGGGCGGCGGCCGCGGCGGGGCTGTAGTGGTCGCCGTGGAAGGCCCGGTAGACGTTGTAGGGGCGGATGTCGGCGATCGACCTGACCTCGATATACTCCGGGTTGATCGCGCCGATGAGCACGCTGCCTTCATCGCCGGTGCCCACCACGCCCACCCGCACCGGCTTGCCCTCGGCCTTGCCGTAGCCGAAATAGAAGGCCCCCATGCTGCCCGCCGCCACGGCGCCGGCCGCCGCGCTGCCCTTGAGAAAGTCGCGTCGCGAGACTTCGCGATAGGCGGCCCGGGCGGCTTCTCTTTGCTCGGGATTGAGGTTCATCATCGTCGATCCGCCTTCCCGGATATTGGTCTACCGTGATCGTTCAGCACCACCTGGTTCCCCAGCTCCATCCCCACCTGGTTCCCTGTCACCTGGTTCCCATGTTTGGCCTGGTTCCCATGTTTGGCCTGGTTCCCAAGCTCCAGCTTGGGAACCCACCGGGTGCGGAGGTTCCGTTCAGTCTGGGCGAAGCGCCGCTTCGCGCCGGGTACGGTCCCAAGCTGGAGCTTGGGACCGAGCGTGTAAAGTGCCTACGGCTGCTAAACCTTCTCCTCAAAGAACGAACTCACGCGGCGACCAAACCAGTGATGGAGAAAGTAGTCCAGCCCGCCCCAACGCCCCACCGGCAGCGCGGCCAAGGCGAAAACCGCCACCATCTCCACGAAGTTTTTGTCCACCACCAGGGCATGACCCACCACGGGCGGGGCGGGTGGGTAGATCGATGGCCAGGGCGGCTGGCTGAGCAACACGGAAATCAAGAACAACCCGCCACCGATGCAGGCCAGCCGGTTGCAAAAGCCCAGCAACATGCACAGCCCGATCGCTGCCAGGCCCCAGGAGATGGAAAAGTTGAGAAACGCGGACCAGGAAGGGAAAAAGGGCAGGGGCGTCTTGTCGGTCGCCACCACCGGGCCGGCAACCAGGCTGAGCCGCCGGACCTCGTCGTCCGGCCGGCCGTCGACGACGATCTGCCAGAGAGCCAAGCGATACTCCTGGCCCATCGCGTCCAGGTCGGAAAGCCAGCCGGAGGCCTCCTGGCGAAGCTTCTGCTGCCGGTCCCAAAGCCGCTTCTTCTGGTGCTGGGCACCCTGGTTGCCGCCGACCTCGGCCGCTTCCAGCCGGTCGAGACTGCCAAAATGGGCCTCGATGTCTTCCCGGTTGTCGGTGATGTACTCCGCAAGGCTGGTCAAGTAGCGGCGGTGCAGAGCGTCGACCCGCTTCGTCTTGCCCTCGTCGAGTTCGTAGGCCCCCAGCGCCCGATCCTTCATCCGGGTCCACGCCTCGGCGTAGACCTGGCTGGTGAAGACGGTTTCCCCCTTTTCGTTCTGGGTCTCCGTCATCGCCAACCGCTGCCGCCCATCGAGGTCGGGCACCAGCCGGTAAAAGAGTTTCGCCGCCGGCCCCTTCGCTTGGGTGAGGAAGGGGCGAGCCGAAAACTCGTCCGCGTGCGAGATTTTCCACACGCCCTCGTAGAAAAAGTGGCACCCAATGGCCAGCCTCAGGGCCACCAACAGCACCACGGCGAGCGTGCCGATCTGATATTTGTGGGCGTTCAGGGGACACCTCCTCTCGTGTACGCCAAAGCGTACATCTTGGAAAACGGGTTGCGGCCATCAGGCGGGATGGGAGCTGCCCGAGGCAGCCGGCCGCGCTCCAGGAGGGCAGACGTTTGCACTAAAACTACCAGCATACTAAATCCTTCCCGCCTTCGCAAATTCTCTCCCCACCGCCGCAGGGCGAAACTCCCGGCGTTCGGCGCGGGGCTGCCGACCTGGCGTTCGGCGCGGGTCTCCCGACCCCGCCGAAAGCTCCGACCGCAGGTCTCCTGAGTGGCGACAGCCGTGGCGATGGGGGGAGACCTTCGGTCCTCTCTCGGCGGGGTCGGGAGACCCGCGCCGAACAGAGGTCCTCTCTCGGCGGGGTCGGGAGACCCGCGCCGAACGCTGGTTCGGTGGCTCGCCCCGCCCCCACATGCCCTTGCCGACGCGGATGAATCGGCGAGAATGGGAGTTTTC
>CAYZWG010000681.1:0-2189 GCA_964481605.1 uncultured Planctomycetaceae bacterium
CGTAGACGGCCTCGACGGCCTCCTGCTGGTAGGGGCGGAGTTGGATCATGGCGATGCCTGTTGCCAATCGTGTCACCAAGCTCCGACGTCGGGACTTGCACCCGAGAATCTCCTGGGTCATGAGCCCGTCTGGATCGCACTGTGCCGCCGGAGGCCCGCCGCACCGGTTGCTCACGCGGCGGACGGGGTGGTGATTTCGTCGGGTAACGGGAACAACTCGGCGGTGGCCGCATAGAGGCGGCTGAGCGATTCGCTCGCCAGAAAGGCCTGCAAGGCCCGCTCCGCCTTGCCGTATCTCTCCCGCACCTCGGGGCGCCCCCGGTGTCCCTGCGCGGCGTCCATGAGGAACTTCAGCAGCAGCGAGATCGGCTGGTCCTGCTGGCTGGTGGCAACGCCCGACTGGAGCACGGAGGCGAAGTGCCGCAGCTTGCCCGGATCGGCGGAGTAGAATGCCCTGGCCAGCACGGCGCGGGTCACCGCCGTGGCCACGCCGCGGAACCGGGCCGCAGGGAGGATCTCCAGGGCGAAGTCCACGGCCGCCCGGTGTTGCGAGAGGATTTCGGCCTCTTCGCCGGCGGTCATCCGCGTGTAGGTACCCAGGCCGGTGGTCATCGCCCGCAACGTGGCCAGTTCTCGGCGGCCCACCTCGCCGTGACCGCCGGCCAGCGTGATGATCTGGTCGTTGCTGCGGGCCTGCACCGCGTCGATCGCGCCGAGCCCTTCGGCCTGCTCGTTGAAAAACACCTGCAACGGCACGGTCACGCCCGAGAGGACCACGGCCCAGAGCCGATGCTGGCCGTCCAGCAATACGCGATTCGTGCTGAAGGCAATGCCCTGGTGGGTCAGCCGCCAACGCCCGGCCTTCATCTCCCCCGCCAATCGATCGACGTGGGCATCGACCAGCTTGCGGTTGTGCGTGTTGCAGTCGCAGATCCAGGCGTCGGCGATCGCCGGGGTGACCTTCATGACCACGCTGTACGGGTCTTTTCGCTGGAAAAGGTGCTCCATCATCATCTTGATATTCCTCATCGCAGGGGGTTGTCAGTTTCGTTGGGGGCACTCGCAGAAGGCGGCCACCATACGGACGGTCACGCCGGGGAAGGGAGTCGACCGCTGGTCGCGGCCGTGCCGCATCTCGGCGCGAAGCCGCTCGGCCGATTCGTCCAACGGGGACCGCCCGCGGCAGGGTTGGACGCACGGACAGGGAACCACGACGACCTCAAGGCGCACTGCCATCATGCTCATCCTTCGAGTCCTTTCAGGTGGCTGGAAATCTCGGCCGCCAGGATGCGGAGGTAGTCCGCGTCGAACACCTCGATCAGCGTCCGGGCGCCCATCACGGGGTTATGGGGAATCGAGAGCGCCGTCATCTTCTCCATGGGGTTCGGCGCTCGGGTGGGTTTCTGGATACGGGCCGCCATGTGGCGGGAGGGCGCACGCGGAGACTTGTGTTTCCCCTTGCCGATCTTGGCCGTGTTGATCGTGCGGCCATCGCGGCCAGTACGGGGACGAGATGCCGCCGGCCGCGTGGCGGGCCGCTCCCAGGGCAGTAGCTCGTGATCGGCCCTTGCCTCGGCGGGTCTGTCTTTCCTGTCTTCGCCAGCCTGCCCGGATGACTGCGACATTGTCGTAGTGGGTTCGAGCTGTTGCCGATAACGGCGGACGGTGATTTCGCTGACGCCGCAATGCTCGGCTATCTCGTAGTTGCTCTTGCCGGCCCCTTCCGGATGACGCAGCGCGGCCTGGATAGCGCGAACCCGATCCCCCCGGGTCCGTCGCAGACCGTGGGTCTTGTTCACGCCGAAGCTGTACCACTGCGCCTCGGTCTGGGTACCCTGGATCACCTCGGCCTCGATCGGATCGGCCGGTCGGGCCCGCAGCGCGGCTCCCAGGCGATGAAAGCCGTCGGCGAGCCAATACTCCTTGCCGTCGAAGAACACGGTGAGGGGCGGGAACTCCACGCCGGCCCGCATCTGCTCGGCGTAGTCCTCCATCACCTCGATCAGCAACTGCGAACGGGGCTGGGTGCCGCCGTCCATGCGGATCTGTTCGTAGTTGAGTTTCACGACCTTATCTCCTTGCGATTCATGGATTGGCGGCCAGCGTGAGGTACAACTGCACGGCCAGCCGAGGCAGGTCGTCCAGCCGCACGATGGCCAACCACGGTCGCCGGTTGGCCCGGTGCAGCA
>CAYZWG010000682.1:0-2183 GCA_964481605.1 uncultured Planctomycetaceae bacterium
GCCCTTGCGAATTGCATATCCATTGGGAAACCACGGATCACACGGATGCCACGGATAGGACAGGACCACATGGCGAATCACGTTGATAATCGAGTTGATCCGAGATATCCGTGCCATCCGTGGTGAAAAACATGGAAACGGCCCCCGCTGACCACCCGATGCCCACCACCCGACCCGCCCACGCCCGATGCTTCTCCCCCGGCCGGCAAGCCTTCACCTTGCTGGAGGTGCTGATCGCGTCCGCGCTGACGGCCGTGCTGATCGTGGCCGTGTGGAACATCCTCAATACCTACCAGGCGATGTTCGAGAAGGGCGAGTTCGTGGCCGAGCGGTCCCAACTGGTCCGCTCGCTCTCGCAGCAACTGTCCGACGACCTCGCCGCGGCCATCCAGGACCCCATCCTGGAGGAGGCCCGCAAGCGGGGACCGACCGGCGCGCGGCGGTTCGGGCTGTACGGCACCTCCCGCGAGCTGCGGATCGACGTGTTGCAGATTCCGCCCTTTTCGTCCGGTCCCACCCCCACCCGCACCGAGTTGGAAAACCCCAACGCGATCCGCCGGCTCCAGGCCCCCGAGTTGCGGACGGTGTACTATGCGTTTGCCCAGGCCGGCGCCGGCGCAGCGGCCGAAACAACGTCGCCGGCCGCGCCCCTTCAGCGGCCCGGCCTGACCCGGCGGGAACTCGACTTTGAAACGCCGGCCGAACCGGACCAGCGGCCGGGCTCGGCCGGCGGCGAAAGCCTCGCCCAAACATTCTCCACCCCCGCGGAGGCGGACCGGGCGGCCGGCTCCGAGACCTTCGACGCGATGGCCGATGCCGGCATGGACCGCTCGGTCACCTGGATTCCCGAAGTCGTTGCCGTGGGGTTTCGCTATTTCGACGGTTCCGGCTGGCGGAGCGATTGGGACAGCCTGGCGCGAAAGGGCTTGCCGGTGGCGGTGGAGATGACCTTCGGGATTCTCTCGCTCGACGAGGCCGAGCGGTTCCGTCGCGGGGCGACCCAGCCGGAAACCTTGCCGGAGGCCACCGGCCAACAGGTTCCCGGCCTCCCGACGCCCTCCTCCCCGCTGCCCGCGCCGCCGCAGCCCGAAGTCCACCGGCTGGTCGTCTACCTGCCCACTTCGCCGCTTTACAAGCCGCGAAAGGTTGCCAAGACCCCGCCCCGGCCGGTGATCGCGCGGCCGCGGCCGCCGGCCCGGGCGATCCTCGTCCCGCGTCCGGCCGCACCGCCGCCGGCGCCCCTTTCCCCCGACCAGTGGATGAGGAACCAGCCGTGAGCAACATCCCCACGAGCTTACCGCGGGCCACTCCGGCCCACAGCGGCCGCGGCCGGCCGCGCGAGGGGATGATCCTCTTCGTGGTGGTGCTGTTCGTAATGATCCTCAGCCTGGCCGGTTTGAGCTTCGTGGCCAACCTCTCCACCGAGCACAAGGCGGTCCAGTTGCGGGGCGACGAGCTTCAGGCCGAGGCGATTGCCGGCTCCGGCGTGGAGTGGATCAAGACGCTCCTGGAGGGCCCCCCCGAGGCACTCCGCCAGTCCGCCGGCCGGGAGCAGTCCGGCGACCTCTTCCGCGGCGTGCTCGTGCTGGACGAACAAGGCACCGGGCGGAAAGGCCGATTCAGTATCATTTCGCCCCGCATCGACGGCGGCCAAATCACCGGCATCCGTTTCGGACTGGCCAACGAGTCGGCCCGGTTGAACCTGGCCGTGTTGCCCCAGTGGGACCAGCAGCAGCCCGGGGCTGCCCGCCAGGCCCTCTTGAACCTGCCCCAGATGACCGACTCGATCGCCGACGCCATCCTCGACTGGATCGACCGCGACACCACGCCCCGGCAGTTCGGGGCCGAGTCGGAATACTACGCCGGGCTGGGCGTCCCCTACGGCCCCCGCAACGCCGAGCCGACCTCCCTGGAGGAGCTTCTCTTAGTCCGCGACGTCACCCGAGAACTGCTCTTCGGCCCGGACGAAAACTTCAACTACACCATCGACGCCCAGGAACAGCAGGGCGCCACCGCCGCGCCGGCCACCGCCGCCGGTAGCGGCGCCCTCCCTTGGTCCTCCCTCTTGACCGTCTACAGCGCCGAGAAAAACGTCGACCCCGAGGGCAAGAAACGCATCGACCTGAACGACAAGGATCTTTCCGCCCTGCACCAGCGGCTCAGCCGGCGGTTCGATCCCGACG
>CAYZWG010000683.1:0-2182 GCA_964481605.1 uncultured Planctomycetaceae bacterium
CAAGTGGGAGATTCTGAGAGCTGTAGGCCGGGTCGCGCTGCCGGCATCGTGAAACCAGCTTCGTGGTTTTTCAAAAGCCTACTCGTATTCCCCCAACTTACGCCGAATCAGCCAGGTTTCCCGGGATACGATCGGGACGGTCCCAGGCGGCAACGTCGTTGGCCTTTTGTCGGGCCGCTGAAAAAAGTCCGTTCCTGCAGCCGACGGCCGGGGACACATCCAGACACTCCGATTCGCCGGATCGGAGAAGACGAGGCGGCGCAAAAAAACGCCCTTCGCAGGCGGGGCAGGGACCCGCGAAGGGCTCTTGAGCGAGGGAAACCCTCGCTCGTTTGAAATTATCGGCTGGAAAATACGGCGTCTCAACCCTCCTTTCGGGGCAATTTTGCGGCCGGCCGTTCCCCCCATAGTCACCAATCATCGGAGCATCTATCGCGGAAACTCTTCTCGTGGAACCGGGGAGATCGGTCCGTGGCTTGTTCGAGACGCAGGGAAGCCGCTACCATCGAATCATCGCGGCGTGGGAAAAACGATCCACCCGCGGACGTGGACCGACGGGCGTCGCCCGACCAACCCGGCGGCGTCTCGCGCTCGGGCCGGTCCCGCATCAACCCGAGGAGGCAACCGTGAAACTTGACCCTCTCGATACGCTCAGTCGCCTGGTCTCCATTTCCAGCGTCAACCCGATGGGCCGCGAAGTCAGCGGCCCGCCGTTTGGAGAAGGGCGTCTGACGAATGCGTTAGAAGCGATCTTCGCCAAGCTGGGCCTGAGGACGGTTCGGCAGCCGGTGCATCCCGGGCGCGACAACCTGCTCGCCCGGCTGGAGGGCTCGCCGGGCCCGGAGCAGGGGGGCACGCTGGTGCTCTTGGAAGCCCACCAGGACACGGTTCCGGTGGAGGGGATGCGTGTGGCGCCGTTCAAGCCGGAGGTGCGCGGAGGCCGGCTTTGGGGACGTGGTGCGTGTGACGTGAAGGGCGGAATGACATCCATGCTGGTGGCCTTGAGCCGGCTGGCCGAGCTGCCCGTGGGCGAGCGTCCGACCGTGTTGATGGCCTGCACGGTGAACGAAGAGTACGGGTTCACGGGCGCCCGGGCCCTGGCCGACCGGCTGGCCTCGGGCGGGGGCGAGACGGCGGGGGGCAAGCCCGATCTGGCCGTGGTCGCCGAGCCCACGGGGCTCGACGTGGTGGTGGCCCACAAGGGCGTGATGCGTTGCACGCTGGAGACGAGCGGCCGCGCCGCCCACAGTGCCCAGCCCGAGCGGGGCGAGAACGCGATCTACCGGATGGCCCGCATCGTGGCGGCGTTGGAGCGTTACCACCGGCAGACGCTGGCCCTGGTGGCGGGTCATCCGCTCTGCGGAGCGGCCACGCTGAGCGTGGGAGTGATCGCCGGGGGGGTGGGGGTGAACACGGTGCCCGACCGTTGCACGATCCAGATCGACCGGCGGCTGCGGCCGGACGAGACGGCGGCGGCGGCCCATCGGCACCTGGGGAACTGTCTGCGGGGCCAGCCCGAGTTGGATTTTCCCTGGACCCTGAACGAGCCCTACATGACCGCCGACCCTCTCTCCGACCGAGGTAACGGTGCCTTGGCAGATGGTCTGAGCGGGGTGGCCCGCAGGGTGGCCGGCCAGTCGGAGATCGTGGGCGTGCCCTATGGGACCGACGGCCCTTGCTACCAGGCGGGGGGCGTGCGGACGGTGGTTTTTGGGCCCGGCTCGATCGACCAGGCCCACACCGACGAGGAATGGATCGCATTGGACCAGGTGGAGCAGGCCGGCGAGATTCTCTACCGGTTTCTGGCCGACCTGGACGGTCTCAAGAAAGCGGCAAACCCTGAATAGCACAGCCCGTGCGTGGGGGCCGGCGATTCAGGGTTCGCCCAACGTCCAATCGCTCCACAAACAGTATCTCGCCGCCAGCGGCAAGGCGACGTCTTTCCCGGTTCTTCCTAACCTACTCGTTCCCAAGCTCCCACTCGTTCCCAAGCTCCGGCTTCCCACTCGTTCCCAAGCTCCGGCTTCCCACTCGTTCCCAAGCTCCGGCTTGGGAACGCAACTCAGCCCACTCGTTCCCAAGCTCCGGCTTGGGAACGCAACTCTCGCCAAGCTCTGCTTGGCCTGCTGGCAGCGTCATTGGAAGCGGAGCTGCAATAAAATGCGTTCCCAAGCCGGAGCTT
>CAYZWG010000684.1:0-2182 GCA_964481605.1 uncultured Planctomycetaceae bacterium
GACTCCGGCGCCGGCCGCTACGACGATCTGCTCGCCCGGATCGAAGGGTTTGAACCGAAAATCAACCTGGGTGTCGGGTCCGGCGGTTCCGCTGGGACGGGGACGGGTGCCGGCGGGGGGACCACGGCGGGCGTTGGCGCTGGTGGAGGCGCGGGTACGGGCTCCGGTGGAGATGCGGGCGTTGGCTCCGGCGGAGGCGCGGGAGCCGCCGCGGGGAGCGGTTCCGGTGGCGGACCGGCCGGCGGCGTGGCCTCCGGTGCGGGCCCGGGAGCTGGGGCCGGACTGGGCATCGGTTCCGGCGGCGGGCCGCAAGCGGCCGCGACGGGTTCCGGCCAAGCGGGCCTGCCCGGTATGAGTCCCGATTCCGGTGCGCTGACCCGACGGGCACCCGGCGGAGGTGAAGGTGCCGGCCAGGGTCAAGGTGCCGGGCAGGGTCAAGGCACTGGACAGGGTCAGGGCACTGGGCAGGGTCAGGGCGCTGGACAGGGTCAAGGCACTGGACAGGGTCAGGGCACTGGGCAGGGTCAGGGCACTGGGCAGGGTCAAGGCGCTGGTCAGGGTCAAGGTACCGGGCAGGGTCAGGGTGCCGGACAAGGCCAAGGCGCTGGTCAGGGTCAGGGTGCCGGACCCGGCCAAGGACAAGCCGCGGGGCCGGGCGAAGGTGTTGGTCCCGGGCCGGGCGAAGGCGAAGGTCCCGGGCCGGAAGAGGGCGCGTACGCTCCTCCAGGTCAGGGCCCCGGGGCGGGTCCCGGCAATGGCCCCGGTGAGGGAGCCGGCCCCGGCGAGGGAGCCGGACCCGGCGAAATGGCCGGTCCCACGGAGAACGTTCCGCCGGAGACCAACCCCACCGAGCCGATCCCGCCGGAGATGAATCCGCTGGACGCCCAAAATGCCCTGGCCGGCGGGCCGGGGGCGGGCGGCGGCGGCGGGCCGGGCGGACCGGGCAATGTGCTGGGACCCAATTACAAGAACCTCGCGCCCCGGTTCGGCCCCCGATTCCGCAACGTCGCTCCCAAGTGGCTGCCCGACGCCCCCGACTTCCGCGGGCCAGTCATCAACATCTACAACCCGGAGATTCCCTACTACGATCCGCGGATGCCCTATTTTGATCCCCGGCTGGGGCTGGGCTACGGCTATGGCCAGGGTAGGGGTTACGGGGGCGGCGGTGGCCCGGGGTCCGGCGGCGGCTACGACGATCTGGCCCGGGTGGGCGGACTGCCCGAGGACTTTGCCCCGCCGCCGAAGATCATCCCCGAGATCGTGCTCTACATTTCCTGCGGTGAGGAGACGGGCCCGGGCAAGATCTACCAGGTCAACGACGCGGGGCGGGTGCTGGGGATTGTGAAATTGCCCTATACGGCGACCGGCCTGGCGATGCACCGGGGACACGGTCTGATCGCCTGTATGCCTCGCGACGGCGGGGCGATCGTGCGGATCGACGACTCGGGCAAGGTGTCCACCGTGATGGAGGACGACCCGACCCTGGTTCACCCCGTCGACGTGGGCGTGGGAGCCGATTCCGATACGATCGTGGTGGCGGACAACATCTCCGACGTGTTGGCGGCCACCTCCACCGCGGGCACGAAGCCCATCATCTACCGCCACTTCGAGGGTGAGAAGTGGGAGGGGCAGACGATGTCGGTGGCCGTGACCCGAGACAGCCACGTGATCTTCGGCACCGACGGCGAGGACGGAATCTATCGCTACGGGGGCGACGAGCATTCGGCCGCGAGGGGACCGATTCTGCCCGGTCGCGGCGGAGTGGCGGCCGACGTGTCGACACTCAAGTGGGCCGCGACTCAAAGCCCCAACCGGGTATTGGTCTTCGAGGGCGAACGCCTGCTGAAGGAGTACAAGGTTGCGGCCGGCAAGAGCATTTACAGCCACGGCCTGCTCTCCTTCGCGCCCTCCGGGGCGATCGTGGTGGCCAACCGCCACAGCGACGAGGTGGGGGGCGAGGTGTGGCTGACGGCCTACGAAACCGAGGAGGGCAAGGACGGCATTCGCGCCCTCTTCCCCTGGAACCGCGAGCGGATGGTCGACTTCGTGGTGGGACCGAGGATGATTTGGGAACGCCATTCGCCGTCGCAGTACAAGAGCATTTACTGACCGGCCGGGGTCGGCAGCCCCGCGCCGAACGCTTGATTCACGCTGTGCGAGGGTCTCCCGACCCCGCACGTTG
>CAYZWG010000685.1:0-2181 GCA_964481605.1 uncultured Planctomycetaceae bacterium
GCCGGACGTGGGCCAGCCGATCAAGATGAACCAGAAGTTGCCCCCGGGCGAGGCCTACCTGGAAACCGAGGCCCCCAAGGGCCAGATGGGATTCATGGTGATCGGCGACGGCACGGCGATTCCCTGGCGGGTTCGTGCCCGGAGCAGCAGCTTTTGCAACCTTTCGGTCACCTCGGAACTGTGCCGGGGATGTCTGATCGCCGATGTGCCGGCGATCGTGGGCTCGTTGGATATCGTGTTGGGAGAGATCGACCGCTGAGAGAGGAGTAGACGTGTAGGGCCGGCCGTGCCGGCCGGAACGACACCTGGTTCCCAAGCTCCAGCTTGGGAACCCACAACCAAGAGACAACGCACTGGCGGATTTGCTGATGGCCGAATACCTGGTCCAACTCGGAGTGCCTCCGGCGCTGTCCTACCTGGGCGTGGCCGTGGTCCAGTGCCTGATTCTGTTGGGCCTGGTGATGACCGCCGCGGCCGGGTTCACCTGGATGGAGCGGAAGGCGTCGGCGCGGATGCAGGACCGCCTGGGACCCACCCGGGTGGGCGGTCGCTTCGGCTGGCTGCAGGCGGTGGCCGACGGAATCAAGCTGGTGGCCAAGGAAGACACCATGCCTCGTGGTGCCGATGCGATCCTCTTTCGGCTGGCGCCGTACCTCAGCTTTTGCGCCTCGTTCTGCGTCTTTTTCGCCCTCCCCTTCTCCGACGGCTGGGTGGCCCAGCGGTTGAACGTGGCGGCCTTCTTCATCCTGGCCGTGGCCGGGCTGGAGGTCTTCGGCGTGATCCTGGGCGGATACGCCTCGGCTTCGAAGTGGTCGCTCTACGGGGCTATGCGGGAAGCGGCCCAGGTGGTTAGCTACGAGGTCCCCCTGGGCCTCTGCGTGGTGATTCCCGTGATGATCGCCGGCACCATGGACCTGGTGGACATCGGCAACATGCAAAGGGGCTGGTTCTTTCACTGGTTTCTCTTTCACGACCCCTTCACGTTCATCACCTTTTTCATCTACCTGGTCTGCGCCACGGCCAGTGTGAACCGCGCCCCCTTCGACCTGGCCGAGGCCGAAAGCGAGCTGGTGGCCGGCTTTCTCACCGAGTATTCCGGCTTCCGCTGGAGCGTGTTTTTCATGGCCGAGTACGGGTCGATGGTGGCCGTCAGCGGGCTGGCGGCGATCCTCTTCCTGGGCGGCTGGAACGGCCCCATTCCCGTGGCCGAGTTGCTGGGATGGACGCCGGCGGTCCATCCGCTGGCCGCCTGGCTGGGCCAACTGCTGGGGGCCTGCAACTTCCTCCTCAAGTGCTTTCTGGGCGTGACCTTGATGATGTGGCTCCGCTGGACGCTGCCCAGGCTGCGGATCGACCAGGTGATGGCCACCTGCCTGAAATACTGCATTCCCCTGGCCGCCGCCATGTTCGTGGGGGCGATGCTCTGGACCTACGCCCTGCCCGGTGGGCTGCTGGGACCATCCCCGCCGCTGGGCGTTGTGGCCGGGCCCGCCGGCTGGACGGCCGTCCAGCCTGCCGAAGGAGGTGCAAGGCCCTGATGAACGCGATCAACTGGCACACGTTTTTCTTTCTCTTGTTTTCCCTCATCGCCTGCGGGTTTGCCGTGGCGGTGGTGGTGGCGTCGAACATCGTGCGGATGGCCTTCTGCCTGATCCTCTCGCTGGGGGCGGTGGCCGGGCTGTACTTCCTGGCCGGGGCCGATTTCGTCGCCGCCATGCAGTTGATGATCTACGTCGGCGGAACCCTGGTGCTGCTGGTGTTCGGCGTGATGCTCACCGCCCAGGGGCCGTTCGTCTCGCTCAAGATCACCCCGGCCAACTGGGTCATGGCCCTGCTGATCGGCGGGGCCCTGTTTGTGCTGCTGGTGGGCGCCGCCTGCAGTGTCCCCGCGTGGACATCCCCCCCGGTCGCCACCGCGGCCCGCGCCTCCCAGAACCAATACACCGTCACTCCCATCGGAATGGGACTGTTGGGCGTTCGCGTCGACCAGTTTCGCCAGCCCGACCCGCCCGCCCGACGGGGAATGGCCGGCTACCTGCTGCCCTTCGAGATCGTCTCGGTCCACCTCTTGGTGGTGCTGATCGGAGCCGCCCACCTGGCCAGGGCCAAGCGGAGGGCGGATAGCCAAGAAGGCGTAAAGAAACAACTTCCGTAATCACCCCCTGGTTCCCAAGCTCCAGC
>CAYZWG010000686.1:0-2175 GCA_964481605.1 uncultured Planctomycetaceae bacterium
ATTACGTGGAGGGCTGCACGGCCCCCATGTACAGCACGGAAAGCCTGCACTCGGCCGTGGTCGAGGTCATCGCCAAGCGGGGGGCGAGAATCCGCTACACGACGATCCAGAACTGGGCCAACAACATCTACAACCTGGTCACCAAGCGGGCGGTGGGCTACCGCGATTCGCTGGTCGAGTGGGTGGACGGCAACCTGGGGAGCCGGCTGACGATGAAGTATCCGGCCGTCTACATGCTCGAGCCGGGTGCCCGGGCGGAGATTCTCTCGGTGGCGTTTGCCTCGGCCGGGCAACACCAGGACGCCGGGGCCAAGGTGGTCCACTGCGCGCCCCACACCTCCAGCCGGATCGTCTCCAAGTCGATTTCCAAGAGCGGCGGCCGGGCGAGCTATCGCGGGCTGGTGAAGATCGAGAAGGGCGCCAGGAAGGCCAAGTCGAACGTGGTTTGCGACGCCTTGATTCTCGATCCGGCCAGCCGCAGCGATACCTACCCCTATCTCGAAATCGAGGAGCAGGACGTGCTGGTGGGCCACGAGGCCAGCGTCTCGCGGATCGGCGAGGAGCAACTCTTCTACCTGATGAGCCGAGGGTTGTCCGAGGCGGAAGCCAGCACGATGGTGGTCAGCGGGTTTATCGAGCCGCTGGTGAAGGAACTGCCGATGGAATACGCCGTGGAGATGAATCGCCTGATCGAATTGCAGATGGAAGGGTCGGTGGGGTAGTCGGCGGCGGTCGGGCGGGACCGGGGTATTGCGGGCGGGAATCGCCTTGCGACGTTCAATCCGAGAGTTTATCCATGAGCGGTACGGTTGTGGAAACGGGATTCACCCGGGAGGGTTTCGAGGCGTTTCTGGCGTCGCGGCGTGAGCCCGACTGGCTGGTTGCGCTGCGGCGGTCGGCCTGGAGGGCTTTTGAAACGATGCCGCTTCCGGCGGCCAACGAGGAAGCCTGGCGGCGGACCGAGTTGCGCACCTTTCGGTTCGACCGGTTTTCGCTTTCGCCGCCGGCTGCCGCGGATGCGGACCTTCCGCCGGCCGTGCTGGCCGAGGGGGTCGAGCTGGCAGGCCGGACGGTGAGCCTCGACTCGCGGCCGGTGGACGAGTGTCTGGATGGGAAGTGGGCCCGGCGGGGCGTGCTTTTCGGCAGCCTGGAACGGCTGCTGGACGCACACCACGAACGGCTCAAGCCCTACCTCACCAGGCGCATCGTCGATCCCCACGAGGACAAGTTCGCCGCCTTGGGTTCGGCCTGTTTTTCGGGCGGGACGGTGCTCTACGTTCCCCGCGGCGTGACCATCGACCGGCCGCTCCACATGCTCGCGGCGCTTTCGCCCGGGGCAACCGACTTGGGCCGGGCGGTGGTGATCCTGGAGGAGGGGGCCGAGGCCGACCTGATGGCGGAAACGGCCAGCGTCGATTCGGGGGCCGCCGGGTTGCACTGCGGCGCGATCGAGATGCACGTCGGTCGCGGGGCCAGGCTTCGCTACGTGAACTTGCAGAATTGGGGCGCCGGCGTGTGGCACTTTGCCCAGCAGAAGGCGACCGTCGCCGCCGGCGGAAATCTCCAGTGGACCGTGGGGGCGCTGGGCAGCCGGCTGGCCCAGGTGAGTCAGCGGGTGGTGCTGGCCGGCGAGGGCGCCGAGGCCCAGGTCAACGGCGTGATGTTCACCGAGGGCAAGCAGCATTTGGTCTACAACACGCACCAGCACCACCAGGTGCCCCGCTGTCGCAGCGACCTGCTCTACAAGGGTGCGTTGCAGGACCGCTCGCGGCTGGTCTGGCGAGGGATGATCCAGGTGGACCCCGGGGCGGTCAAGACCGACGGCTACCAGCGGAACGACAACCTGATGCTCTCCGACGCCGCCCGGGCCGACTCGATCCCGGGGCTGGAAATCAAGGCCGACGACGTCCGCTGCTCGCACGGAGCAACGGCCGGCCGGGTCGACGACGAGCAGGTTTTCTACGCCCAAAGCCGGGGGCTGACCCGCAAGGAGGCCGTGCGGATGATCGTGGCCGGTTTTTTTCAGCAGGTTTTCGACCGGATCCCCATCGAGAGTGTTCGCGAGGCGCTGGGCGACGCCATTCGCCGCCGCGTGCGGGAGTATGAGTAGGGGCCGTGCGGCGGGGTCGGGAGACCCGCGCCGAACGGGAGTGGAAAAGCCGGGAGGGCGAGGCT
>CAYZWG010000687.1:0-2164 GCA_964481605.1 uncultured Planctomycetaceae bacterium
GGTCGCCAGACCCGCGCCGAACGCTTCATTCAACGGTATTGGGTTTAGCCCTTTACCACGCCCAGCGGACGTAGCCGGGCCACCTTGCTGGCCAGGCCCGCGCGGTGAACGATGTCGACCACGTGGCCGACGTCCTTGTAGGCGGCGGGCTGCTCTTCGGCCAGGCCTTTCCAGCTTCGGCACTTGGCCACCACGCCCTGTTCGGCCAACTCGCGGTCGATCCGCCGGCCCTGGGCGTGCTTGATCGAGGCGCTGCGGCTCATTACCCGGCCGGCCCCGTGGCAACTTGAGCCGAACGACTTCTCCATCGCGCCCGGCTGCCCGACCAGCACGTAGCTTGCCCGACCCATGTCGCCGGGGATGATCACCGGCTGCCCGATGCCGCGATAGCCGGGGGGTACCTCGGGGTGTCCGGCGGGGAATGCCCGGGTGGCGCCCTTGCGATGGACACACACCTTCTTCGGTTTGCCGTCGACCGTGTGCTCCTCGATCTTGGCGATGTTGTGGGCCACGTCGTAAACCAGGTCCATCTGGAGCGACTCCCAGCTTCGGCCGAAAAACTCGGCGAAAATTTCGCGAGTTTGCCACATCAGCAGTTGCCGGTTGGCCCAGGCGTAGTTGGCCGCCGCCCGCATGGCGCCCAGGTACTGTTGCCCCTCGGGGCTTTCCACCGGGGCGCAGGCCAACTGCCGGTCGGGCAGGCCGATGCCATACTTGGCCGGCACGCCGCGCATCGCGTGCAAGGCGTCGTCGCAGACCTGGTAGCCCAGCCCCCGTGAGCCGGAGTGGATCATCACGGTGATGGCGCCCTCGGCGATACCCATGATCCGCGCCGCCTGGGGATCAAAAATCTCCTCGACCCGCTGCACTTCGAGGAAGTGGTTGCCCGAGCCCAGCGTGCCGCACTGGTCGCCGCCGCGCTGGAGCGCCCTGGCGGTGAGTCGTTCCGGCTGGGCCCCGGCCAGGCAGCCGCCGGCCTCGGTGTGGTCCAGGTCGCCGTCGGTGGCCAGGCCCCGGGCTTGGAGAAATCGGCAGCCGCGGCGGAGAAGTTGCTTCAGTTCCTTGCCGCCGAACAAATAGGGTCCGCCGCGGCCCACGCCGGCCGGAATCCGGCCAAAGAGGGAGCTCATCAGCGATTGGATTCTGCCGGCGATTTCCTCCTCCCGCAGGTTGGTTCGCACCAGGCGGACCCCGCAGTTGATGTCGTAGCCCACGCCGCCGGGCGAGATCACGCCCTCTTCGTCCACCGCCGTGGCGCAGACGCCGCCGATGGGGAAGCCATAGCCCCAGTGGATGTCGGGCATGGCCATGCTGGCCGTCTGGATGCCGGGCAGGGTGGCCACGTTGGCCACCTGCTCGGGCGCCTGGTCGGAGCGAATCTGGTCGATCAACCGCGGGTCGGCAAAAATGCGGCCTTCCACTCGCATGTCCACCTTATACCCAACGGGAATCCGCCAGGTGCACTCGTCGATCCGCTCCAGCGGGCCACGGTAGCCGGGCTTTGCCATGGTGGGGGTTCCTCGCGGCAGGAGATGCTGCGTGCGAAACGGGCCGCTGAATTATTCGTGTCCCGGCACGAAATGCCAAGACGAAATGTTGGCTGTTCCGTTTCCGGGTGCAAACGGCGGACCTTTTGAAAGTAACCCGAAGCGTTAGCGAGGCAGACGGCTCCACGCTGTGCCTCCCTCGCTAACGCTTCGGGTTACCGTGCACCCAGCAACGGAAGTGTCGAAATGTCACAAGTCCACGATCACCTCCGCCAGCCAGCCGTCCTCCTGCCGCTGGACCTTCAAGCCGTGGTAGGTAATCGCCTTGACCTCACCATCCAACTCGTGCCGCCGGGGGTCGAGCGGCTCGCCCCGGGCGGTGGCCCTGAGCCGGCGGCCGGCCACCGCGACGTCAAACTCGGACAACAGCACGTGCCGGGCGTCGAACAGGTAGAGCAACTCGGCCAGCCAGTCGTGCAACAGGTCGTCGTAGCGGTCGGCCTGCAACTCGATGGGGAAGCTGTCCAGGGCGCGAACGTCGCCCAGGTTCACCACAATCACCGAAAAGAGGGCCTTGGCGGCCTCGGCAAACAGCGAGTCGAGGTCGCCGGCCCTGGCACGCAGGCCCATGTCTGCGGTGTGCTCGAAGGTTTCGTACATGGGCAAGTCCCAGGAAA
>CAYZWG010000688.1:0-2160 GCA_964481605.1 uncultured Planctomycetaceae bacterium
GCCGCACGGCTCGGCGGGAGCCTCGCCCTCCCGACTTTCCGCAACAGAAACTAACAACACGCCATAACAACCAGTCAAGCTGCCGTAGGGCCGGCACAGCCGGCCCTACGGGACTCACACCATGAGAACACACCGAAAGAACCAGCCACGCTGGGCAGACGATCGACAACCCCCTATTCGAGGAGACGATTCGTGATGAAACTGCTGCAAGTCCTGGGCACGGGCTGCCCCAAGTGCGAAAAACTGAAGAAGCACGCCGAACGGGCGGCCGTCGAATTGGGCCTCCAGGCCACCGTGGAGAAAATCACCGACATCAACGTGATCACCGGCTTCGGCGTGATGGCCACCCCGGCCCTGGCCGTCGATGGAGAAGTCAAGGTGGTGGGCAAGGTGCCCTCCACCGAGGAAATCAAGCAGTGGCTCACCTGATCCGCCGACCAACGGCTGGCAACAAGCGACCCGCCAGAGATATCATGTCTGAAGAGAACCCGTCCGCCGAGTGCGCCTGCGATGCGGCGCCGAAACTGATTTTTGCCTGTTCGGGTGCCGCCGACGTGGGGCATGTTTCCGACCAGGCGGCCCGAAAACTCACCGCCGAAGGTGCCGGCAAGATGTTCTGCCTGGCGGGAATCGGCGGCCGCGTGAGCGGCATCCTGGAAACCACCAAGGCCGCCTCGGCCATCCTCGCCATCGACGGCTGCCCCTTGGACTGCGTGCGAAAGACGCTCGAGCAGGCCGGCTTTCATCAGTTCGAGCACCTGCGACTGTCCGAGTTGGGACTTGAAAAGGGCAAGTCGCCACCCACCGCCCAGCGGGTCGAGCTGGTCGCCAGCCACGGCAGGACGCGGCTGGCCGGTTAAGAATCATTACCACCGCGAAGGAGTTCGCCGAAAATGAAGCCGAAAAACCTGGTGACGATCCTGCTGTTGCTGTTCGTGGCGGCCAGCGTCGGGGTGCTTTCGGTGAAGAGCCTGCGGCCCCACGCCCGGCAGCCAGTGGCCACCAACCCCACCTTGAACCACTCCGCCGGCCAAACCGAAGCCACGCCGCCGGCCGACGGCGTGATCGCCTACTGCTTCCACGGCGACGTCCGCTGTTCCACCTGCCGAACGATCGAGGCCTACGCCCGCGAGGCCCTGGAGGCAGGCTTCGCCGACCAGTTCCAGAGCGGAAAGCTCAAGTGGCAAGTCGTCAACTACCAAGCACCGGGCAACGAGCACTTTGCCAAGGAATACGAGATCATCGCCCCCACCGTGGTCCTCGTGCGGATGGAAAACGGCCAACAGAAAAACTGGGAGAACCTCATGAGGGTCTGGGAATTGGTGCATGACAAGGACGCCTTTGTCCAATACATCCAGACGGAAATGCGCAAGCTCGACGAGGTCCGGAATGGAGTCGCCGACCACCGGGGGGAAAAGTGATGGAGGAGCTCGCACTGGGCACGGCGGCGGCCCTCTGGCTGGGAATCCTGACCTCGATCAGCCCCTGCCCGCTGGCCACCAATATCGCCGCCATCTCCTACATCGGCCGCCGCGTGGACAGCACCTGGGGCGTGCTCCTCGGCGGCCTCCTCTATGCCCTGGGGCGAACGCTGGCCTACCTCGTGCTGGCGGCGGTCGTGGTCGGCAGCATCCTCTCCGTCCTGCCGCTATCCCTTTTCCTGCAAAAGTACATGCACGTCCTGGTGGGCCCCATTCTGATCCTCGTGGGAATGTTTCTCCTGGGACTGATCCGGTTCACCACGAGCGGCTCCGGGGTAAGCGAAAAGACGCGGAAGCGGGTCGACGCGCTGGGCATTTGGGGAGCCCTCTTCCTGGGGCTCATCTTTGCCCTCTCGTTTTGCCCCACTTCGGCCGCGCTGTTTTTCGGCAGCCTCATCCCCTTGTCGCTGGAAGCCCATTCCAGCATCGTGCTTCCGGCCACCTACGGCGCCGGCACCGCCTTGCCGGTGGTGGTCTTCGCCTTCCTCATCGCCTTGAGCGCCCAATCGGTCGGCAAGGCCTTCAACGTCCTCTCCAAGATCGAATGGTGGGCCCGGATCACCACGGGCGGAATCTTCCTGGCCCTGGGCATCTACTTCTGCCTGAAGTATATCTTTGCAGTGATTTAATATTACTGCGCAGGGTCGGCCGTAGTAACCGGCTCGTTCTCGTTCCCAAG
>CAYZWG010000689.1:0-2157 GCA_964481605.1 uncultured Planctomycetaceae bacterium
GGTCCCAGCCCTGGCGGCGAATCCGGTCGACCGCGTCGCGGCCGTTGGTCACCAAGCCCACCTGCTGGTTCATCTGGTACAGCGCGTTGGCCAGCGAGGCGGCGGCGGTCACCGCCAGTTCGCTGCGATACGGCTCGTGGTGGGGGTTGTAGGCTGCCCGGTTGAACTCCAGCACGATCGTGGCCCCGGCGATCGACGACGGCTCGTAGACCTTGCTGTAGAGGTTGCCGGTGCGGGCCGTGGCTCGCCAGTGGACGCGATTCATGGGGTCGCCCGGCTGGTAGCGGCGGACCCCGGCAATCCGCGTGGGGTCCTCGTAGATGCGATGGGTCATGCGGACCTCGCCGATCGGCCGCCGCGAGGCGACGTCGTAGCCCTCCAGCGGCACGACCTCCGGATAGACCAGCACGAAGTGCGGGGCGGCGGCCATCCGATAGCGGCGGTCCAGGCCAAACAGGTCGCCCGTCTCCAGCACCAGCGGCCCAATCTGGTAGTAGCCCCGGCAGGTGAATTCCAACTGGTAGTGGAACGTCTTGCGACCCCCGCCGCGGAGCATCGCCAGGGCGATCCGCCTGCCGCTGATCTTGATCTTGGGCGGCCGCGCGGCCAGCGCGTGGCGCGGCAGCAGGTCCTCGGCCAGCACCCAGCCGACCGGCAACTTGCCCCGGTTCTCCACGGTGCTCACCACGGCGACCTGCTGGCCCACGTTGACCGAAAGACGGTTGATACGCCTGGTCGCCCAGAGGCTTTCCACCCAACTGCGAGTGAGCAGACGGCTGACCAGCATCACCCCCAACAACGCGTACATGGCGTAGGCCAACAGGCCCAGGTTCAGCACCAGGGCAGCCAGCAACAACAGGACCGCGCCGGTATACCACCTCATGACGACGGGCTGCTTCGTGAAACCAGGGGCACGCGCACATCGGCCACGATCTGGCCCACCACGTCGGACGGGGTCACCTTCCGCAGCCGGCTCTCCGGCTTGAGGATGATCCGGTGCATCAGCACCGGCCCGGCCACCCGCTTCACGTCGTCGGGCTGAACAAAGTTGCGGCCGTACACGGCGGCCATCGCCTGGGCCGTGCGGAACAGGGCGATCGACGCCCGGGGGCTGCCCCCCAGGGCGATGTCCTCGTGGTCGCGGGTGGCGTGGACGATCTCCGTCAGGTAGCGGCGGACCTTGGGATCGACGTGAACCCCGCGGATCGCCTTTTGGCATCCGACCAGTTGCTGGGCGCCGATCACCGGTTCCAGGCTGTCCAGCGGATGCTCCCGCTGGAGCATGTCGAGCAACTGCAACTCCTCGTTCATGTTGGGATAGCCCAGGCTGAACCGCACCAGGAAACGGTCGAGTTGGGCCTCGGGCAGGGGGAAGGTCCCCTCGTGGTCGACCGGGTTCTGGGTGGCGATCACCAGAAACGGCGGCTTGAGAGGGTGCGTCACGCCGTCCACCGTGACCCGGCCCTCGGCCATCGCCTCCAACAGCGCCGCCTGGGTCCGCGGCGTGGTGCGGTTGATCTCGTCGGCCAGCACGATCTGCGCGAAAACCGGCCCGGGCCGAAACTCGAACTCGCAGGTCTTCTGGTTGAAGATCGACGCCCCGGTCACGTCGCTCGGCAGCAGGTCGGGCGTGCACTGCACCCGCTTGAACGAGCAGCCCACGCTGGCGGCCAACGCCCGAGCCAGCACCGTCTTGGCCACGCCGGGGACGTCTTCCAGCAGGATGTGGCCCTCGCAAAACCAGGAAACCAGGGAGAGAATGATCTGCCGGCGCTTGCCCACGATCACCTTTTCCACGTTGGCGATCACCTTCTTCGCCGTATTCATCACGTCGCTCATAGGCGGCCTCGCTCGACGCCCACACCAGGAAGAAGACGAAGAAGACGGAGCGGGGAAGGAACACACGCCAAGCAACCGCAGGACCACGAACCGCCACCCGTCAGCGCAACCCCTTCACTTTAGGGGGGTGCGGCAGCAGTGTCAACGATGCGGTCGAAACGCTCGCACGGCATGTGCTCCGCCCGACACATTTCGGCGCGGAACTCGCGTTTGAGTTCTACCATGCCGGATCACGATCCGGCATGATCACGATCCGGCATTGCGCGGGCAAGATACCACGCGCCAGCCGAACGGTCGTTCTACCATGCCGGGTCGCGA
>CAYZWG010000690.1:0-2150 GCA_964481605.1 uncultured Planctomycetaceae bacterium
GTGAGACATGCTGATGTCGCGCCGAGCGTTGCGCCGGCCTGATTCAACGGTACTGGGGCTTGGAGCGGCGTTGGCGCGACACGACGACCCTCCCCAGCGGACCGGGCAACAATTTACGTCCGCAAGGGGCCGATGGGGTCGCCCCGCGTGGCGGGTTTTCGGAAGGGATCGCGGGTCGATCCGGTCGAGGAAATGCTGCTCGACCGTCGACGTAATCGCTTTTGCCAAAACGATTTACAAAAAGTGGAGCGGAGGAGAGTCGAACTCCCGACCTCTGCATTGCGAACGCAGCGCTCTCCCAACTGAGCTACCGCCCCAGTGTCGCCCGGGCTTGGCCGTGCGTGGGCGACTGAACCGATTCTAGGCCCTCCCCACCCGTTTGTCAAAAGGGGGGGACGCCGTCCGCTAGCCGGGGGGCGGCGGGGGCGTCATGCGTTTTCGGCGGCGTCCGGAGACCCGCGCCGAGCGGAAGACATGTCTCGTCGCGGGCCGCCTCACTCCTCCGGCCAGTAGCGTTCGGTGATAATTTTCGATTCCGTGAAGAACTGGATCGCCGCGCGGCCTTGGGCCTTCGTGTCGGCAAAGATCGACGCTTTCATTCCGCCGAACGGCAACGGCGCCACCGGTGCGGGAATCCCCACGTTGATACCGATCATGCCTGCCCGGGCTGCCAGCTTGAAGGTTCGGGCGTGGCGGCCGTTCTGGGTGTAGATCGACGCGCCGTTGCCGTAGGGGTGTTGGTTGATGATGTCGATCGCCTGTTGGAGCGAATCCACCTTGAGGATCACCACCACGGGGCCGAAGATCTCGGTTTGGTGGATTGTCATCCCCGCTTGCACGCCGGTAAACACGGTGGGACCGATGAAGTGGCCTTGTTGGCAACCGGAGATGGTGAGTCGGCGACCGTCCAGCGCCAGGGTGGCTCCTTCGTCGATGCCCACTTGAATCATTTCCAGGATGAACTGTTTTGCCTTGGCCGAGATGACCGGTCCCATCAGCATCGCCTCGTCGGCCACGGCCGGATCGAGCGGATTGGCGACCAGAATGTCCTTGGAGGCCTGGAGGAAGGCCCGGCTCACTTTTTCGTGCATTGTGTCGCCCACGCAGACGATCGCCGAGGAGGCCATGCAGCGTTGGCCGGCGCAGCCGTAGCAGGAGGTAATCATGTTGCGGATCATCGGTTGGAGCTTGGCGTCGGGCATGGCCACGAGGTGGTTTTTCGCGCTCCCCAGGGCCTGGAACCGTTTGTTGTTTTCGGCGCAGCGGGCGGCGATCGTGCGGCATACCCGCGAGGTGCCCACGAAGGAGACGCCGGCCACGTGGGGGTGGTCCAGCAGTCGTTGGGCCGCGGCGCGGTCGCCGTGCACGACGTTGAACACGCCGGGCGGAAAGCCGCAGTCGTCGATCAGTTCGGCCACCCGGTCGATGCCCAGCGGTGTCTGCTCCGACGGTTTGAGGACGCAAGTGTTGCCGGTGGCCAGGGCATAAGGCAAGAACCAGAAGGGGACCATGATGGGAAAATTGAAGGGGGTGATCATACCAAACGTGCCGATCGGCATGCGGAGCACCTCGCCGTCGATGTCGGCCGCCGCGCCAATCAGTTTGTCGCCCTGGCTCAACACGGGCATACCGCAGGCGACCTCCGTGTTTTCCAGCGCCCGCTTGACCTCCGCGCGAGCGTCGGGCAGGGACTTGCCGTTGTCTTCGCTGACCAGCCGGGCAAGCGCCTCGCCCTGCGAGCGGAGGCGTTCGGCCAGGCGAAACAGCAGCTCGCAGCGGCGGGCCACCGGAGCGGCGCTCCAGGAGGTGAACGCCTCGGCGGCGGCGGCCACGGCGCGATCGGTTTCACTGGGCTGGGAGAGGGGGACCCGGGCGATGGTTTCGCCCGTGGCCGGGTTTTCAACCTCCAGCAGCCCTCGGCTTTCGGGCTTGATCCGCTGCCCGTTGATGTAGTTTTTCAGTGGGTTCGGGGACATGAGCGGCTTCCTGATTTTTTGGTATGCCCAAGGTTGCGCCGGATGAGTCGAGTTTTTGGGACACGTCGGGACGGTCTGAGGCGAGAACCTCGCCAATTGTTGTCGGGTTATGCTGAAGCTGGACTTTGGCAAACTCCTCCCCTCTCCCTTTGGGAGAGAGGCCGGGGGTGAGGG
>CAYZWG010000691.1:0-2150 GCA_964481605.1 uncultured Planctomycetaceae bacterium
TCGTGCTTTCATGGCCAAACAGGATGCGGTAGGGATCGACCTGGGCACGACCAACTCGGCGGTGGCCTGGATCGATGAAAAAGGCCACACGGAGATGATCCACAACGCCGAGGGCGAGATTCTCACGCCCAGCGTGGTGTGGTTCGATGCCGGCGAGACGATCGTGGGAAAGGCGGCTCGGGGCGCCGCGGCGGTCCAGCCGGGCGAGGTGGCCCGCTGGGTCAAGCGAGACATGGGCTCGGTGGTCTTCCACTGTCCCATCCACGGCCAGTATTTTCCGCCCGAGGTGATCCAGGCCTGCGTGCTTCGCAAGCTTCGGGAGGACCTTGCCGAGGAACTGCCCGGCGAGTTGGGCGTGGTGATCACCGTGCCGGCCTATTTCGACGAGCCCCGCCGCAAGGCCACCGCCGACGCCGGCGAGATGGCCGGACTCGACGTGCTGGACATCATCAACGAACCCACCGCGGCGGCCCTGGCGTTCGGCGAACGGCTGGGCTACCTCTCCGACGCCGGTGGTGCCCGAGAGCCGATCACCGTGCTGGTGTACGACCTGGGCGGCGGCACCTTCGACGTCACCTTGCTGCGGCTGGCCCCCGGCGATATTCGCACCCTGGCCACCGACGGCGACGTCCAGCTTGGCGGCTACGACTGGGACCTGCGGCTGGTGGACCACGCCGCCGAGGCGTTTGTCGAATCCGGCGGGCCCGATCCCCGCCAGGACCCGGTGGCCCTGGCCCGGCTCTACGACGCGGTGGAAGAGGCCAAGCACACCTTGAGCGCACGGTCGCGGGCCGCCATCCACTTCGAGCACCAGGGCCACGCCGCGCGGATCGACATCGCTCGCCACGACTTCCACGAGCGGACGGCCGACCTGCTCGAGCGGACCTCCTACACCACCCGCCAGGTGCTGGCCGCGGCCGCGTTGCAGTGGAGCGACGTCGACCGGGTGCTGCTGGTGGGCGGGTCCACTCGGATGCCGATGGTCGGCCAGATGCTCCACGAGCTGACCGGCATCGAGGCGGACCGGACGGTCAACCCGGACGAGGCGGTCGCCCGCGGGGCGGCCCTCTATGCCGGCCACCTGTTGCGGCAACGGGCGGCCGAGCCGGCCGGCGACGATTTTCAGATCACCAACGTCAATTCGCACAGCCTGGGAATCGAAGGCATCGATCCGGCGACGCTGCGAAAGACAAACGTGACGCTGATTGCCCGCAACACGCCGTTGCCGGCCACCGTGACCGAGCGGTTCACCACGAAGCGGGCCGACCAGGCTTCGATCGTGGTCCAGGTGCTCGAGGGCGAGAGTGCCCGGCCCGAGGACTGCACGGTGATCGGCCGCACGGTGATCCGCGACCTGCCGCCGGGGCTGCCGCAGGGCTCGCCGGTGGAGGTCCGTTTCAGCTATGCGTCGAACGGGCGGCTGGAGGTTCACGCCACGGTTTCCGGCACGGGTCGCGAAGTGACCTTGCGGATCGAACGCGCCGGGGGGCTGACCGACGAGCGTATTGCCCAGTGGAAGGCCCCGGTTGCGGCGGCCGGTGGGTTCGACGACTTTGTGATGGGCGTGCTGATGGGCGATTCCGAGCCCGGCGGCCAGCCCGATTCGCCGCAGCCGACCTCGACCCTGCCGGCCGCCGACCGTGGGCGAGAGAGCGACGAAGGTTCCACGGTGGAGCGTGCCGCGACCACCGCGGCCCCGCCGAGCGAACCGGCGGCGGCGCCCTTGCCCCCCCTGCCGCGTGCCGAGCCGGCCGGCGGGCCGTCGAGCAGTCCCTCCACCGGTGCCGAGCGGCACGCCCCGCCAGTGCGGGACGGCGACATGGTGCGACCGATCCCCAGCGGCGGGCGACCCTCCCGCTGGCGGCCGATGGTCTTTCTCGTCGGCTACCTGGTTTCGGCCGTGGTGGGCCTCGGTCTGGGCTACCTCCTCGTGCGGTGGCTTTTTCCCGATAGCGGACTTCCCCAACTGTGGTGAGAGCGCGAGTTGCCGATCGCTTGCTTTGGGTTTCGCGTTCCAAATCGACCACCAAATCAGACGGCATGGACAGACCTGCTTCGAGCCGTCAGAATGGGTTGAGCCTCGAGTGTCATCTCGGTTTCAAGCTCTGGGCGGTGGGTTCCCAAGCTGGAGCTTGGGAACCAGGTCGGTT
>CAYZWG010000692.1:0-2141 GCA_964481605.1 uncultured Planctomycetaceae bacterium
GGGTCTCCCGACCCCGCCGTAGTTGTCAAACCCGCAATCCACCGGGGCAAGCCCGGTGGGGATTTTCCTTGGCCACTGACCTTCCCCGAGATCCGTGACGGTCAGCCGATCGGAAAAGGCGCTACTCTTCCTCCTCTTCCTCCACCGCCATCACCTCGCGGCAGTGGGCCGCCAATCGGCCCAGCCATCGGGCGTAGATGAACATGGCGGCCACGTAGAACGCCGCCAACGGTACCAGGCCAAACAGGCCGAGGAGGTGTTCCACCGCCCGTTGGGCGATCACCACCAGCCCCAACAATAGCGCCGCCCGAAGGTAGAAGAAGAGCCACGACCCGAGGGCAAACCAGAGACTGGCCCAGATGGGCTCGGAGAAGGGGCTGAACATCGAGCTTTGTTCGAGCATCGACAACAGCACCACCGGAAAAACGCAGAAGGACACGATCGCGCCCCCCCACGAACCTGCCCCGGGCACCCAGCGGACAACCACCCAACCCAACAGAGACGACACGGCCAAGGCGAAAAACACGTAAAGAGAATCCAATATCCATCCGCTCCATTCCTCGTCGGGCCAGCTTTCGATCCGCTCGTTGCCGGCGGCGGAGTCTTCCACGATGGAAAGGCAGAATGTGCTGGCGACCGCAAACCAGAACAGGAGGAAGATACTGGAGACGGCAATGAAGGCCATGCCGAGAAACAGGGTCTCGCCTCCCCCGGGCCCCGAGGCCACGACGACTCCCAAGCCCAGCGTCGCATAAAACGCCATCAGCGCCACCGACAGCCCGACCCAACGCACCATCGCGCGGGGGTCGCCCAGAAAACCGAGCTTGTCGTAGAGGTCCGGTAGCGTCCATCCCGTGTTGCCGGCCTCCAGATCGCGAACCAACTCCTCGGTCCGCTCGTTTCGCCACGACTCCTGGTAGGTTTTGGCCGGCTGACGCTCGATGGTTTCGGCCGGCGCCCCCACGGCGTAATCGCCTTCCGTGTCGAGCTGGTCCTCGGCCGGTCGTGCGGCCGGCTCCGGCTTGGGCACCGTCACCGTCGACCCGCAATCGGGGCATTCCATGATCTGGCCCGTCTGATCCCCGGCCGCCATCATCCGCGTCTGACACAAGGGGCAAACCACGGGAATCTCTCGCGCCGGCGGAGGTGCCGGCGACGACTCGGCCCCGGCGGGCTCCTGGCGAACGGCGTATTCGTCCAGGGTCTCGTCCGGCCGGGCGGCTTCCACCTCCTTCGGCAGGGACACCACCGTGGCGGTGCCGCAATCGGGACACTTGATCTTCCGCCCCACGTGTTTGGCCCTCGCGTGCATCCGGGTGCCGCAGAGGGAGCAGACGACCGGGATCACGTCCGGGCCGGCGGCGGCCGGCTGGCGGGGGCTACCCACGCCGTATTCCCCCCGCGACTGTGCGGCCACGTCGACCGGCCCGCGCCTCTTGGGCGGTGGCGGCACCACCGTTTGCGTTTGGCAGTCGGGACAGGTCAGCTTCCGGCCCACTTGGTCGGCGGTGGCGTACATCATCGTCCGGCAAAGCGAGCAGTAGACGGGAAACCCCTCCTCGGCCGGCGACGGCCGGGCATGGTCCGCCGCGCCCGCCCTCTCGTCGATCCCGTATTGGCCGATCCGTTGCTCGTCGATCTTCATCGGCGCCGATCGTGCCGAGGCCGAATCCGCCGGCGGCGTGACCGGAACCGGGGTGTCGCAGTCGGGACAGACGATCGTCCGGCCGACCTCGTCCCAGGTGGCGTCGATCCGCGCCCGGCAGACCGGGCAGATCACGCGGAAACCGTCCCCGGCCGGCGGTGCCCGGTCGCCTTCGATGATTTCATACTCCCCCGCGGTCTGCTCGTCGGGGGCGGGGAGCGTCGGTTCATACTGCGACGGGCCGTGCGCCGGCTCGGGTGCCGGCGGCACCTGGATGGTGGCGCTACAGCTCGGACAGGTCTGGTGCGAGCCCACCTGGGACGGCCACGCCTTCAGCTTGACGAAGCACTCAGGGCAAGTGAAGCCGAACGCGGCGCCGCGCGATTTGGCCACGGGGCGACCTCCGCTGGAACGAGTCTCTCACGAGGTTGTCACCTCAGACCGGGTGCAGGAACGGACTTTTTTTGCAGGGCGGCAGCTAACGATGGGGGAAATG
>CAYZWG010000693.1:0-2113 GCA_964481605.1 uncultured Planctomycetaceae bacterium
CACCACCACCACGGAAGGACAGGTTTCGAGCGGCCGACCTGGCCGGCGGGCGAGACCTGGACGTGGGGGGAGGGGGGGGTAAAAAGCTGGAGTTGCCAGCGCGGGAAACCGCACCTCTGCCGTCGCGTCTTTTTTGGCATAGGCGTTGTAGGCAACCTTGACAGTCTGGGCGAAGTGGAGACAGGCAGGGAAACGCGGGGGTCGGAACCCCACAAGGGGGAATTGCCCCACCGTGGGAATCGGCGGGCCGGGCGGTTTGCAGGACGCGGCCCGTCCCCTAAAATGCGATTGGCGGCCGGGGTCGCCCCCCGGTCGCGGCCCCCTGGCGGCCGGCGGTTACCTGCCTTTCCGCCGGCTGCGGGGGGCCCTCGAACGAAAGGCAGGTGTTCCGTGGCAAACTCTTTTCCCGGCCGGCGACGGCGGCGTTCTTTCGGTTTCTCCCGAAGCGGTTCAGGCGGCGGAACGGGCGGCACTCGAAACGTTGGGCGTCGTCCAAGCCTTGTGCGGCGAAATTCAACAAGCCGAGCGGACCCTCGAACGTGACCGCGACACGGCGCGTTTCTTTCGGGCCACCTGGCCGTGGTATCAACACCTACTTCGGCGGGTGAACGCCCTCGGGGGTGAACACTCCAAGTCCCACGAACTGATTCGATTGGCGACCGCCAACGACAACGTGGAACCGATTCGTTTTCGTGGCGAGTCCGCACTGACCGCGCACGAAGCGGCGTTCGCCCTGGCCGTCGAAATCGAAAGCGATTACGACCTGCATTCTTGGGATGAAGAGACCAGCGACGACGGCGAGCCTTACGCCGAGCATCTACGCTTGCGCGACTGCCGGCGACTGGTCGACCGGGTGCGGGACGTGACACCCGAGCTTCTGAAAACGCTCCAACAGCGAATCGAAATCGAGTCGCTGAAGGCGCGGCGGTTCTTACTTGACCACAAAAAGCAGAACGAACCGGCTGCCCCGCCAGCCGAAACCCCAAAACTCTGGCCCCGGTCGCCCGAGTGGGAAACGATTCTGGGGACGGCCGAGCGGTGGGAAGCCGAGGCCCGGCGACTGTGCGGTGATTTTCACCCCCACCTCATCCGGCCCGAACGACCGCCGAATCAATTCCGGGCCGACACACAAGAACTGGTCGATTGGTGCAGCGACCCCAATCGCGGTATCGACCCGTCGCCTTTGGGCCGGCTTCTCGGCGAGCTTTCGGCCCCGTCCAACCCGGCCCCGCCACGATACGGCGAGCGGCTGCGGGCACTGTGGGGCGACTGTGAGCGGGTGCTGCAACGGCTGCGGTTCCAAGGGTTGGTGCCCCTTGGGGCCGTCCCGACCGACAAAAACAAGCCGCGCATCACCAGAGAGGAAGCGAATCTTCGCGCGCGGGAAGCGCTGAAGAACCGACCGCCAAAGGCGAAGCGGTGGAGCATCCGAAAGTTAGCCGATGCAATCGGATGTTCTCCCGGGCTGGCGGCAAGCTTGCCGGCGTGGCAAGCCTACGCGGTTGACCACGGTTTGACGCGAAGGGACGCGGCCCCAAAAGCGGTGTCGCTGACCGACGCAACGCTGGGCAGCGAAGGGCAGCGCGACGCGAAGCTAGAGAAGCTGATTGCCGAGCATGAGGCCGAATTCGAGGAAAGCCCCTTAATCTCACAAGAGCGGAAACGACGCCCTAAACGTCGGATTCCGTGAGCGCTCACGGCGATTTCGTGAGCGCTTTTGGGCGTTTTCACCCTGTAAAATACGGGGTTTCTGCTTTTCCCCCGTGAACAACGCCTACTAGTAGAGGGCCGCATTGTGCGGCCCGGACGGACTACAGTAGGAGTTGTTACCATGCGGACCAAGCCGGTTCCCGTTCTGCTGACCCCCGGCAAAATCGCCGAACAACTGGGGGTCCCTCTTTCTCGCGTGGTCTACGTTCTGTCCACGCGGCGGCACATCGTGCCCTCGGCGAGGGCGGGCACGCTGCGGCTTTTCGACCGCGCGGCCGTGGCGAAGATTCGCCACGAAATCAACAGCATCGACGCCCGGCGGTCCGGGCGGGGGGTGACCGATGAGTAGCACCCCAGCCCCGGCGATTCTGCCGGAACTTCTGACGACGCGACAAGCGGCCGC
>CAYZWG010000694.1:0-2110 GCA_964481605.1 uncultured Planctomycetaceae bacterium
GGTCGAATTCAGTGCGGGGTCGGGAGACCCGCGCACAGCGTGGTGATGGAAGAGGTGGCCTAAAGGGGCCGCCGCCGGACCGGTCAGAGGACGGCTTGCCGCCGCCGGCGCATTCTGGCCACGATTCGCCCACTGCGACAGGCGACGTCACGCCAGAATTGCTTCCAGTCGACCGTGCCGGCCGGGAACTGCCGCAGGTAAGCCCGCAGGAACCGCCGCCGCATGGTCCGCGTGACCCAGGGATGGGCCTCCAGGCTGGCCGCCAGGCGGGCCAGGTCGTCGGCACGCTGGGAAGGTGTCAGGCGGCCGCCCAGCCGCACGTCGTCGACGTCCACGAGGTAGGTATCCAGCCGCCCGGGTCTTTCGGCGACGAGCAGATTGCTCCCTTTCAGATCACCGTGGCGAACACCTTGGGCGTGCATTCGGCCCACCACGGTGCCCAGGCTCTCGGCGCATTCGACGGCGCGGCGGGCGCGTACCCGGGCCGGCCGCCGCGCCAGCCGCCATCCGTACAGGTGCAGGTTTTCACTCCCCTCGATCCACTCCATCGCCAGGTAGCCGCGGCAGCGGTACCACGGCCGGCGCAGCTCGCAAGCAACGATCGGGCGGGCGGTGGCGATGCGGCGCAATTGGAGCGCGTGTCCACGGTACCAACCGCGAACGGCCCGGCCGCGACGCAAACGCCCCAGCAGTCCTTTCCACCACCGGCGGGCCTGGTAACGCTTGAAAATGACGTGCTGGCTGCCACCGCGCAAGGGCACGTCGGCTTCCACGATGATGCTTCCCCGGTCGAGCTTGACCGGCCGGTCGAGGTGTCGCCAGAGCAACTCGTCGGGATCATCCAGCAGTCGTTCCAGCAGCCGGTGGTCGAGGTCCCGCACGGCGTGGACCCTGGCCCGGGCGGCACGCACCGAAACATAGTCGCCGTTGTTCTTCAGCGCGCGACGCTCCCACCGGTGCAGCCGATGCTGATAGCAGGTCCGGCCGTGCGACTCCAACTGGGCCATCGCCACCCGCTCGGGCGGCGAGGACATTTCGGGACGCTCTTCCAGATAGGCGCGCCAGAACCGCAGCAACTCCGTGCGGGAAAGGCGATCGCGCCACGCCTCCTTGAGCACCGCCAGGTTGCCCCTCGCCCGCGACCATCCCATCGGCCCCGAAAAACGAACCCCCGCTACGTCGACCAGGTAGAGTTCAGGCCGGCCGGTTTGCTCGTTCCAGGCGGGCTGGTCGCCGTCGAGCCGGATCAGCACGTTGCCCGGATGAAAATCGTCGTGCAGCACGCCTGCCCGATGAAGCCTCGCGGTGAACCGCGCCAGTCCGTCCAACAGGCGTCGCCGAACCTCTCGTCCCGGCCCCGGGCCGTCAGGCGACGGCAGCCGCGGCACATAGTTGCCCAGCGTGCAACTCCCCGGGATGCCCTCGCTGACAAAGAACGATTCGCCCACCAGGCGACCCACCAGTTGCTCTTGAAGAGCGACCGGACGGACGGTGGGAATTCCCCGCCGGGCAATCTCGCTCGCTTTCCGCCATTCCCGCCGCGCGGGGCTGGCGCGGAACAGATGACGAGCAACGTCCCAGATCGTATTGGGACGATAATGTTTCACGTAGAAGACGCGCTGGGGCAGCCGCACCCGGTAGATGGTCCGGTGTGGACCGTGCTTGACGACCTCGACGCGGCCTTCGGCCGTCCAGCGGGCAAGCCGCAGACCGGTGCCGTCGAACAGGTCCGCAGCCCAATCGGGCAGCGAATCCCAGCGGACCCTGCCGGTCCTTCCGTGGACGCAATCCATGATCGTCGTCCGCCCATGCGTGGTTTTCGGCCGCTTCTGGCCCGGCCCGGCCTGCTTCCCCAACGAGACCTCGCGTTGTGGCCAGTCTCCAGGGGCGGATACAGTTATCACGCATCGGCCGAGCAGGCAAGGGCAATCGGCGTTCCCCTCTGAAGTGGGTGCAGGAACAGACTTCCGGAGGTGGTTCGAGGTGGCGGTTTCAGAGGGGAGATTCTGAGAGCTGTAGGTCGGGTCGCGCTACCGGCATCGTAGAACTGGCCCTGGAAGTAGCGCAGGTAGCGTGGCGTTTGAGTTTTTCCAAGCCGTGGAAGCATGAG
>CAYZWG010000695.1:0-2105 GCA_964481605.1 uncultured Planctomycetaceae bacterium
TCGCGAGCAGTGTTCACCACGAAGCCCGCGAAGAACACGAAGGAAGTAGCGCAGGTAGCGTGGTGTTTGAGTTTTTCCAAGCCGAGCAAGCATGGGGAAAATGCGAGGCGCGTGGGCCGGGTCGCCACCTCCGCAGCCGCTTTGGGCAACCCATTCCTCCCCCATCGCTAGCTGCCGCCCTGTAAAAAAAGTCCGTTCCTGCACCCCCACCGCGGTTAGGATCGGTCCCGGGCTGGAGTTTGGGACCGTGTTTTCGCGAACCGCCCCGTTCGCAGTTCCCGGTGCTTGGATTCCCAAGCTGGAGCTTGGGAACCAGGTGGGAGATATCGCGCGGGAGCCGAACGGTCGTTCGACCATGCCGGGTCGCGACCCGGCCTACAGACTTCCCAACCACAGGCAACTTCGGTAGATTGTTTGGACCATGCCACTTGGATCTCCCCGCCCATTTCCCCGGCACGAGGTCGGAGAAAACGTGGGCCGTTTGTTTTTCGGCTGTCCCCGAGGAGGTAGAGCGCAGATGGCGAAAAAGACGATCGCGGACGTCGACGTGGCCGGCAAGACCGTGTTGATGCGGGTCGATTTCAACGTCCCGCTCGATGAAGACCTGAACGTGACCGACGACCGCCGGGTGCGGATGGCGCTGCCTTCGATCCGGTCGGTGGTGGAGCGGGGCGGCCGCCTCGTCCTGATCAGCCACCTGGGTCGGCCCCAAGGCGAGCCGGGCGACGAGAAATTCAGCCTGCGGCCGGCGGCCGAAAAACTGGCCGACCTGTTGGGCC
The DNA here is from genome assembly GCA_964481605.1 of uncultured Planctomycetaceae bacterium. Lineage (GTDB taxonomy): Bacteria > Planctomycetota > Planctomycetia > Pirellulales > Thermoguttaceae > CAYZWG01. The sequence continues at coordinate 780 of CAYZWG010000695.1, forward strand.
AAGATGTCGGCTTTGCCACCGACACGGTGGGCCGCGACGCCCAGGCGAAGGTGGCCGCCCTGACCGACGGCGACGTGGTCGTGCTGGAGAACCTCCGCTTCAACCCGGGCGAGAAAAAGGGCGACACCGAATTCGCCCGGCAGCTTGCCGAAATGGCCGACGTCTACTGCAACGACGCCTTCGGCACCTGCCATCGCACCGACGCCTCGATGGTGGCTGTGCCCCAGGCAATGGGCAGCAAGCCCAAGGTGGTCGGCTTCCTGGTGGCCAAGGAGATTGAGTATCTCTCCGAGGCGATCCGCAATCCCCGGCGGCCCTTCGTGGCCATCCTGGGCGGCAAAAAGGTCTCGGACAAGATCACCGTGATTAAGAACCTGCTGGGCATCTGCGACAAGATTCTCATCGGCGGGGCAATGGCCTATACCTTCTCGCTTGCCCAGGGGGGAAAAGTCGGCGGCAGCCTGGTCGAGCCCGACAAGGTGGGCCTGGCCAAGGAATTGCTCGCGGCCGGCGGGGACAAGCTGGTGCTGCCGCTGGACACCCATTGCGGCGACGCCTTTCGCGGCGATTGCAACAAGCGGATCGTGGCGGCGGGCGAGATTCCCGACGGCTACGAAGGTCTGGACATCGGACCGCGGACGGCCAAGCTGTACGCCGAGCTGGTGAAGGACGCCAAGACGGTGGTCTGGAACGGCCCCATGGGAGTGAGCGAGATGCCTCCCTTCGACGAGGGCACCCGGGCGATTGCCCAGGCGATTGCCGAGGGCCACGCCACCAGCATCATCGGCGGGGGCGACAGCGCCGCGGCGATCCAGCAACTCGGCTTCGCCGAGCAGGTTTCCCACGTCAGCACGGGCGGTGGGGCCAGCCTGGCGATGCTGGAAGGGCGGAAGTTCGCGGCGGTGAAACTGCTGGACGAGAAATAGAGCCGAGAGCCGGGGGCGGGGTACGGACGGTGGCGCGTAGGGGGCTGTGAGCCGGCGTTTGGTTTGGGCCGTTGCGCAGGCGGACTGAGCGTGGTGAACGGAGCGGAGCAACGCCCCAAACCAAGGCCCGAGAATCCACCTGGAACAACGCCGTTTGCTGTCTTGACAACCCCGACCACCTCGGCTGATGTTGGGGTCCACTTGAATTGCCCTCTTGAATGCCAGTGAGACGCTACGTGATGTAGAATCCTTGCCACGAGATCGGATTCTCCGTAGAATAGTGGCTTTGGAGTAGGCAAGCTTGGTTTGCCTATCTGTCGCAAGTGCTTGTCTTGCAATGATTTGCTTGTCGCGTCCCCGTAGCTCAATTGGATAGAGCGTCGGCCTCCGGAGCCGAAGG
>CAYZWG010000696.1:0-2105 GCA_964481605.1 uncultured Planctomycetaceae bacterium
CCCTTGCGCCCTCGCGGGTCAAGCGCGATCCCCGAGAACGCGGAGGTCGCCCTCCCGTCGTGTCAGCCCGATCGAATCGAGGTATTCGCACAAGGGCACGGCGTACTTGCGGGTGGTGTCCAGGAGGTCGCGGATTTGGCTCACCGAGAGCCCTTCCCCGCCGGCCAGCCGCTGGGTGAGGGTCCGCCGCAACCGCTGTTCGACCTCGGCGTGCAGATAGTAGTCGGCGGAGACCCGCACCAGCAGGCCCTCGGCGGCCGCCAATTCGATCAGCGGGCCGACCGCGTGCTGGTTGCGTTCGATCCCGGCCTTCACGTCCGGCACGGTGGGCGGATGAAATTCGGCCTGGCGATAGAGGGCCACGATGCGGTCGAACAATTGCCGCTCGTTCTTGGAGAGCCGGGGCCCCCGGCCGGCCAGGCCGACCGTCGACTGGCCCAACACGATCCGGCCCGCGGCAGCCATCCGCTCGAGCACCGCTTCGACCAGCGGCCGGTCGTCGAGCCAGCCGAAGCGGCTGACCAGCTTGGCCCGCTGGAGCGTCGCCTTGAGGGGTTCCTGGGTGTGCATTTTCTCCAGCGTCCGCTCGATCCGTTGGGCCAGGTTGTCGAGCACGCGACGGTGGAGGCGAATCGTTCGGCTGGGCGAGACGGCCAGTTCGACCAGCGTGCCCCGTTCGACCAGCCGGGCCACCACGGGCTGGGGATCCTGGAGGCCGGCGGTGCGGGCCAGGTCCTCCGGTCGCCAGCGGCGGTAGCCGGCGAAAAAGATCGCCGCGGCGGCCCGGACCGCCGGGTCGTGGTGGCTGAGATTGGCCAGTTGGTCGAGGATTGCTCCCTGGCGGCGGCGGAGCTTGGGGGCGTCCGGATCGAGAACATGTCCCCCGCCGAGAGTCACCACCGGCGACTGGCTCCGCAGCACGAAGGGTTGGCCCCAAGTGGTCACCGCCGGTTCGCCGAGGTAGAGTTGGGCCCAGGTGGTTTCGCCCGAGGCCAACGCCTCGCGGTCCAAGAGGACCAGCCGGGCGAGCAATTCGGCCGTACCCACGTGCAGCCGCACCTGGGCGCGCGACTTGAGCGGCCGCGGGGCCGAGGCAAGAAGATTCAACCGGACCGACAACCGCCGGCTGGGCACGAGGTGGCCGGGCGTGGCCAGTTCGTGGCCCCGGTCGAACTCGCCGTGGTGCATCCCGGCCAGGTTGATCGCCGCCCTTTGGCCACGGTGGACCTGGCCCACCGCGCGGCCGTGGTTCTCCAGGCCGCGAACACGGACCTTGACGGCGCCGGGCTCGACGACCAACTCGTCGCCGACGCGGGCCGCGCCGCTGGAGACGCTGCCGGTGACCACGGTGCCGTGGCCGGCGATGGTGAAGGCGCGGTCGATCGCCATGCGGAAAGGACCGCCGGCCGGCTGGTGCCGGGCCGACCCGGCCGCGGTGGCGGCGGCCGCCAACGCCCGGCGAAGCTCCTCCAACCCCTCGCCGGTCGCCGCGCTGGTGCGAACGATCGGCGCCGTCTCCAGGAAGGTGCCGGCGACTCGCCGGCGGACTTCGTCTTCGACCAGCTCGATCCAGTCCGGCTCGGCCAGGTCGCACTTGGAAAGCGCGATCACCCCACCTTCGAGGTCCAGTAGCCGGAGAATCTCCAGGTGCTCCTCGGTCTGCGGCTTGATCGCCTCGTCGGCCGCCACGACCAACAGCGCCAGGTCGATGCCGGTGGCCCCGGCCAGCATGTTGCGGACGAACCGCTCGTGGCCGGGCACGTCGACGATGCCCAGCCGGCAGTCGCCCAGGGTCAACTCGGCGAAACCCAACTCGATGGTGATGCCACGGCGTTTTTCCTCCGCCAGCCGATCGGTGTCCACGCCGGTGAGGGCTTTGACCAGCGCGGTCTTGCCGTGGTCGATATGCCCGGCCGTTCCAAGGATCAGGTCGACTGCCATGTCGCCATTGTAGGGGTCGCTGGCCGCAGCGGCCAGGCGACGGGTGGCAGCGCCGGATCGTGATCCAGCCTACGGGCTCTGCGGGTGGCCGCGATTGCTCTGCTATCGGGGGTGGCCCAGGTTCTTGAACCTGGGCCGGCGGCAGCCGGCAAGAGGTCAGCGTT
>CAYZWG010000697.1:0-2101 GCA_964481605.1 uncultured Planctomycetaceae bacterium
GCCCCAATAGTCTTGCCCTTGGTTTTGCCCCCAAACGAGGAGACTCCCCATGAATCGCGGGCCTTGGATCGTGGCGATCGTTTCGCTTTCGCTGCTGGCGTGTTCCGCCCGTGCGCGGGCCGGGAACTGGTATCAGGAGAGCTTCTGGCTGTTGCACGAAGACCACCATACCAGCGACCGGTTCGAGGTGGGCCGCGACGCCGACCTTGAGCAGACCCGGCGGCTGGTCGGCCTGGTGCGGCCCGACGTGATCCAGATGCACGCCAAGGGCAACCCCGGCTGGACCACCTATCCGTCCAAGATCGGCCACACCCCGCCCAAGCTCGCCAAGGACGTGTTGGGTATCTGGCGCGACGTGGCCCGAAAGGACGGCTACCACTTTTCCGTCTACTACAACATCGGCCGCGACGGCGTGATCATGGACCGCCGGCCCGAGTGGAACCGCGTGGGGGCCGACGGCCGGCCGATCGAGCGGGCACTCTGCTACCACTCGGGCGTGGCCGAGGGCTACCTCTGGCCGATGATCCGGGAGATCATCGACGGCTACCATCCGGACGGCTTTTGGTTCGACGGCTCCTGTTTCACGGTTCGCCCCTGTTACTGCGAGAAATGCGCGGCGCGGTTCCGCCGCCTGCACGATCTGCCGCCGCCGCGGAATCCCCGGCAGCCCGGCTGGGCTTGGTACCAGCAGATGCAGCGGCAAATCTACCGCGAGTTCGTTCACCAGACGGCGGCCATGATCCACCGCATCGATCCCCATTGCCTGGTGGCGTTCAACTGGGCCTACTCCTGCCGGATGCCGGAAAAACCGGACGAGGGAATCGCCTACTTGAGCGGTGATATCGGCAACCACGTGGAGGGGCTTTCCGCCGAGGCCCATTGGTACGACGGCACCGGCCTGCCCTTCGACCTGATGACCCAAGTGAACGTCCAGCCCGGTGCTCCGTGGATCGACGGAAGCGAATCGGCGTTGCGTGCCGGCCCCAAGCCAAAGCCGCAGATCGAGCAGGAAATGGCGATCATCGTGGCCAACGGCGGCCGCTACTTTGCCTGGGACACTCCCACCCCGCAAAGCGGCCTCGAGCCCGGGCGATTCGAGTTCATGGCCAGGGTAATCACCCCCTTCTTGCGGGCGAGGCAGCCGTGGTGCCTGGGTTCCAAGCGTCTGGCGGACGTGTCGCTGCTCCATAGCGCGGCTGCCCACTACTCTCTCACCGAGGCCCGGCCGGCCTCGTTCACCCGCGGCGACAATCGCATCGACGGGGCCGCGGAGAAACTGCCCCGGCTCCACTTGAACTACGAGATGTTGCCCGACTGGCGGCTGCAAGCCCAGGAAGTGGGTAGCCGGCTGATCGTGGTCGAGCACCCCAAGCGACTGACCCGAAAAACGGCCGACGCCTTGATTCGGTTCGTCCGCCAGGGCGGTTCGCTGCTGATGACCGGCATGGGGATCGGCTGCGACGAGCGGTTGGGCGAGCTTTTCGGCATTGCCGAGAGTGTCGGCGCCAAGGGCGAGGAGGATTTGCGGATCACCTGGGACGGCAAGGAGCATTCCTTCCGGCACTGGCTGTTTCGCCTCCGGCCCGCTTCGGCCGAAAGCCTGATCGAGGTAACCGCGGCCGACGGGGCCACCTATCCGTTTCTCACCCGCAACCGGTTCGGCCCGGGGGAAGCCTTTTACGTGCCGGTGCCGCTTTTTTCGTTGCACGGAAAGAACATCGTCCCGCCGGAGGTGTTGCAAGCGGTCGTGGACCTGGTGCTTCCGCCCCAGCAGCGCCGTCTGGCCACCGACGCCCCGGAAACGGTCGAGGTCGTGCTGCGGGAAAAAGACGATCGGCAGATCGTCCACTTGGTCAACATGGCCCCGGGCCGCCGACAGGAGGTCGTGGCCAACAACCGTCGCTACCGGCGGATCGAGGAGCTTCCGCCGGTGCCGGCGTGCCGAGTCTGGGTGCGGCTGGGTGCCAAACCCGCCTCGGTCCGGCTCCAGCCGCAGGACCGCCCGGCCCCGCGATGGTCGTTTACCGACGGCCGGCTCCAGGTCGAGGTGCCGTCGTTCGCCGTCCACCAGATGGTGGTGATCGAGCCGGCCGGGTAGCGT
>CAYZWG010000698.1:0-2099 GCA_964481605.1 uncultured Planctomycetaceae bacterium
GACCGATCGCCAGCACCACCGCCGAGGGATCACCCCGCCAGAACGCGAGAAACGGCCGCTGGTGCGTTCCGCCGTCGGCTGGTGTGATTGGGCATCTTGGACGCCGAACGGCCGCCAGCGGGGACGTGGTGGCGTCGGTCTGGACCAGGTGGAACCTCAGCGGGTGAAACCTCGACAACCGGCCCGCCGGCCAAACCTCTACGGGCAGAACGCCGCCGAGGTCCCCACCACGTCGACCATCCCCTTGACCACGGCCGCAAACGCCTTGCCTAGCTGGTCGCGGGACTTCGGACCCGAGGTAATAGGGTGTGGAGATTTCTCCACACCCTGTTTGGGCCGGCCACGCCCAGCCGTTTTCCCGCCCTCGGCCATCCGTTTCAATCCCTCCGCCTTGATCGCGGCGTAGAGCGATTCGGCCTTGCCGGCAGCAACCCCCGAAACCGGCTTCCTCCAAGCAACGAAACGCCGCATTTCGCACCCGGAAGCCTACTTCTCGGCGCACAAGAAACGCCGGCCGACGGCCAGGGGTGGGGACAACCTGGCAACGAGCCGATGCCGCCGGTCGGCGTTTTGCCATTGTACCACGCGCGCAAAAAAACACCCGCCGAGGAACCTTCCGCACTCGACGGGTGTCATAAACCCCAACCACGCGCTCCTGACCAGTCGCGCGCGGCCGTGGGGTGTTTGCCCTTACGTGGTAACGCCGGCCAGGTCGTAGAAGGCGTCGGCGTGCTCGACGCCGATATCGCCTCTCCAGGTCACCTTGATGAGGGTCTGGTGTTTCTCAAAGGCGTTGCCGCCGGTGTTGGTCAGTTCGACGAGCGCGTCCTGCCGCAAGCCGACAATCGCTTGACTGAAGTCGCCCACCAGCACGTCGCTTGTGGGCATGTTCGACGTGACGAACCGCTGTAGGGTGTCCACCCCAGGGGGCGGTCCCTGCCAGTTCGCGGCCGAGTTCGTGCCGTCGCCGCTGGTCAAGGCGTTCAGGTCCTTCGCAATCGCGGGGTTCACGACGTAGGCCGACGCCGTGTGATTGGCGGTCTCGATCCCCTCGAGCGCCGTCAGCAAGTCGGCCCATGCGATCGCCCCAACCGAACCGGTCGTGCCGATGCCGCTCTTGTTCAGGATGCCCAGCATTTCTTGCGACCCGCTGCCGCGCAACATCTGGCGATCGAGTTCGGCCGCCAAGGCGTTGACCAGCACGCCCTCGATGAGTCGCGCGCCGTTCAACGAGTCGTCGATCAGTTCGCGGCTCGCGCTCACCACACAACCGATTGTGTAGGCGGTCAAGCCGACAGAATCCAGCGTGATTTCGCGCTCGGTGAAACTGGCATTTTCTGCGTGCACCTCGATCGTTGGATCGGCAGTCACGCGGGCCAACGTCGCGCGGTCACTGGTCATCGCCAGGGTAAAAGCCCCAGCGCGAATCAGCACGGATTTCGCCCGGGCCAGGTCGATCACGCGACGCGACAATTCTTCGGGAACCAAGTAGCCGCCGCCGGCGTTGGAGGTCTCCGACATCGCCGCGCGAATCTCGCCGGGCAGCCGGCGCCAGTTGCCGGTCGCGGCGGAGATCAGCGACTGTCCGAAGGCGTGCGGAATGTCGGCGAACCGGTCGCCGTGCGCCGAGGGCAAGTCGGCCATTTTCTGCGTCGGCGACAAGCAGTAGACCGGCCGGCCGGCGCTGTCGGCCCAACTCGCCGGCGGAGCGGAGCGGCCCGGGCCAAGATCACCGGAGACGACGCCGTCCGGATGCCGGAGCGGGCCGCCGTTGGCCGCCTCGCGCGCTTCGTGGTTGGCCAAGGAAACGATTTCCAACTCGAGCGCCTTCCCCCGGGCGACGAACCGGTTGAAGATTGCCGATTCGTCTTTCGACAATTCGCGGTTGCTCTTTTCGGCCGTGTCGACCAACTCGGCAGCCGCTTCGCGGATGTTTGCCGCGTGCTCCTGCAAGTCGCGCAGGTTGTGCACGTCGGGATGGTATGCAAGCAATTCTTGAATATTCATCTTGCGATTTCCTTTTCTTCGTGAATGGGGGCAGTCGCCCCTTGTTGCTCGGCCAGCCAGGCGTTCAACACGTCGGGCTGCCAGACCAGTTT
>CAYZWG010000699.1:0-2094 GCA_964481605.1 uncultured Planctomycetaceae bacterium
ACTGGGCATTTGGGGTCAGGAGACCCCTGCCGAACGTCGCCGGGCCAACTCGCTGGCGTAACGCCGGCCCAGCGTGTCGCGGTGCTGGGCGGCCCACTCGGTCAGCCGGGTCTCGCCCGCCGGCGGAGCATCCACGTAGAGCAGGTCGCGCATCAGACCCTTGATCTCGTCCCGGGTCACGACCACATCGCCCAGCAGCTTGCCCAGCATCACCGCCGCAAGGTATCCCACCGCCGGCGTCACGTGGATGATCGGCCGCCGCCGCCCGATGATCTCGCCCAGCCGCCGCACCAGTTCCTCGTAGCCGAAGGTCTCCGGCCCGATCGCGTTGATCACCACGTTCTCTTCGCCCTCCCCCTGCTCGACGGCCAATCGGGCCAGGTCGTCGACGTGGATCGGCTGCAAGCGGTATTGGCCGTCGCCGAAAACCCCCAGCACGGGCAGCCGGCGGAGCATCCAGGCGATATTGTTGATGAGGATGTCCTCCGGCCCGAACAGCACCGCCGGCCGCAAGACGGCGTGGGAAAGCCCCGACTCCCGCAGCGACGCTTCCAGCAGGGCCTTGCCGCGGAAGTATTCCAGGTCGCTCTTCAGCGAGGGATTGGTGATGCTCACGTGGACCACGCGGCGAACGCCCGCCTGGCGGGCCGCGTGGAACAGGGTCCGCGTGTTTTCCACCGCGCGGGCGTGGGTGAACGTGCGGTGGTTGAACCGGACCCAGTAGGTGTTGTAGAGCACATCCACGCCGCGGAGCGACTCGACAAGTTTCTCCGGGCGGTCGAACGAGAGCGGGTGGACCTCGATCGCGTCGCCGAAGGGGTGCTCGCGGCCCGGCGAATTGGTCAGCGTGGCCACCCGGTGCCCGCGTTCCAGCAGCCGCCGGGCAATGTATCTGCCGGAGAATCCGAACGCCCCGGTCACCGCGTGTTGCTCTCGGTCCGACACGTTGCTCTCCCCTCGCGGCTCTTGCGGGTTTCGGTGGGCATTGGCCGGCGGCGGCGGGGTCGGGAGACCCGCGCCGAACGCTGGGTGCCGGGCGGTTTGTCCACGACCTGTTCAGCAAAGCAACCGAGGGCGAGACCGGGCCGAACCGGCCGCTCCCAGGAGCAGGCCGCGGGGAGGATCGGCCCCAGTCTCGCCCTCCAGGGGGCAACATCGCGTTGGCAATTGCGTGACGGACGGTTGCATGGCCCAGGCACGCGGGGCTTTCCACGGAAGCCGCGGGCGTTGCCGGATGCCGGTCGAACGCTGCACGCAGCAGCCGTGCAACCATCAACCAGCGTCGTGGCAGCGACAAGCGCCCGAGGGTCTGCCCGACAGGCGAAGGGCTGCCAGGGCGATCAATTCGTCGGCCCGCCGCAGCACGCGGGACTCCGTGCTAGGGGTGGGGGTGTTGCAATGGGCCGGCTCGGAAGCAACAAACCGGCCCCCGCAATGGGCACACGTCACCCGGCGATCGCGATACTCCTGGCGGACCCGCAACGGACGACCGCAGACCGGACACGTTTGCAGAAAGTGGGCGAACTGAAACATCGGACTTCTTCCGTGAAAAGGGTTTTCCCCATCGTTGCTGGGACCAAAGCGGCAGTGGGCGGTCCATCCTTGGCCGTCGGGGAGAACCCGGCGGGAAACCCCGACAGGGGGGGAGACGCTCCGCAGCCGGCTTCGGGAGGCAACAGCCGGCCGCGGAACGTCAATAGGGTCTATACGAGTCTCAACAGGAGCGGGTTCGCCGCCGGCTCGCCTTTTTCCGCAAGACGTGGCGGACTGGGGAGATACGTTTCGAGTGCGAGGACAAAACTCTCGCTCCGCGGGTTCCCAAGCTGGAGCTTGGGAACTAGGTTGTTTGGGAGGGCTCGGCTCCCGCTCCAGCCGTCCTCTCGGTCCCAAGCTCCAGCTTGGGACCGCACTTCCGTGTTGGCTCCGCTTCGCCGGCGGTGGAGCAAAACTCGCGGCCCGCGGGTTCCCAAGCTGGAGCTTGGGAACCAGGTGAGGTGAAAACTCGCGGCCCGCCACCGGCAAGAAAAACACTTTCTCCATCCCCCCTGGAATCCCATGAGCGGAATCATTGGCCACACGATGTACGCCATGCTG
>CAYZWG010000700.1:0-2092 GCA_964481605.1 uncultured Planctomycetaceae bacterium
ATCGGCCTCAGGAACTGCTCGTAGCGTTCCGCGTCGGTCATGTCATCGATGGCCAGCACGACGACCGCTTCCACGCCCGGCGTGCCGACCCACTCCGGCGTAACCAGGCGCGGCATATCCAGCCCGACCCAGTACGGATCGCACGGCGCATCCAGGTACGCCAGGCGGTCGCCGGCAAAGGCGCTGGTCGCCAGTGCTGCTGCCAGCAAGGCAAGCGCATAGGTCTTCATCTGTGTGTCCTCCGACTTGGTTTTTTGAACCGCAGCCCGACATCTCGCAGCGTGCCGAACGCCGCTGGCTGGCCCTCGCTGGTGCTTTGGGGTAAGATCCGAAATGCTCAACCATCGCAACCCGAAGCGTCAGCAAGGGATACCCGAGTCTCAAGCGATATGCCAGTCTCGCCCATCGTTCGGTTTTCGAGCGTCCCTCGATACTATGAAGGAAGCCTCCGTCGGTTGTATCGTGGAATGTCGTTTGTTGTTTCTTTCCACCAGCCAGAAGGAGGCTTCCCATGTTGTACGTCGGTTTGGATGTTCACAGCAGGAGTATAACGATTTGTGTCCTCGACGACCAGGCAAACGTCTATCAACGATGCACCGTACGCCACATCGGACAACTGATGGATGTGCTCAGAGCCTTGCCGAGGCCGTTGCAAATTTGTTACGAAGCAAGCTGCGATTACGGCGTGCTGTTCGATCTGCTGTCGACGGTGGCCGAGCGCGTGGCCGTGGCCCATCCCGGCCTGCTGCGCCTGATCTTTCGATCCAAACACAAAAACGACCGAAGCGACGCCCTGAAGCTGGCCAAGTTGCTTTACCTGGGCGAAGTGCCCTTGGTCCACGTTCCTTCGCGCGAAGTCCGAGCCTGGCGCGAATTGATCACGTTCCGCCGCCGGCTGGTGGAAAAACGGACGCGGGCCAAAAACGGCATCCGGGCGCTGTTGCGTTCGCTTCGGATCGACGTGCCTCGGCGTCCGGGCCTGTGGACGCAGAAAGGCATGGCGTGGCTGAAGCAGTTGACGTGGGACAACCCGATGCACGCGCTTCGGTGCGATTTGTTGCTGGAAGAGATCCAAGGGCTTTCGGCCCAGATCGCCCGCGTGGAGGCCACACTGAAATGTTACTCGGACAAGAGTGTCGCGGTGCGGCTTTTGCGGACGATTCCGGGCGTGGGGCTGCGTACGGCCGAGGCCGTGGCGGCGTTTCTGGACGACCCGCATCGGTTTTCCCACAGCAAACAGGTGGGAGCCTACTTTGGCCTGGTGCCGTCGCAGGACCAGTCGGGCAGCAGCAACCGGCTGGGCCATATCACACGCGAGGGTTCGGCCACGGTGCGGCATCTGTTGGTGGAGGCGGCTTGGCAGGCGGCGACCCGTTCGCCGAGTGTGGCGGCGTACCTGGCCCGGATCCAGCGGGGCGAGAAGGATCGGCGGAAGATCGCGTTGGTGGCCACGGCACACTACCTGGTGCGGGTGATGTGGGCGATGCTGAAGAACCAGACGGCCTGGCGGGAGACGGTCCAGGGGTAGAGCTCCCTCGGGCTTCACCAACAAAGGCAGGCGATCTGCCTTCTCTGGAGCCAGCCGTCGGTCGCCGGGACGCTTCGCTCGGGAGGGGTGAGCGACCGACGGCTGGCTCCGACGAAGGCAGATCAAGCAAGCTGCCTGGTTTAGAAGGAAACGCGAAGCGAGGACGTCGAGATCGGAAGCGGGATTCAGGTTGCATCCCGACGCGTAAGCTGGCGCCTGGACGCCGTGCCCTCGAATGGGAGCAACCGCATTTTGTCTTTTGGCGCTCCGCGTGAGCGGATGATGCCGGATGGACGCATGGGAATCCCGCGTTCGTCTCGCTTTCGACCTTGACGGAGTCTTCCTCATGGACGCTTACGCTTCGGGTTACGATTTGTCAGCCCGCACCGTTGCCACAAAGACGTTTACAGCACTGGCCTAAAAGCCCCCGGCGCACGGGGCCGAATCGGAGGACGTGCGGGAGATGCCATGAACGAGAACTTCGATCCGTATCATCGCTGGCTGGGCATCCCGCCGGAGGAGCAGCCGGCCGATCACTACCGGCTGTTGGGCCTGGCGCGTTTC
>CAYZWG010000701.1:0-2089 GCA_964481605.1 uncultured Planctomycetaceae bacterium
GCGCGGGTGCCGCAGACGGCCACCTCGATGCCCATTTCCTTGGCCATGGCCGCCTTGGCCAAGAGCGCCTTGTCGGCCTGCTTGGCGCTATCGGCATAGGCCACCTGGATGTGGTTCGCCTTGTGGCGGGCCATCATCTGGTCGCGACTGACGCCGTAGGTGACCACGTGCATGATGGGCCACTGGGGCGTCGTTTCCTGCCAGCGGCGCTGGGTCTCCTCGGGCGGCAACTCGACCACCCCGGCCCGGCCCAGGTCCATCCTCAGCTTGCCCTTGGCCACGAAAATCCGCGACCAGACGATCTCTCCCGGCTTGCAGACACCCTTGATCGTGCCGCCGCCGAGGCGGAAATACATTGCCGGTTGGCGCTGGCTGGTGGTGCCCTGCCAGCCGCCGACGAGGTGGGCCGGGGGAACGGAGCCGCTGATGAGAAACACCCACACGTAGTCGTCCACCGTGCCCGAGCGGTCCCGGTCGCCCCAGCGGATATCGTGGAGGGTGGTTTCCACCGGCTGGCCCATCGCCTTGTGGACGCGGTTGGTGATCAGGCCGTCCAGGCCGGCGCATTCGTCCACCTCGTTGAAGTGGACCAGCGGCTGGCCGGGGTAGAGCGTGCGGCGGCCGTCGCGGCTTTTGACCGGGGGCCGGTCCGTGTTGTTGAGCATGCCCTCCACCAGGTCGCTGGCCGGCAGCAGGTCCTTCAATCCCTGCTGGTACTGGATGCCGATCAGGCTACAGCCGAAGTCGTCGGCGATCCGCAAGGCGGCGATGTACATCTTGCACTGGAGGAGGATTTGCTCGTCGGTGAGGTCCTTTTGGGGATCGGGGCCGGTGTCGAAGGTGACCCCTTTCTTGTCCAGCCAATGGCGAACCGCCCGGGCCTGGGCGTCGTCGACCTGGGTGGTTTCGTAGTAGAGTGCCGACTGGCTGAGCCGTTCCTTGTAGACGCCGGTGGGGTGGAGCAGCTCGTCGGGGATGATGGCGTTGTACATCCCCATGCAGCCCTCGTCGAAGATACCCATGATTGCCTTTTCGCGAGTGAGCTGCGCGGCCAGGGCCTTGCCCAGCCGACGTTCGGGACCAGGGACCTTGATCTTGTCGAGCGGGGTGACGTGTTGGAGCGGATGGCGGACCTGGCCCTTTTCCAGCCATTTCTTCAGGTTTTTCTTGAACCAGGCGTCGCTGAAGTCCTCGCTCCAAAGGGTCGAGTATTTCACGCCGGCCTTGGTCATCGAGGCGTTCAAGTTGAGCATTCCCACCAGCCCCGGCCACTGGCCCGACCAGTTGGCCACGGTGAGAATCGGCCCCTTGTGGCCGATCAGCCCGGAGAGCACGTGGTGCGAATATTGCCAGACGGCCTCGGCCACGATCAGCTTGGCGTTGGGGTCGATCCCGGCGAAAACACACATCCCCTGTTTTTGCGAGCCGATGAAGCCGTGCTGGAGTTGGGGATCATACTCGTGGCCTCGCACGAGTTCGTAGCCTGCCTCGGTCACGGCGCGGCCCAGCGCCTCCTCCATCTCTTTCTGGGCCTGCCAGCAAACCTGGTTGGCCGAAAGCCGCAAGTCGCCGCTGGCGACCAGCACGACCTGCTTCTTCTTCATCTTTGCCGGTTTGCTCAACTTGGGAACCTCGTAGGCTGCCATCTCGGTGTCTCCTTGGGGTGTTCTTCCAGAAAAGCAGGCTCGGGGGAGAGCCGAAGTGCGGCACGAACAGCCGGCACGCAATGATCGTGGCCGGGCCGACGCCGGGGAAACGTCCCCGCAGGACGCCCCGCGGGAGGCCTGGACCGGCCCGATAGGATACCCCCGCCCGAGCGGGAAGAAAAGTGGGCCGGATCGCGCCGGCCGCTTGGGGGGGAGAACCGGCGGTGCGGCGTGGGTCGAATTGGCCTAGAATGGACCGCGAAACGACCTCGTTAAGCGTTCGGCGAGGGTCTCGTGGGTAGCACCGGTTCTTGAACCGGTGTGGCTGGTGCCACAAGAGGTCCGCGTCGTAGGCCGGATCACGATCCGGCACCGTGGTCAAGTGTTCGGCGAGGGTCTCCCGTGAAGTGTTCGGCGAGGGTCTCCCGACCCCGCCGATGGCC
>CAYZWG010000702.1:0-2087 GCA_964481605.1 uncultured Planctomycetaceae bacterium
CCTCTCCCGGAGGGAGAGGGGACCTTGTGTCGCCATTCTGCAAAAGTCCAGTTACCACTTATGGAAAAGAGTGGGCGCGGCGAAATCAACCCGACACCTGAGCAGGCCAACGTGAGCACGGAGCCCGTTTTTCCCCCCCGGCGGTCCCGGTCAGCTTTTTCCTCCCTGCCTTCGACGGAAACAGCGGTCCTGCCACACGTTGCAACACACGGCACCAACAGAAACGGAAAGGCGTGATGATGCGAGTTTCCTCCACGCTGGTAGCAGTCGTCGTCGTTGTCGTCTCCGCCTGCCACGTCTCGGTGGCGCCCGGCGCGCCGGCCGAGCAGACCGTTCGCGACGTCCGCGGCGCGACGCGACAGCTATTTCTCGACGACTGGATTGTGGCCGAGGCGATCAACATCGAGAAGGTGCAGGGCACGGTCGTTAAGCATCCCGCCAACCCGATCATTCGGCGCGACAAGCCCTGGGACAAGAGCCGGGCCGATCTCTACGGCAGCGCCGTCTACGATCCTCAGCACCAGCGGATTCAACTCTTCTACGCGGCCAACAACGTGTCCAACGGACACGAGGACCGCCTGGCCTATGCCCAGTCGTACGACCGGGGCAAGACGTGGACCAAGCCCGAGTTCGACCTGATTCCCTTCGGCCGGCACAAGCGTACGAACCTGATCATGCTGCCCCCCTCGCAAGTGATCCACGGCCCCTGCGTGTTTCGCGACGACCACGAGACCAATCCCGCCCGGCGGTACAAGCTCTTGATGGCCAGTTATCCCGACACGGCCTATCTTGGTTTGCCCAGGATCTACGAGCATCGCGGCGCCTTCCTCTATTCGATCGACGACCCGAAACTCCCCCCCGGCTGCCGCCCGCCCGGCATGTACGTGGCCTACTCACCCGATGGCATTCACTGGGAAACCCCGCCGGTGCGGGTCTCCAACATGCTCAGCGACACGACCCAATCGGTCTTCTGGGACGCCCGGATCGGCAAGTACGTGGCCTACGTGAGGGCGCGCACGAGCAACGACCGAAGCGTCGCGCGGATGGAAAGCGGCGATTTTGAAACCTGGACCGAACCCGAAATCGTGTTGGAAGGCACGCCCTCGCGGAGTATTTACTCCATGGGGGTCACACCCTATGAAGGCATTTACCTCGGC
This sequence comes from uncultured Planctomycetaceae bacterium, assembly GCA_964481605.1. Taxonomy (GTDB): domain Bacteria; phylum Planctomycetota; class Planctomycetia; order Pirellulales; family Thermoguttaceae; genus CAYZWG01. Next base: position 1,158 of record CAYZWG010000702.1, read on the forward strand.
ACCCCCTGGATCTTTGACAGAATATCGGAGGCCCGCGGCGGACCGGTGATCTGGCCCGAACTGGCCGTCAGCCGCGATGGAAAGCAATGGCTGCGGCCATTCCCCCATCGGCCGCTGGTCCCCCTCGGTCCGCGCGGCGCTGCGGATTCCCGGCAAATCCGAATGTCGGCGTCGCTGGTCGTGCTGGACGACAAGATCCTGCTGCTCTACGGCCAGACCGATCGGCCCCACCAGGTGGACATGCGGGTGGAGATCGGAATGGCCACCTTGCGTCGGGACGGGTTCGCGGCCATGCAAGCCGGAGAAGTCGAAGCATCAATCCTGACCAAACCACTCCGTTTCGACCCCGGCCGCCTCTACGTCAATGCCCACGTGGACCCCGGCGGCTACGTCCAGGCCGAAATCCTCACAGCGGCGGGCGGGGCTCTTCCGGGCTGCGAATTGCCGGCGTGCGTTGCCGTGGCGGGCGACTCGATTCGGGCACCGTTGGCCTGGAAACACAAGTCGACAATCGCCCCCGCAAACGCGGGCCACTGCCGAATACGTTTCGTCCTCAAGAAGGCCAGACTCTATTCCTTTTGGATCGAACCCCGCGTGGTCGAGAAGCCGGCCTGAGAACTTCGCCGTGGCAACAAAGGCGAGAAAGCCAAACGCCCAGCGGTTGCGCCCCCGGGGGGATTTCGGGGGTACTGGGTTGGGCAACCCCCGGGGACACAACCGCTGGGCGTCCGGCCCCAGCAATCAAACGGATTCGACGTTTACGCTCGGTCCCAAGCTCCAGCTTGTTTGGTCTCGGTCCCAAGCTCCAGCTTGTTTTGGTCTCGGTCCCAAGCTCCAGCTTGTTTGGTCTCGGTCCCAAGCTCCAGCTTGTTTGGTCTCGGTCCCAAGCTCCAGCTTGGGACCGCATCTCCGCGAAGCTCCGCTTCGCCC
>CAYZWG010000703.1:0-2085 GCA_964481605.1 uncultured Planctomycetaceae bacterium
CGCGGGCAGTGTTCACCACGAAGCCCGCGAAGAACACGAAGGAAGTAGCGTAGGTAGCGTGGCGTTCGAGTTTTTCCAAGCCGAGCAAGCATGGAGAATGCAAGGCGCGTGGGCCGGGCCGCCACCTCCGCAGCCGCTCTGGGCAACCCATTTCCTCCCATCGTTAGCTGCCGCCCTGCAAAAAAAGTCCGTTCTTGCACCCCCGAACGAGCCGGACGCCGGCCTATCGCAGGGGACGGTCCGTTTCCGACCGCACCATCGCCAAGGGCTTGACGGCCACGTCGGCCGCGCCGCCGGCGAATCCCTTGGCACCCTCGACGAACGCCCGCAGGTGGCAGGGGCCCTGGGCGTCCTTGGGCACGGCCAGGGCGGCCGAGAAGGTCCCGTCCCGCACCGGCACCACCACGGAAGCCAATTGCCGGCCGTTCGCCCGACGGTACGTCTGGCGAAAGGCATCGAGGACCTCGGCCGATTCGAGATAGCGCGGCCGCGCGGAATACGCAAACCCCAGCCGATCGCGCGGCACGACCAATTCCACCGTCGCTGTTCCGTCGATCGGGCAGGACCCCTCGACTTGCAGCACCTGCCCGGGCGAAATGCTCCCTGGCGCGACCAGCCGCACCTTTTCGGCCCGCGGCAGTCGAAGCAGCGGATCGCCCAGCAGATTGAACAGCAGGATGTGCTCCGCCCGCTCCGCCGCCAGGTCGCCCGGGGCCGGGCTGAGCAGCCGGGCCACCTGGTCCAACATCGACCGCCACGGCGTCGGACCATGGGGCGATTCCACCAGCGATCGCTTGGCTCGGAGCACCACCTCGCCGAGGGTTTCCGCCGGCCCGTTAAAGCCCTCCTCGGCCAACGCCAGCACGAGCACGGTCATCGCGTAGGGCATCGCCACCCGGGAGGCCGCCACCACCGCCACCGGCCCGCCTTGCTGGCGCAGCATCGCCTCGGCCAGGCAATCCTCGCGGGCGTCGAAGGCCCCCGTGTAGCAAGCCAACAGCACCGCGATGGCCGGGCGCCCCCCGCAGTCGAGCTTCGCCGTGTCGGCGTTGTCCAGGATCGGATACTCCCCGCCCGGCACACGTATCGAATCCAACCCGAACGGAGACCCGTGACCGATGTAGAGCCAATACCGGCAGCCCTCGTTGAGCCGCTCGAGGGTCACCCGCTGAAACTGCCGCGGATCGGGACAGTAAGGGCTCCGCCAACTGCCGTAGGTGATGGAAACATCGCAGTCGGCGGGGATGCTCCGGGCGAGGAAGAAGCGGGCGGTCGATTCCAGCACGAGGTCGGTCAGCCGCCCGAATCCACCCACGCCGGCCACCACGTTCACCTTTCTTCGCCACGGCCCGAAGTCGTCTGATTGCTCGTAGGCAATGATCTTTTCGACCATCCCGGCCAACTCCTCGGCCGTGTCGGCGGTGAGCCGGCCCACGGCGGCCTCCGGCACGCCGTCGGCATCGAAGTCGCCGTACCAGTTGTCGGTGCCGATGTGCGGTTCGGAGCCCCAGCGGACGTTGACCTTGGCCTTGGCCCAGTGAACCGGCACGCGAACTGCCCGCGCCGGCGACGGCTCGGTCGACGGCACCTCGGCATCGCCCACCAGCAGCACGAACCGGGGCTCCTGCCGGCCCGCGGCCGCGCGGACCCGGCGGCGAATCTCGCCCTCGTTTCCGCCGTTGGAAACGACCGCGATGGCGTGCCCCTGCCGCGTTCGATAGTCGACCCAGGGGGCCAGCGCCTGCCGAAACGCCGGCGGACAGACCACCACGGTATCGCAGTCCGCCAGGGGCACGAGCAATAACAAAGCCATCCATGGTCCCGACACACGCGCCTCCTGCGCGATCCGCACGATGAGTCCGTCAGCCAAGGCGAAGCAGGAAACATCCCCTCGCTCCGCGTTCGGCCCCGCCCCCTGGCAGCCCCGCCCGAACTTCCAGCCCAAGCATCCCCGGGCAGGGGACGGGGCGGAACCCGACGGGCGGCAGTCTAGCCGCAGAGCGGCCGACCCGACAAGTCGAGTTTGTCTGACCGTCACGGATTTTGGGGAGACTCCGTGGCCAAGGACAATCCCCACCGAGCTTG
>CAYZWG010000704.1:0-2064 GCA_964481605.1 uncultured Planctomycetaceae bacterium
GCCGTGCATTGGCGGAGTTGGATATTCAAGGCCGGCGGATCGCACGTCTGGTCCGCAAGATCGGCACGGAACGGGTCGAGCAACGCGACCTGGAGACGGAATCGTGGCAGGCCTTCACCTGGAAACAACGTAAAATCTGCGCCGTCGCCGAGCCGCCGAAGTGCGTGGCGGTCTCCATGGACGGCGGTCGTATGCGGCGAACGTGAACGCCGTCCGTGGGAAGCCGTGGCGGAAATGTCCGAGGGATCGTCCGAAGCCGCCGGCACGGATCTCCGTGGGGCCCCCTCAGCAGTTTTTCACGACTATGTGGCAGGTTGATTTCGCCGAGCCCACTTCTCCTCGGCCGCGCTCTGCCGCGAGTAGACTGGGGCGAGCTTCCAAAGGTCGTCGCGGCGGCCGGCGGCGTAATGGCGGGCTGCCAGTCGGGCCACGATCGACGCCTTCGGTGCCCAGGTGGCTTCGGGTGTCAGGATGGTGCCGGGGGGAAGCCGCGAGGCGATTCGGCGGAGGATCGGCCCGCTCAGCGGAACGCCTGGCGGAACCTGCTCGATCCACGTCTCGACCTCCAGCAGGCAGGAGCGGCTTTCCAGTTTGGGGCGGCCGTCGACTCCGCGGGTGAAGGTTGCGGCCACCACCTCGCCCCGCTGCGCGTCGACGGCCACGGCGACCCGATCGAAGCGGGAGGGGGCGGCCGCGGCGATGGTCTCCAACGTGTCGACCCCGAGAACTTCTGCCCCCACGGCGTAGGCAAACGCCTTGGCCGTGGCCACCCCGATCCGCAGTCCGGTGAACGACCCGGGCCCGATGGTCAGCGCCACGAGGTCGACGTCGGACGGTTTCCAGCCGATCCGGTCGAGCAGGTGGCGCAGGCCGGGTGCCACCGACTGGGCGCTTCGCATCTGTTCGGACAACCGCAAGTGGAGCAAGAGGTTGTCATCCTGGGCAACCGCCAGGCTGCCGATTCGTTCGGTCGTTTCCAGGGCGAGGATATTCAAGAGTCCACCGGAGTCTTCGATCGGTCGTGGGGGCACTTGGGGCAAGGGGTTTGGGCCGCCCCTCGGGCCAAGCCGAGCAGGGGCCGTCCCGCTCCCAGGTTGACTGCCGCGGGCCGGGCCGGCAAGGGGTCCCTCGACTTGACCCTCATTTCCTGTAACAATAGACTGTGATTCGGTTTTGGGACACGGGCCCCCACTGGGGAGGGCTCTCTGAAGACGCTCTCCGATCGAGTCTTGCCCCGGCAGCGGCAGGAAGGGGGGGGCGGCCTGAGATGGTTCCGCCCCGGGTGGGTTGGGGCCGAAGGAAGGTGTCGACTTGAAACGAGCCCTGATCAGCGACATTCACAGCAACCTCGAAGCATTGGCAGCGGTGCTGGACGACATTCGCCAGCAGGGCATCGAGGAAATCTTTTGCCTGGGCGACGTGGTCGGCTACGGTCCCAACCCGCGCGAGTGCATCGACGAAGTGATGAAGGCCAAGGTCTGCCTGCTGGGTAACCATGACCAGGGGGCGCTGTTCGACCCGGAAGGCTTCAACACGGGCGCGGAACGGGCCATCTTTTGGACGCGGGCCCAATTGGAATCGATCGGCTACAGTTCGGACGACGGCTCGCGGCGGTGGGATTTCCTCGGCGAGCGTCCCCGCAGTTTCCGCGAAAGCGAGTTCTTGTTCGTTCACGGCTCCGCCCGAAACCCTCTCAACGAGTACGTCTTCCCCGAAGACATCTACAATCGGCGAAAGATGGAGAAGATCTTCGCGCTCATCGAGAAGTACGCTTTTCAGGGCCATACCCACGTGCCGGGCATCTTCACGGAGGACCTGCAGTTCTTCAGTCCAGAGGAGTTGAACAACGAATTCGTCCTTCCCGACGGCAAGGTGATGGTCAACGTGGGATCGGTGGGGCAGCCGCGGGACGGCGACCCCCGGGCGTGCTACGCGATTCTGGAGGACAACCGGGTACGGTTCCGCCGGGTCGAGTATCCGATGGACGCGACGATCGAGAAGATCTACCAGATCGCCGATCTGGACAATTTCCTCGGCGACCGGCTCCGCGACGGTCGCTAGGGG
>CAYZWG010000705.1:0-2057 GCA_964481605.1 uncultured Planctomycetaceae bacterium
CGTCAGCGCCGGCCGCTTGACGTGGTCCCCTTTGCGCCCGATTCGGTCCACGCGCAGATCGTCGCCCGCGTGGCCCTTCAAGTACACATCGAACTGCGGAATCCCGCTTCGGCTGTAAAGGCCAGCCATCAAGTCAAATACACCGCCCTCCGGAGACATGCTGGCGATTCTCCCGCCTTGCTCGGCGAGGACCGCCGCGAGCTTCTCACTGGTTGCGTCATCAACGATCAGACGCGGCAGCACCGCTTCTGCCATTGTGGCCAACTCGACGGCGACCTCCTCGGCCTCCTGGCCCGCCGCGGTGTCACCCTTCTTGGCGGCTTTCTCCTCGAGGACTTTCATGTATCTTTCGCGCTGCCGGCGCTTGGCCTGTTGGCGGGCCAGTTCCGCCCGCTCCTGCTCGACGAGCTGCGCCTCGAACTCCCGTAGCGGTGCAGTCGTGTGGGCGAAAACAGCCGACTTCCGGTTGCCAGGCTCCAAGACGGTCACCGTGAACAGATTGACGGGCTCCAGCCAATCGTCGCGGACGCGAACCTCGACTTTCTTGGCCACCCCCGCTGCGCAGACGGCCAGGCAGAGCATCGCGGCCAAGTCCGACGGCGTCTGCGTGGCCTCTGCCTCAGCGGCAACGAAGTCGGCCAGCACCGCGGGTAGGGCCGCCACTGGGAATGGCGGCACATTTGCGATCCCCAAGGGCTCGATCGTTCCCCACTCCGCGGGCTTCGGCGTCGCTGGAGTGTTGGCAGGGGGCTTGAACACCGGCGCGGCCTCGATCAGCTCGACGAGTTGCTCGCAGGTGCCGCCGGCATCGAGCCAGTTGGAGACGTCATTCTTCGGTGGCAGATTGGGCAGATCGACGAGCTTCACCACCTTCGCGATGCCCGTTAGGGATCGGGCCACGGCCTGAGCGTGCTTCTGCCCCACTTCTTCGTTGTCCGGGAACACGGCCACGAGCCGGTCGCGTAGCCACTCCCTGTATTCCGCCTTCCATTTCCCTGCGCCACCGGGATTGCAGGTGGCCACCAGCCCCAGGGAGACCAAGCGATCTACGTCCTTCTCTCCCTCGGGAATGCAGACCAGCGTGTTGGGGTCGGCGCCGAGCAACTCGGGCAGTCGGTAGAGCACCTTCCGGACATTCTTGACCGACCACGTCCAGCCCCCACTCGGCCGGGGTGCCCGCTGCCGGAAGGTTTTCGGCTCCATCCGGACGACCTGGAAGAGCAGATCGCCGCGCTCGTCGCGGTAGTCATAGGTCTTGACGATCCGCCGGCTGGCCGCCTGCGCCGCCCGGTTCGAGTTGCTCGGCATCAGATCCGCCATGCTGATCCCCAAGGCGGCCACCACGGCTTCGGTGGCACAGCCGGCATGGCATTTCAGCAATGCACGCCCATCGTCACCCTCGGCGATGCTCAGACTGGGGTTCTGATCATCGTGGGCCGGGCAGCGGGCCTGCCAGCCCTGGCCGTTGGGCTTGGCATCTGACAGCTTTGACAGGACCAGTTCCATAGGGGGCATCGTCGGCCTCCCTTCTGGGTGTCGATCCATTCCCGCAGGTCAGCTAAGTCATACCGCACCGATCGGCCAAACCGCACGCAGGGGATCTCGCCAGCGTTAGTCAGCGCCCACAGCTTCCGGGCTGAAATGGAGAGCGCCTCGGCTGCATCGCGAGGTTTAAGGAGCAACTTGATCTTCGGGCCGCCCGCCGGTGGCGCGAGGGAAGGCCCATCCTCGCCGTCAGAGGCTTCGTCCGGCAGCCGCACCTGCCCAGTCTTCATAAGCCTCTGCTCCTTGCCTTGCTGGCGATCCGATCACCATGAGGGTGCTGAAACTGGGGGCCGATCTCAGGTCCGCGCATCACCTCCCATTTGGTCCGTTCCGGGGCCCCGGCTGCCAACCACGCGCGCAATTCCTCTAAGGACCATCGGACAGATCGCCCGAAGCGAATGGGACGCGGCAGACGGCCACTGGCGTTGAACGCCCAAACGTGGCGCTCGGAGATGTCGTAACCGTTCACGGCCTGGGCTGGTTTTTTTCGGAAAATTGATCTGGACATGAAC
>CAYZWG010000706.1:0-2042 GCA_964481605.1 uncultured Planctomycetaceae bacterium
CCTTGACCGACCACCTCGGCACGGTCCGCGACCTGGCCCAATACGACGCCGGCACGGCCACCACCACGATCGCCAACCACCGCGTCTTCAACGCCTTCGGCCAACAAATCTCCGAAACCAACGCGGCGGTAGACCACCTCTTCGCCTACACCGGCCGCGCCCAGGACAACTCCACCGGTCTACAAAACAACCTCAACCGCTGGTATGATGCGAAGGTGGGCCAGTGGGTCGGCGAAGACCCCACCGGTTTCACGGCCGGCGACGCGAACCTGTCTCGCTACGTGGGCAACCGACCGGATAGCCTGACCGACCCGAGTGGCCTGAGTTTTCTCTCCGACTATTGGTTTTACCTCAGGCATCCCAAGCGGATGGACAAGCACCTGAGGGTTGGGCAAAAGATCGCCTTGGGAACGGCTGCCGTTCTGGGCGGAGGGGCGGCCGGGCTCGCCGCCGGCGGGGCCATCACCGTGGCGGAGTTGGCCGCCGGAGCAACCGCGGCCGAAGCCGCGACGGCGGGCTCCGTCGTGGGCGTTTCCGTGGGAGGAGTCGTTGGATACGGTATCGGGAGGCCTCTGGGGAGGGACGTGGCAGCGGCCGGTGCCTTTGGCGGCAGCATCATCGGTGCGTTCGCGCCTTGTCTCGCCCCAAGGGCGATCAACATTACGCAACGCGGTTTGCAGCACGTGCTGGACCGTCATCTTCCGTCTGGTGTACAGAGTGCGGGGAAGAGCGTTTTCTCAACTGGGGAAGATGTCGCGGTGCTCATTCGGCAGGGGCAAGGCGTACAGGCAGTACAACAAGCGGGAGGCAATTTCCAGCGAATCGTCAATGCAGGTAGAATAATCGGGATTGATCGCGCGACTGGGCAAGCAACCTCGATCTACACTGTCATTACTAACGCGGCCGGCGACCTGATAACGGCATTTCCAGGCACCCCGTAATACTTGCGAGCAGAACCGGAGATCACGCGTGATTCGAGTTGTAATTCAAGATGAAAAGGGGAACGAGGTCAGCAAGGCAGTCGACGTGTCGACCGGCGCGCTGGCGCGCCCGGATGATCTTCGCCTTACCTGTCTCCGCTTTGTGGATCCGTATGGAGACACCGTTTTCAATCGCTTGCAGCTAGCACCTCTATTGGACGACCTCTGTCTGCTCAGAGAGTCCTGCAACGGCGGCGAGCACGAAGACGCACTTCAGCAAATCGAGACGCTTATTGAACGGTGCCTAGCGGAGCCGCATTTGTACTTGAAGCTGATCGGGGATTAGATCGCAGGCACAAGAGGAACTGGGTGTCTTTGTGCCAGCGACGTTATGAGCACGGGGATGCCCGGGGGGTGACCCCAGGATCCGCCGCGGCCGTCGATCCGAACTGGCTGCTTGCGGCGGGAGTCATCGTCGTCGGCCTGGCCGGCTGGCAAGCGGACCAGCGGCGAAGACGGCGGCGAAGACGGCGGCACGAGGACGCCGTCGATTGGTTGCTGCTGGAAGATGACGCGGAACAGGATGCGATGGACATGCCCGATACGTCCGCCGAGTTGCCAGCCGCCGATGTGCCGGCAGACGACCACCAGTCGGTCGTGCCCGTGGCGGATTGTCTTTCGGATGAAAGGGGTAAAGACGCCTCTGGCCGACTCGCCTGGCGGTGGCTGGCGATCTGTCTCTTGCTGGCCGCTCTTTTCGCCGGCAAGGCTTTTTGGGGAACGTCGGCGACACCGCCGGCGCGGGCCAAGCCGGCAGCGGCCGCCGAGAATCGGTCTGACACGCAGAAGATCGAGACGATTCGCGTGGGCCAGCGGGTGGTCGCCCATGATCCCCAGCGCGACGCCTTGCCGAGAACGTACGGGCTGGTCGTCGATCCGGCCACGTGGTGATTGTTGCGGCTGCGGGCCGAGGACCGTTGGCCCGACGGCACGCTGGACGTGATCAACGTGGAAACGCTCCAGCCGCCGGAGTGGGTCGAGCAATACGCCGCTCAACCGGGCGCATTGGTGCCTTTGCCCCTGGACCTGATGGAGATGGGCCTGCCCGAGGAGCTTCGGGCG
>CAYZWG010000707.1:0-2031 GCA_964481605.1 uncultured Planctomycetaceae bacterium
GGAGTGAGCACGGCCTGAGATGGCAGGCGATTGAGGCTCGTAGCAGAGGTTTCAGTAGAGTCGAGATGTGGCGCGGTGGTGTAGGTCGTCGCCTATCGGTTGCCGGCCCTTTCGGTTGCCGGTGTCTCACTAGCGGCGCCATGCTCCGTTTCCACATCCCGCTCATCAAACCGGACGTGCGGTTCTCCCGCATCCGGCTTTCGGACAGGGCATTCACGCGTTCGCCCACGGAAGGTTGCCGGTGCGCTCCTCAAGCCTTACCAGCCCAAGTTCCCGGTACAGGTACTCATCGGGGTACCGTGACATCCCCCGACCCTGCACCTTGCGCTTCCTGCGCAACCACCGACGCAGCCTCTGTCGAGCGTGCGCATCCACCGCTCGATAGGCTGGGCTGACCGGGCCGAGACAGAAGTAGTTCGCCCAACCAATCATCAATCGGTTCAAACGTGCTACTCGATCCTCGACTCGGCACAGCGTCGTTCGAGCGCTGGTCAGATGGCTGATCTCCCGGCACGTTCGCCGGACCGCCTTCCGCGACGGCCGCGTGCCGATGTAGCTACGCCCCGTCCTCGGTGACCAGCACCGCTCGATCGTGTACCCCAGAAACTCGATGGGATCCTTGCCGGCCCGGCACACCCGCGTCTTCGCCTCATTGACCGTCAACCCAATCCGACCCATCAGTTCTTCCATGCGCTCGAGTGCCTCTTGGGCCCCTCGGCGGCAGCAAATCACCAAGTCGTCGGCGTAGGCCACGATCTGCGAACCGAAAATGCGATCGTACCCCAGGACGCTCCATCCTAGAATAAACCGCCGCATGTACAGGTTGCTTAGCAGTGGCGAGATCGGCGCCCCTTGCGGCACGCCTCGTTTGCCCTTCTTGCCCGGGTTGCTTCGATGCTTTCTTCCTCGCTCGTCCGTCTCCTCGATCGGTGCCTCCAGCCAGCTCTTGAGCAGGGCCAATAGTTGCCCGTCACTGACTCGCCGCGACACCGTCCGGAGGATCTTTCCGTGCGGAATGGAGTCGAAGTAGCCGCTCAAGTCGGCATCGACCACCTCGCCGTGTTCCCTACTCACCAGACCGTGCACGCGCCTGACCGCATCCAACGCGCTGCGTCCTGGTCGGTAGCCGTACTGTTCCGGCCGTAGGTCCGCTTCGAAGATGGGCTCCAAAACCAACACAGCAGCCGTCTGTACAACCCGATCCCGTACCGTTGGGATGCCCAACGGCCGACTCGACCCGTCCGCCTTCGGGATGTACACCCGTCGCACGGCCTCGGGTCGATACCTCTTGCTCTGGAGTTCCTCGGCCAGTTCACCCAGCCACCGGTCCCGCCCGTACTCCTCGATGTCCTCAAACCGCCAGCCGTCCACGCCTGCCGCGCCGCCTTTGCTCCGGCAGCACCGATAGGCGTATTCCAGCACGTCGGGCCGATACAACTTGTCCTACAGTGAGTAGAACCGGCATTTGGGCGATTCCTTCGCTTTGGCGTGCAGCGTCTTCCGCAGCTTCTCAACCTTCTCCGGTGCTTTTAGGCTCATCCGCCAGTCACCTCGCTGTTGCTACTTTCGTCGCCAACCCTGCACCAAGGCCCCTTTCCTCGACCGACATTACTCGGCGTCCTCAGTCCTACGGGCCTCTCCGCCACCCCGTCCGGCCCGGCCTGTCCCTCGCGGGTTTCCGGTTGGACCTCACGTTGTCCACCGGCGGGGCTTCCCGTGTTGCTCCGCAACCCCTTGTGCAAACATGCCGTCGCCATTACCCCGGTGGACCCGATGGGTGCCTTTGCCTTCTTCTTGCCCATCGGCGGCGGCCTTCCCCGAAATGCAGGCGGGTCGGCATCCACGTTACCCTTTTCGAGGCCTGCTCAGCGTTCACTCACGTTACGGCCTGCTTGCTCGCCAAATCGCCTTCTGCGATCCTCTACACCGGAGGCTTCGACGGCTTCATTGCTTCCACCCTCGCTCCGATTGCTACCGGCTGGAACGACCAGTTGCCGGGTGGGACTTTCACCCACTGTGGTTGCGTGCCTT
>CAYZWG010000708.1:0-2024 GCA_964481605.1 uncultured Planctomycetaceae bacterium
GCGTTCTTCCTGGGGAACGTCCACGGCTGGGCTTCGCACGACCCGGGCACGGGCGAGTGGGGTGCCGTGGCCGAATACGTCGTCCACTACACCGATGGCCGGACGCAGACCGTGCCGCTGATTACCGGCCGCACGATCGACGAATGGGCCGCCAGTCCGGAAGCCGAAGACGTTTTTCTCGGTCCCCGGGGCAAACGCTGGCATCTGAACGTGCTGGGCGTGACGCTGCGACCGGTCGAGGTGGAGAAGATCGTTTTTCGCGACCTCGACACGCCGGCCGCCCCGGTGCTGGTCGCCGTGACGCTGGAAAAGTAGGGTGTGTGCTCCGCACGCACGCAACCCGGCCCGCCGGCTACCGCTGGGGCTCCAGAAACTCCAGGTTGAACCGGGTGAAGGTGATGAACTGGTAGCCCCGGTCCTGGCCTCGCTCCCAGAGCACGCCCACGGTCTTGTCCTGGAGGATGGTCAGGTCGGAATAGGCGGCCTGTTGGTTCGAGATCGGTCGCTCGCCGCCGAACGTCCGGCCTTCATCGTAACTGACGCGGACCACCAGGTTCGTCCGCCCGGGCCCCTTGGGACCGGTCCAGAGAATCCGGTCGCGGTCGTCGCCGGCCGATTTCTGCGTGAAACGCTCGATCGCGCAGGCCACCCGGGTGACGGTCGCGCCCGGCCGCGGCGGCGACCACGTCCGGCCCTGGTCGTCGCTGGTCGCCAGCCAGCGGTGCGGCCCGCTCTGCTGTCGCACGTCCATCAGGATGCGTCCGTCGGCCAGTTCGACCAACTGGTTCTCGTTGCCGAGATTGTCGCCGGGCACCATCGTGCCGCGTTGCCAGGTGGCGCCGTGATCGTCGCTGTAGATGGCCAATACGCCGTAGGGCACGACCTTCCAGACTGGTGCGATCAGCCGGCCGTGGCGATCCTGAATGGCCCCGCCGGGGCCCACCACGCTGGCCCGCCAGGCGTCGTCCCGGAGGTCCCGGGCCACCGCCGTGAGGTCGATCGGCTCGGACCAGGTGACGCCGTTGTCGTCGCTCGATCGGGCCAGGGTCTGCATGTCGTCGGTGCCGGGGCGGGCGGTCGCCGTGCTACGACCCGGTTTGCCGCGCAGGTAGAGGACCCACATCCGGCCCGTCCGGCGATCGACCACGGTGGCCGGGTTGGCGGCCGACCAGAGCTCGCCGGGGTCCTCGATCACCTTCATCGCCGACCAGGTGGCGCCGCCGTCGGTGCTCCGCCGGCAGACCAGGTCGATGTCCTGGCGGCCAAAACCGGGATCGGCCTGGTTGTATTTCCTCGCCTCGGCAAAGGCCACCAGCGACCCGTCGGGGGCCGTCTCGATGGCCGGAATGCGAAAGGTGTGATAGCCCTCCGTGCCCGAGGTGTAGACGTCCACGTGCGTGAGCAACGGTTCGGCCCGTGCCGCCGTAAGCATGGCGAAGGCCAGCAGAAGTACCAAAGTCCAAGGAGTTCTCATGTCAACCTCCGCTGCGGACAGGGTTTTTCGTTAGCCATAGGTCGTTGCACCAATCTCGGTTTCAAGCGCCAGCGTCGCCTCTCGGTCCCAAGCGCCAGCGTCGCCTCTCGGTCCCAAGCTCCAGCGTCGCCTCTCGGTCCCAAGCTCCAGCTTGGGACCGCACCCAGCGCGAAGCTCCGCTTCGCCCGTGGCGGAGCAGAACGCTCGCCCGGTGGGTTCCCAAGCCGGAGCTTGGGAACCAGGACAAGCTCCAGCGTCACCTCTCGGTCCCAAGCTCCAGCTTGGGACCGCACCCAGCACGAAGCTCCGCTTCGCTGACGGCGGAGCAGAACGCTCGCCCGGTGGGTTCCCAAGCCGGAGCTTGGGAACCAGGGGAAGGGGAACCAGGGCAAGAGTTGATTATCAGCATAAGAACTACTACAGTCAACGGAGTTTGACTGGGGCGCCCAACCTTGCCGGCACGGTCACGACGATCCCTGCTCTCTCACGGAGAAACTGCCATGACATCCGCTGGTCCGCTGCTCGCATCCCGGCGTGCCCTGTCCCCTTG
>CAYZWG010000709.1:0-2009 GCA_964481605.1 uncultured Planctomycetaceae bacterium
CCCAAGTTGTACAGCTTTCCTAGCCATGGCGCCAGACATACTTGCCACACACGCGGGCAGCCCGTTCGGGGGGGCGAGCAGCGGGCATTGTCGATCACTACTGGCGAGATTTTTCCCGCGATGGTAGGCTGAACTTTAGCGCGGGACCTTGAGGAAGGTTGCGTTGTTGGGGGCTTTTGGGGCGTCGAACGCTTGGGGGGGCCTTTTCCGCCGCGGGCAGGCGCGGCCGGGTCGGCAGCCCACGAGCGTTGCACACCGTGCCGGTGCCGGGCGGGTGGCTTGCCTGGCTCGCCGGTCGGGTCCTTTCCGTCCCCCACCGCGTTTGGCCGCGCCCGGTTCGTTACCTCCAAGGACGCGAGGCGGTATGCCTGATCCCACGGTGGAGAAATTCCTCGATTTGGTGCGGCGTAGCGGGTTGGTCGCCTCGGACCAACTCGGCCGCTTCGTCCAACGTGTCGATCAGGCCCCGCCGGAGGCGCCGATCGCCACCGCCCGGGAGGCCGCCCGGCAACTGATCCACGACGATCTGCTCACCCGGTGGCAGGCCGACAAGCTGCTGGAAGGACGCCACAAGGGCTTTTTTCTGGGCAAGTATCGGCTGCTGGATCACCTGGGCACGGGCGGCATGAGCAGCGTCTACCTGGCCGAGCACGTGCTGATGCACCGCCGCGTGGCCGTCAAGGTCTTGCCCAAAAGCCGCGTGGACGACTCCTCCTATCTCGAGCGTTTCCACCGCGAGGCCCAGGCCGTCGCCGCGCTCGACCATCGCAACATCGTGCGGGCGTACGATGTCGACAACGACGGCTCCACCCATTATCTCGTGATGGAGTACGTGGAGGGACGCGACCTGAACCGGATCGTTCGCCAGGACGGCCCGCTGGACTATCGCACCGCGGCCGACTACATCCGCCAGGCGGCCGAAGGCCTCGACCACGCGCACGCGGCCGGCCTTATCCACCGCGATGTCAAGCCGGCCAACTTGCTGGTCGATCCGCATGGAGTGGTCAAGGTGCTCGACCTGGGACTGGCCCGATTCGAGGTCGAGGAGGATCGCGCCTCGCTCACCGTGGCCTACGAGGAAAACGTGCTGGGAACGGCCGACTACCTGGCCCCCGAACAGGCCATCGACAGCCACGGCGTCGACGCCCGGGCGGATATCTACGGCTTGGGTTGTTCGCTCTACTACCTGTTGACGGGTCATCCGCCCTTTCCCGACGGCACGCTCCCCCAGCGGCTGATGATGCACCAGAAGCATCCGCCGCCGAGCATCTATGCCGATCGGCCCGACGCTCCCACCGACCTGGTGGCCATTTGTCTGCGGATGATGGCCAAGAAGCCGCACGATCGGTTCCAGACGGCCGGCGAGGTCGCCCGCGTGCTGGCCGATTGGACGGCAACCGCCGAAGGCGGCTCGGGCAGCGGCTCGCGAAGTGGCTCCTCCTCGCCGCTGTTGGTGGCCGCGGCGATCCAGACGGACAAGGCCGGTGCGGCGGCCGCCGGCGGTTCTTCCAAGATTCGCCGCGCGGCGGCGTCCACCCGGCCCGCGCCCCAGGCCAAGCCCCTGGCCGCCGAATCGTCCGACCCCGCTGCCGATACCTCGCTGGGATCGTTGCGGCCGACGGTGGAGATCGTCGTTGCGGCCCAGCGAGGCGCCGGCGGGGGCCTGCCGGTGGCCAAGCCGCTGGAAGCCGACCACCCCGCCCGACTGATCGACTCCGGCGAGTCCCCGGTTGTCGCTCGCATTCGCGCCAAGGCGCACGTATCTCCCCAACAGATCGAGCGTTACCGTCGCCGTGCCAACGCGCTGCCGGTGTGGATTTGGATCGTCCTGGGGGCGGGCTGTGTGCTGTCGCTCGTGTTGGGCCTGGCGCTTCTGCTGGGCAGATAACCCAAGCCGCGTCCCGTCAAGCCGAACGCGCCCGGTTTGTAGGCCGGGTCGCGACCCGGCACGGTAGGACCTCTCTCGATCGGGCTCCGGGGCCAGTGGGCCTTCTTGCCTGGTTTTCCTG
>CAYZWG010000710.1:0-2008 GCA_964481605.1 uncultured Planctomycetaceae bacterium
GACCTCTTGCCGGCTGCCGCCGGGTGCAGGTTCAAGAACCTGGGCCACCCGCGGGGTCGGGAGACCCGCGCCGAACGCGACCTCAACTGGCGGCGGGGTCGGGAGACCCTCGCCGAACAGCGCCCCGCGCCGAACAGGGGTGCCGGCCCGGGACTGTTCAAGGGATGCACCATCGCCGTGCAATCTGGTCCGCTTCCCCGGCCGTAATCAACCACTCCAGAATACGCCCCTTCATCTCTTCCAGGACCGATCGACAGCGGGCCTGGGCGACCAGGTTGACCTCCTCGTGGGGATCGTTTTCCAGGTCGTACAGTTCACCGGCGTAGCCCGGATAGTGGTTGTACTTCCAGCGGTCGGTGCGGACCATCTTGGCGTCCGGATGGAGAATACCCTTGATACCCCGGCCCTTCTCGAAGGAGAAATCGAGCGAGCCGGACGTGATCACCTCGGGGATCACGTTTTCGCTGAACACGGCGTCGCGAGCCCGGTAGGCTTCGCCGGTCTGGCACACCAGCGGTCCCAGCGATCGTCCCTCGACGTTGTAGGGGGTCGCCAGCCCGGCCAGGTCGAACAGCGTGGGCAGAACGTCCACCGTCTCGACCAAGGCGTCGTATTGCCCCCGGCGAACCCGTCCGGGCAGGCGAATCATCAGCGGCACGCGGACCGAGGCCTCGAAAAAGCAGTTCTTCCCCATCAGGCCGTGCTCCAGGAGCTGGTCGCCGTGGTCGGAGCAGAAGACGACGATCGTCTGCTCGGCCTGGCCGGTTTCCTCCAGCGTCTGGAGCGTCAGGCCCACCTCGCGATCGATCTGGCTGATACTGGCGTAGTAGCTGCGGTAGGCCCACTCGAGCCGGCGGCGGTCCATGTCGAAAGGCGGCTTCTTGCCCCGCAGGATCAGCTTCACCAGCGGCTCGGGCAGACGCTCGATCGATTCGCGTGTCTGGGGCCGGGGCAGAGGGATGTCCCGGTCGTTGTACATCGCGTCCAGCGGCCGGGGCACCTCGAACGGCGAATGCGGCTTGAAGAACGACGAAAAGAGAAAAAACGGCTTCTCGCCGCCGGCCAGTTGCCGCAGCCAGTGGCGCGTTCGCCGGCCCGTCCAGGTGGTGTCGGTGTACTGGTCTTCGATGGCCGCGCGAAACGGGTTGGCGTCCGCCGGCAGGTCCGTCCGCAAGCGAGCCACACTGGCGGCCGTGCGGCGATAGTGAATCTCGCGCAGCGGATCGTGCCGGCCACGCCACCTGGCGTAGTCGGACCAGGGGTCGGTAAACGGCACCCCGTCGTGAAGCTCGACCTCGTCGAAGCCCATCCGCGCGGCCTCCTCGCGGGTCGGCGGGTAGCGGTAGTAGAGATGAAGCTTTCCCACCAGGGCCGTACGGTAGCCGGCCGATTGAAGCCGTGCCGGCAGGAGGATTTCGTCGTCGTCCAGGGGCGTGTAGTTGACCCGGTTGCGATGGGCGTGGGCGTAGCGGCCGGTAAAGTAGCATGCCCGCGAGGGGGTGCAGACGGGCGACTGGACAAACGCCCGGGTGAAATTGGCCGACTCGGCCGCCAGCCGGTCCAGGTTGGGGGTTTGAATGATCCGGTTTCCGTTGGCTCCCACGCAGTCGGCCCGCTGCTGGTCGGTCATGATGAAGAGGATATTCGGCCGCCCGGCGGTGGCCGGGCCATCGGCTTGCGCGGCAGGCTTCTCCGCCGGCCCGCCTTGCTCGGCGGTGGCGGTGCCGCCGCCGGCAGCGGCCAGGGCCCCGCCCGCCAGGGTCGATCGCTGCAAGAACTCGCGACGTGAAAGCGGTTCCGCCATGGCCGGTTCTCCCTTGGCAATAAGAGCCGATTGCAGAAAGTCCGTGGAGTGCGTGCTCTCGACGCATACGCCACGACTCGGGCCACCGGTTCGCGTGCGTGCGGAGCACACACCCCACTTCACTCTCGCGTGCGTGCGGAGCACACACCCTACTTCACTCAGCGCAAATTGGACCAAGGCGGCTGCTCCGCCATGTCTTCCAAC
>CAYZWG010000711.1:0-2006 GCA_964481605.1 uncultured Planctomycetaceae bacterium
CCATCATGGATTCGCGGTTTCCCCCGCACGTGTTGCAGCGGATCGAGCGATCCGGCGTGGTGGCCGTGCTGGTGATCGACCAGCCGGGCGACGCCGTGCCGCTGGCCCAGGCACTATTGGCCGGCGGCGTCGACGTGATGGAGTTGACGCTGCGGACCCCGGCGGCGATCGAGGCCCTCGAAGCGGTCCGCCGCGAGGTGCCCCGGATGCTCGCCGGAATCGGCACGATCCTCACGCCCCAGCAGGTCGAGCGGGCGGCCGCGGCGGGGGCGGCGTTCGGGGTGGCCCCCGGCACGAATGGCCGCGTGCTCGAGGCGGCTCGCCGCGCCGGGTTGCCCTTTGCCCCGGGCATCTGCACGCCCTCCGAGTTGGAGACGGCCCTGCAATGGGGCTGCCGGGAGCTGAAGTTCTTTCCCGCCGAGCCCTCCGGCGGCGCCGCCTATTTGAAAAGCCTGGCGGCGCCCTACCTGCACCTGGGCGTGCGGTTCATGCCGCTGGGCGGCTTGCACGCGGGCAATATCGCCGGCTACCTGGAGCAACCGTTCACGCTGGCCCTGGGCGGCTCCTGGATCGCTCCGCGAAAGGCGATTCGAGCCAACGATTGGGCCGCCATCACCGCCAACGCGGCCGCCGCGAGAAAAATCGTCGACGCGGTGCGGGGCGGTGGATTGTGGGTTTGACAACCCTGGCGGGGTCGGCAGCCCCTCGCCGAACGCCTCATTCAACGGGGAGAATCCCCACCGGGCTTGCCCCGGTGGTTTGCGGGTTTGACAACTACGGCCGCCACCACCCCCCAACGGTTCGCCGTCACTTCGCGCGGGTGGGGGGCGCGTGTGGCGCGGTAGTTCTCAAACCCGTCTCCCACCGGCACAGGGCCGGCGGGGAGGAGCCCCAAGCGGCGCTGCCATATCAGCGAGAGACGTCTTGCGTGCCTGAATGGAATGGCGATGAGGCAACCTGGCCCGGATAAGTCGGAACCAACCCCCGCCGCGCTGGGCTACCGGATGCCGGCCGAATGGGAGCCCCACGCCGCCACCTGGCTCGCCTGGCCCCACAACCGTCCGACCTGGCCCGATGGCTTCGAGCGGATTCCGCCGCTCTGGTCCCGGCTGGTGGAGGTGCTCGCCGCCGGGGAGGCGGTCCACATTGCCGCCGGTGCGGACCAGGCGATGGCCGCCGCCCGGGCTGCCGTGGGCCGCCTGTCCAACGTCCGCCTGCACGACATTCCCACCAACGACGCCTGGATTCGCGACCACGGGCCGATCTTTCTGGTGGGACCGCCGGGGACGCCGCCCGCGCTGGTCGATTGGGACTACAACGCCTGGGGCGGCAAGTATCCACCCTACGACGCCGACAACGCCGTGCCGCGGCAAGTCGCCCAACTCACCGGCCGAAAGCGGTTCGTGCCGGGCCTGGTGCTCGAAGGCGGCGCGATCGACACGAACGGCCGCGGCACGCTGCTGGCGGCCAGAAGCTGCCTGGCCGGCGAAAACCGCAACCCCGGCTGGACCGCGGCCCGGATCGAGCGCCGCCTGGGCGAGTACCTCGGCGCCCGGCACGTGGTTTGGCTCGACGGCCGCCTGGCCGGCGACGATACCGACGGCCACGTCGATCAGCTCGCCCGATTCGTCGGCCGGCGACGGGTCGTGGCGGCGGTCGAGCGGGACCCCGGCGACGTCAACCACGAGCCGCTGGGGGAGAACCTGCGGCGGCTCCGCGCGGCCGTCGATGAGCAGGGGCGTCCGCTGGAGGTGATCGAGTTGCCCATGCCGCGGCCCCTGGTGCACAATGCCGTGAGGCTGCCGGCCAGTTACGCAAACTTCTACATCGCCAACCGCGTGCTGGTGGTGCCGCGGTTCCACGACCCGGCCGACGCCCGGGCGTTGGAAATCCTCGCCGGCCTGTTTCCCCATCGGCAAGTAGTGGGGCTGGATGCGGTCGACTTGCTCCAGGGTCTAGGGTCGTACCACTGCATCACCCAGCAAGAGCCCGCGTAGGCCGGATCG
>CAYZWG010000712.1:0-2004 GCA_964481605.1 uncultured Planctomycetaceae bacterium
GTGCCTTCTCTCACCCCTCACCCCCGGCCCCTCTCCCAGAGGGAGAGGGGAGGAGCCCCGATGCTGGATCGCGATCCGGCCTACGGGCCGCGGCGGGGTCGTGAGACCCTCGCCGATCAGCGATCGAGCCTCCCCAGTTGGTCGCTGCCGGCGGTCCACCTGGCACACAGCGTTCGCAGCACCCGGCGGGTGGAAATTTCCGGGTAGTCCGCGGCCAGGCGTCGGATCGGTTCCAGGCTTGCCGGGTCGTCGATCCGACCCAGCGCCTGGGCCGCCGCGTGGCGCGTGTCGGGGGCGTTTTTCAAGTCGCCCACCACGGCCAGCAAGACGGGTACGGCGCGGCGGTCGCCGATCCGGCCCAGCGCCCACGCCACGGCGGCCCGCCAGCAGGGCGTGAGGCCGTTGTGGAGAAAATGGACCCCCGGCCCAAGCGGATCGGGCCGGCCGTGGGCGGCTTCGGTCGGCTCCTGGCGGAGCACGGCGACCAGCGCCGCGGCCGAGTCCGGCGCGGCCAGGTTGCCCAGCGTTCGCGCCAGGTAGAAGCAAACCCAGTTCTTCACCGGCAAGGCGTCCACCACCGGAATTCCCGTGTCGAACAGCCGCCGGATGTTGGTCGGTTTGGTCCGGTAGCGGTCGAGGGCCGCGCGGATTCGCGGCTCGGCCTTCCGGTCGCGGCAGACCAGCGACAGGACCTGCGCGGCCCGCATCTCCGGCGTGGGGTGTCCTGCCCAGCAGCGGTGAATCGTGGAAATCGCCTTCTCGATCTCCTCGTTGGGCACGGCCCGTGGATCGCCCAGCATGGCCAGGCAGGTGTCGACGACCTCCGGCTCGGCCCCGTTACGACGAATCACCCGACCCACGAGCGTCTCGCAATCGTCGTTGCCCGGCAACAAGGCACGGTCCGGATCGACCGGCAGGGAACGGATCAGATGGGGCACGATGGCACGGGCGCGGGTGGAGCCCAGCGTGTCGAGGGCCTCGGTGATGAAGTAATGCACGGGCGAGGCGTGGCAGGCCATCAGGGCGGAGTGATCGCCGTACCAGGAGGTGTACTGGGGGTAGTCCTTCAGCCCGGCAAAAGCATCGACCAGGGCCGCCTGGGCTTCCGGTGTGCCGATCCGGCCCAGCGCCTCCACGGCGGCCTCGGCAAGGAACAGGTTGGCCGTGGCCGGATCGCTGTGACGGGCGATCGTCTCGGCCAGCAGGGGCACGGCATCGGCGTCGCCCAGATACCCCAGCGATCGGGTTGCCGCCTGAAGCGTGCGGGGATTGACCGCCGCGAGGGAATTGAACCGGGCGGCGTCGCCCACGTGGCCGGCTTTCCTCCACGGGGGGAGAGGGTTGTTCCGACGCTGGCTGCTGACGTAGCGGCGCAGTGCGGCGCGTGCGGCCGGGCCACCGGTGTGTCCCAGGGCCACCGCCGCGCGGCGGACGACGTCGCGGTCGGGACTGGCGAGCCGCTGGACAAGTTGTTGCTCGATTTTCTCCCAGGTCGTGCTGTCGAACCATTGGGACCAGGCCTTTGCCTGGCGGTTCCGCTGATCGGCCGGGGCGAAGGGGTCAAAGGGCTCGGCGTGGGCGGAGAGATTCTCCAGCGCCACCGCCGCCGCTTGTGCCGCCAGGGGGTCCTTGTCGCCCAGCGCGGCCAAGAGCGGCCGCACCGAATCGCGCGTGCCGCAGGCGGCCAGCGCCACCGCCGCGGCGACACGCACCTCGCGGCTGGGATCGTCCAGACACTCGGCCAGGGCGGGTGCCGCCAGGGGGGCGCGGAAGATCGACAGCCGCCCGGCGGCGGAGATTCGCAAGCCCGCGTCGGCACCCCGCAGTTGTGCCGCCAGCGCCGCCACCTCGTCCGCGCCGGTGGCCAACGGATCGGCCGTCTGGCCGTGGCGGTTGATCCCGGCCACTTCGCGAAAGCGATCGAACTGCAATTCCATCTGGCCGGTCACGGCGGGGTTATTGCCCCGGAAGTGGTGCGGCCGACCCTGCCCCAGCAATTTCAGC
>CAYZWG010000713.1:0-1998 GCA_964481605.1 uncultured Planctomycetaceae bacterium
TCTGGGACGTGATGCCCACCATCGCCCAGATCACCGGCACCACGCCGCCTGAGCAGATCGACGGGATCAGCTTCGCGCCCACCCTGCTGGGCCGACCCCAGGAGCAAAAAGAGCACGAGTACCTGTATTGGGAATTCCCCGGCTACGGGGGACAGCAGGCCGTGCGGGCAGACGGCTGGAAAGCGGTCCGCCAGAATATCCTCCGCAAGAAGAACCCGCATCCGCTGAAGATCGAGCTTTACAATCTCGACGACGATATCGGCGAAGAAAACGACGTGGCCGCGGAGCATCCCGATCGGGTCGCAGAGATGCGGCGGATGATGGAGCGGGAACACACCCCCAGCAAGCTCTTTCCCATGCCGCCGTTGGATTGAGACACGCGGCGGCCGGCAGCGAGCAGGTTTGCAATAGAAAGGATTGTAACGGCGATGAGAGGATACATCGGCGCGATGTTGGCCGCTGCCGCGGCGTTGTCCCCGTGGGTTGGGGGCCCGGCCCGGGCCGGGGATCGGCCCCAGTGGGGCCAGGCCTGGTCGCGTAACATGGTTTCGGCCGAGAAGAACCTGCCCACGGCGTTTCAGCCCGGCAAGCGCAATCCCCAAAGCGGCGAAATCGAGCTGCCCGAAAAGAGCGGCGTGCGCTGGGTGGCCCGGCTGGGTGGGCAGTCCTATGGCTCGCCGGTGGTGGCCGGGGGAAGGGTCTTCGTGGGCACCAACAACGAGGTTCCCCGGGACCCGCGGATCGAGGGCGACCGGGGTGTGCTGATGTGTTTCAATCAGGCCCAGGGTGAATTCTTGTGGCAGTTGAACCTGCCCAAGCTGCACTCGGTGAAATGGGCCGACTGGCAGTACATTGGGCTCACTTCGCCGCCCACCGTGGAGGGCGACCGGGCCTACCTGGTGAGCAATCGCAGCGAAGTGATCTGCCTCGACGTGAAGGGGATGGCCGACGGCAACGACGGTCCCTACCGCGACGAGGGGCGATTGATGGCGGCCGAGGGAGAATCTCCGCTGAAGCCGACCGACAAGGACGCCGATGTCCTCTGGCTGTTCGACATCATCGCCCAGACCAAGGCCGAGCCGCACAACGGCGCCAACTGCTCCGTGCTGGTCGACGGCAACCTGCTCTACGTGTGCACCGCCAACGGCGTCGAGTGGACCCACAAGTACGTTGTTCATCCGGAAGCCCCCAGCTTGATCGTGCTCGACAAGCGGACCGGCAAACTGGTGGCGAGGGACGATTTCGGCATCGGCCCGGATATCACTCACGGGCAGTGGAGCTCCGCGGCGGCGGGACGCGCGGGGGATCGCCGGCTGGGGTTTTTCGGGGCCGGCAACGGGACGCTTTATGCCTACGAGATGCTCGACCCGGCCGCGCTCGACGGCGCCGTCCGGGGGCCGCTGCTACTGAAAAACGCCTGGCGGTTCCGGGGGCATCCGCTGGCCCAGGTGGAGGACCGGGTGCCGCCCGACCACCAGCACGACAGCACCTCCTACGAGGTCACGGCGATGCCGGTCTTCTACCACCAGCGGCTCTACGTGCCCTTCACCCAGGAGCCGTTCCACAAGATGAAAGAGGCCTGGCTGGTCTGCCTCGACACGAGCCAAGGCGGCGACGTCACGCGAACCGGGATCGTCTGGAGCTACCGGGAAATCGGTTCCACGGTCTCCACGGTGGCCATCGCCGATGGGCTGGTGTTTGCCGCGGATTTCGACGGCAAGCTGCACTGCCTCGACGCGGACACGGGGCGTTGCTACTGGGTCCACGAGGCGGGAGGGCCGATCTGGGGGTCGCCGCTGGTGGCCGACGGCAAGGTCTACCTGGGCACGGGCCGGCACGTGCTCTGGATTCTGGAGGCCGCGAAAACGAAACGCGTGGTCAACCAGATTCGCTTCCGCGACGGCATTTTCACCACGCCCACGGCCGCCGACGGCACGCTCTACGTGGCGACCAACAAGCACCTCTACGCCATCAAGTAGTATGACAGCGCCATTTAGC
>CAYZWG010000714.1:0-1995 GCA_964481605.1 uncultured Planctomycetaceae bacterium
TTGGAGATCGAACCCAGCGCCCGGCCATCCTCGGCGCTTGCCGTGGCGGCAGCCTTGCCCGGTGGCAATCCATTGGCGGCCGCGCTGGCAGCGGGGGAAACGCCCTCGCCTGAACTGGTGGCTTTGGCCGGAGAGACCGGGTCGCTGTCCATGCGGTCGGGGCTGATCCTGCTCGGCCTGTTTCTGGGCGTGTTCGGCCTGACTGCAGGCGTGACCACCTACTTCTCACGAGTTTTTGAGGCGGCGGAACGCAAGGCACCGGCCGTGTTGGCTGACGACGCGCGGGATGTGCTTCGGGCTCTGGGTTACACGGACCCACCGACGGACTCGGCCTACGGATTCGGAAGGGTTGGATTCTGGTATCGCCAGAGTCCGTCGCGGCTGGTGCCGGCGTACCCGATGGGAATCGTAACCATGACCGACCCGCCGACCACCGAAGCGGGCATGGCCGCCGTGGTGCTCGACCGGCGGGGTCGGCTGCGTCGGATCGCGGTGGTTGGGCCTCAACCCCCCTTAAATCCCCCCTTGGAAAGGGGGGAGACAGAAGGAGCGCCGCAACCGGCGACGCAAGACGAGACGGGGGCTGTGTTCGATGCCGCGTTTGAGGCCGCTGGTCTCGAACGGGATTCGTTTCAGCCTGCCGCGCCCGTTGGCACGCCACGCGTCGGCTGCGACCGGCGGTTCGCCTGGACGGGCGAAGTCAAGGGTAACGCCGGCACATCTGTCCGTGTTCGCGTGGAGGCGGCGACACTGTTCGGTAAGCCCGTCTATTTCGAGCGTCTCGCGGATACGAGCGCTGCGGCGTCCGCAATCGCCACGGAAACCGAGTCGGGCTGGATCGCCGCCGTCGTGCGGGCGTCCGTCCCGATCGTGCTGATCGGAGTCATGGTCGGGTGTTTCTATTTCGCCCGGCGTAACCTGCGTCTGGGTCGTAGCGACCGCCGTGGCGCGACGCGCCTGGGCGTCGCCGTGTTCCTTCTCACCGCCGCATCGAAGCTGCTCGTGTCCGAGTACTGGGGGACGGGGGCGCAGGTCGTCCTCACGTTGATCCAATTGCTCGGCATGAGCCTCTTCGCCGGCGTCTTCGCTTTGACCTTGTACCTGGCCGTCGAGCCGTATGTACGTCGAGCCTGGCCGGAACGCATCGTAAGCATGACGCGACTGCTCTCCGGGCGGCTGACCGACCCGCTGATCGGGCGTGACATTCTGATCGGCCTGCTGATCGGCGTGATCGCCAACCTTCTCTTCCTGGTGGTCGCCCTCGCCGCCAGGTCGTTCGGATTGTCGTTCGGGGCGTACTGGTCGGCCGACTTCTACGACGCCACGCTGTCGATGCGGCACACCCTTTCGGGTGTGTTGTCTGCCGCGGGAGACGCGTTCGGTGCCTCCCTGTGGGTTCTGTTTCTGCTCGTGGTGTCGCTCGGTGTGTTCCGGCGTCGGGGGCTTGCCTCAGCGAGCGTGGTGGTCATTCTCTTCCTCTTTATTTGTGGGTTCGCGCGTGGAGGAGACATCGTCACCGTGGTCTTGACCGGCGCCGTGTGGACCGCGTTCAACTCCGTGGCGATCCTACGCTACGGGCCGCTTACCCTGATGGCGGCCGCGTTCGCCCATCGAACCACATCCTACTTCGCCGCCACGTTTGACTTCGGGGTCTGGAACATCGGCAACATCTGGTTTGCCAATGCAATCCTAATCGGTCTGGCCGTGTTCGGGTTTGTGACCGCCACGCGGGGTCAGACGTTGCTCAAGGATGAGGTGTTTGACAGCGCGACCAGAACTTCCTCGTAATGACCGCCGACATGTCGATCCCGTCGATGAAGACGGACAAGGATGGCAAAGACCGCTTTGTCTCGCGCAGACCGTCGTCTCGACCGACGCGGAGCAACAATGGCTTTGCGTATTAGCGTTGCTCTTGGATTCTCCAGTTAAGATCGTGAAGAGCGAATGTCCAGGACGTTCTAGCACTGGGCGAGTTATCATCGGTATTGCACAACA
>CAYZWG010000715.1:0-1994 GCA_964481605.1 uncultured Planctomycetaceae bacterium
CGCCGTGGGTAGCACCGGTTCTTGAACCGGTGTGGCTGGAGCCACAAGAGGTCAGGGCAAATCGCTCCACCCATCGAATAGGAACACCGCCTGAGCGTCGCCACCCGCTCCCTGACCTCTTGCCGGCTGTCGCCGGGTGCAGGTTCAAGAACCTGGGCCACCCGTGGTTACGGCGGGGTCGGGAGACCTGCGCCGAGCGGTGTTCCGTAGGCCGGGTTGCGACCCGGCATGGTCGAGCTTGCCAGCGAGGAAGTACGATGCGGAAAAGAACAATACCTGCGCTGGTCGTTCTGCTGGCGGCAGCCTGGATGCCGGGGTGTCGACGCGCCACCGAGGTGAATCCCGCCAGCCGGTCCGTCCCTCCCCGGCCGCCGGTCCAGGTTTCCTCCGAGCCCGGTCCCGAGTGGGCCGACCACACGCAGGGGCTGCCCTTTGTGCTGGGCTACGAGGCGGGGTTGGCCCGGGCGCGGGCCGAGGGCAAACCGGCGATGATGTTCGTCACCACGACCTGGTGCGGCCGGTGCAAGACACTGGCCGAGGAGAGCTTTCGCGATCCCCAGGTGGCCGAGTTGCTGAAGAACTTCGTCTGCGTGATCGTCGACGGCGACAAGGAAAGAAAGGCGCAGCGAAAACTGGGGGCGACGCGGGGCTATCCCCACGTGATCTTCCTGGCCCCCGACGGCCGGCGACTGGCCGAGTGCCTGGGCTACAAGCCGGTCGGCGAGTTCAAGGCGATCGTCGAATCGGCCCTGGATCGCGCCGGCATTACCCCCGTAGGCCGCCCGTAGGCCGGGTGCATGTCCGACCGGCGTTCAAACGATTGCGGGCGCCCCCGACGACGTCGCCAGCAGTTGCCGGCAGGCCTCTGCCAACTCCGGCGCAAGCGACGGAATCTCCCGCCCGATATACGCCAGGTGCTGTTCCCCCGCCTCGCGAAAGACGTTCAGCCGACGAACGAATTCGGACCGGCTGGACTCCACGATTTCGGCGAAAAGCTCGTTCACCTCGGACGATTCGACCGCCACCACCAGGGACAGCGCCTCGGCCACGGTGGTCACTTCCGTCGCTTTCGCTTCTGCCCGGCGCATCTGCCGCGCCAGCCGCGGCAGCATCTGCTGCCAACGCTCGAAACACGCTTCCGACGCCTCCTGCCCGCCCGCAGCCAGGGCGCAAAGCTCGAGCAACTCGAAATGACATTGCTCCTGCCTGGCCAGGGTCGTGAACAATCGCGAGACGTCGCCGTGGTGGCGATAGCATCGGGCCAACAGCTCATAGATGCTCTTGGCTCGCAACTCCAGGTTGGCGCAGCGGCGGATCAGGTCGGGCAAGGGCACCGGCGAGCACCGCGCCGCGCTGGAGCCCATCACCAGCGAGAGGAAAGTCCGTTTCCGGCCCGCCACCAGTGCCTGAAAGAAAACCTGCCATCCGAAGCACCGAATGGTGACCATCGGATGGGCAAGCACGTCGCGTTTGCAGATGGCTCCGATCATGGCCCCGTTCCCCCCTGTCTTCCGCCCGGCGCAAGCCGGACGCGACCGTCTCCCCAAGACACCCTGCCGTGCGACTGGCCCGCCCGTCGTCCTCCTTTCCCGCCGGGGGTCGCCGGCGCCGAAACCTACCCGGCAATATCGCACCGGCCGGCCCCCATGACCAGTACCCCGGGCGGGCGATTCCCCCTCCAGTTCCAAGTCCGGCTGGGGGCGGCCACCGGGGTGGCTTCTCGCCACGGTTCTTGCCGCCATCCCCATCATCCATCACCCGGCTGCAATCACCCGGCTGCCACTGTCTGGCGGCCCCAGAGCCGTTTGACTTGCAGGGTAATCACTGCGGCGGCGTCGGAGAGGTCGAATTGGCGGTCGACGTGGCCTTCCTCGTAGGCCACCTTGTTCATTCCGTAGACATCGGAAGAGGCCTCGTTTTGTCCCAGCACGTAGCCCCCCCGACGGCGAATCTCACCGCACCCGTCGGCACCGTCGCGGCCCATGCCGGTCATA
>CAYZWG010000716.1:0-1992 GCA_964481605.1 uncultured Planctomycetaceae bacterium
GAGCAGGCCAATGCTCCACGATTCGCTACATTTTCGTCACCCTAGGGCGAGACTCCCGCTTCAGCCATAGCGACGGTATTGGGTGGGCCTCGCGCTGCCGACGAGCCGCCGGCACAGGGCCGGCGGGGAAAACCATTGTATTCTTCTCGCTCCGTATCGCCTACTGCCTCCCCAACATTTGTTTCAATTCGGCCCAGGTTCGCGTGTTGGCCACGTCGTCCCTGGTCAGTCCGCCCCGCCGTGCCTGCAATACGCCGTAGCGCATGGCGTCGAGTCCGCCGATGTTGTGGGCATCGGTGGAGATCACGATGGGCACGCGGAAGCGCTTGGCCGCGGCGCAGGCCACGTCGTCCAGGTCGAGCCGCTTGGGATGGGCGTTGAGCTCCATCATTTTTCCATTGTCGCAAGCGGCCTTGAGCACGGCGTCGAGATCGACTTCGTAGGCCTTTCGCCGATTCAAGAGCCGGCCGGTGGGATGGGCGATGGCCGCCACGTGGGGATTTTGCAGGGCCTCGACGATTCGCTCGGTGATTCGCCGGCGGGACTGGTTCTGTCCGTAGTGGACGCTGGCCACGACGAAATCGCCGTGGCGAAGAACCTCGTCGTCGAGGTCCAATCCGCCGCCTTCGAGGATATCGACCTCGATTCCCTTGAGCACGCGGATTCCCTCCAGCCGCCGGTTGAGCGCGTCGATTTCTTCCCACTGCCGCAAGAGCTGCTGGGCGTCGAGTCCCCCGGCCATGGCCACCCGCTGGGAGTGGTCGGTGACGGCGATATACTCCAGCCCTCGTGCCTTGGCGGCGTCGGCCATCTGGTCGATCGAGGCGATGCCGTCGGACCAGGTGCTGTGGGTGTGCAGGTCGCCGCGGAGGTCGGCCTGTTGGATCAGTTGGGGGAGGGCGCCCGCCGCTGCCCAGTCGAATTCCTGCCGGGCTTCGCGCAGCTCGGGCGGGAAGCAGGGCAGTTGGAGCGCGGCGTAGACCTCCTCCTCGGTGGCCCCGGCCAGTCGCGTGGGGCCGCGAAAGACGCCGTACTCGTTGATTTTCAGTCCCCGGTTTTTCGCCATTCCGCGGAGCACCACGTTGTGGGCCTTCGAGCCGGTGAAATACTGCAGCGCCGCCCCGAATGATTCTGCCGGCACCACCCGCAAGTCGATCTGGAGTCCGGTGGCCAGGCGGACCGACATTTTCGTGTCGCCCCGCAAGAGGACCTGGCGGATGTCGTGAAAATCGGCGAAGTGGTCCATCACCGCGGCGGAGTCGCCGGCCACCACGAGCAGGTCCAGGTCGCCGACCGTATCCTTGCCCCGGCGGTAGCTGCCGGCCCATTCGAGTTTTTCCACCGCGGGGCAGGTCTGGAAATGGTGGCCGACGGCCTGGGCCACGAGGTCGGCGTCGGCCCAATAGGTTCGCTGCTGGGCCTGGGCGGCGATTTCCAGTCCGTCGAGGATCGCCTGCTCGGTTTTCGCCGCGAAGCCCTTGAGCTGGCGCACTCGGCCCGACCGGCAGGCCTGGCGAAGTTCGTCGAGATTGGTCACTTCGAGTTCGTTGTAGAGCACGGCGGCCCGTTTGGGTCCCAGGCCGGGCACGCGCAAAATGGCCAGCACGCTCTGGGGAATCTCCGCCAGAAGCTCATCGAGCATGGGGAGGGTGCCGGTGGAGAGGAGGGTGGCGATTTTTTCGGCCAGGTCCTTGCCGATTCCGGGGATCGAGGTCAACGTGCCGCCGGGCTCCTCGGCGACCTCGGCAATGGCCTGGGGCAGGTCCTTGACGGCCCGCGCGCCGTTGCGATAGGCGCGAATCCGAAACGGGTTCGCACCCTGGAATTCCAGCAGGTCGGCGATCTGCTCGAAGACGGCGGCGATTTCCGCGTTGGTCATGGGCATGGATCCGCACTTCTGTCCGCTTCCGGGGTGATTCGTTTCTGTTGAGCAAAGCCTGTCGGCCTGGGGCTCGTCCCCGCCGGCCCCGTGCCGGTGGGAGACGGGTTTGA
>CAYZWG010000717.1:0-1985 GCA_964481605.1 uncultured Planctomycetaceae bacterium
CGGTGATCGCGACCGGCTCGGCCGATGTCCGCTGGAACCTGGGCGCGGCCGCCGCAAGCGTGGCCGTGGAAATCAACAAGACCTTGGGCACGCTCACTCTGGACGGCGACCTGGACGTCGGCTCGCTGGACCACCAGGCCGGCACCCTCGATCCCAACGGCCAGACGATCACCACGACGGGCGATTGCTCGGTCCAGCCGGGGGCGATGCTGACCAACCTGGACGGCTCGACCTGGATCGTCGGCGGGGGGCTCGACTGGCAGGGCGCCGCGGGGAATCTGCTGGCACTCGACCCGCCCACCGCCTGGACGCTCACGGTCACCGGGGCGGCCGTGGTCCATTACGTCGAAGTTGCCCAGAGCGACGCCCGGGGTGGAACGATGATTGACGCCAGCGACGGCACCAATGTGGACGGCGGGGGGAATCGCAATTGGTGGTTCGGAGGACTGATCGGCCCGGCCACGGTGGCGGCCAGTGCGGTCACGCTGGCCGGGGGGCGGGTGGGAGAGGTGTTCCTGGCCGGACAACAAGCGGGGAGAACTCATGGTTAACGCGGCTGATATCAGTGGAACGGTGTTCAAAAATGGATCGGCGACGCTGCTGGCGCGGGTGATCGGTGCCGACGGCCAACCGCTCACCTCCGCGGACGTCCTTTCCGCCAAGTACACGATCTACCAACTCGACGAAAACGACCCCGACGCGGGCACGGCCGTGGCCGGACACGACGGCGTGGCGGTTGATCCCGTGTCGCTGGTCTACGATACGCTCCAGAACGACGCCCTCTGGGACGTGGACACCACGGGCTACAACTTCAAGCACGATTTGGACGTTTCCACCAGCGCGGCCTTTCCCATGGCGGGAAAACACTATCGCGTCGTCTACGAGCTGACACCCATCCAGGGCCAGGTGGTCCTGGTTCGATTCCGGGTCCATGCGATCTAGGCGGCCAGCGCGCCGCGATCCGCTCGCGGCGCCGGCCGGGCCCGCCACAACCGACACCGTTGCCAGAGGAATCCGATGCCCAGCGACCTGGAACAAATCCGCTCGATCAAGAGCCAGACCCTGGCCCTGATGGCCCAAATCACGGCCGATCCGAAACCCAGCTACGAGATCGACGGGCAGTCCGTCTCGTGGAACGAGTACCTGCACCGGCTTCAGCGGACCGTCGACTGGTGCGAACGGAAGTCGGCCGGCGCCGAACCGTTTGAAATTCGTTCGCGGGGGACCACCTGATGACGCTCGCATTCGATCCCGGCGACGATTTTGCCGGCGTTGCCGACGGGCAGGAGCCGGTCACCTTGACGCGGCCCGGCAGTTCGACTTCCACGCCGATTTCGGACGCCTTGCGGCGCTCGCTCCGGCGGGGAGAAATCGAGGCCTCGGGGGGCCGCTACACGGCCGGCGACGTCGCCTGGCATCTGCCGGGGGCCCAGCTTGGCGACGCTCCCCGCGTGGGCGACGTGATCATCGACGCGGCCGCCGGCCGCTGGACCCTGCTGGAGGTGGAACGAGCCACGCTGGGCAGCCGCTGGCGATGCGTGGGCCGCAACCTGGCGGTGGTCGACGGGCTGGACGATTACGTCGACATCGAGAAGGCCACCGTGAGCAAGAGTGCCGGCGGGGCGGAACAGAAACAGTGGCACCTGTGGCGGGGCGGGGTGGCGGCGAGAATCCAGCCGGTCGAAACCGAAATTCGTCACCGGCACGGGCGGCAAGGCAGCGAGGCGACGTTCAGAATCTTCCTGGCCGAGCCGTTGGACCTGGACCAGACGCATCGCATTCGGGGTCCCGACGGGTCGACCTACCGCATTGTGGCCGTCCGCAAGCGGGAACGCCTCGACCGGCTGCCGCAAATCGAGGCCGTGCGGGAAGACTGAGACGCCGCCTGGTTCCCAAGCTCCAGTTCTCGTCTGGTTCCCAAGCTCCCGCTCTCCACCTGGTTCCCAAGCTCCAGCTTGGGAACCTACCGGCGGGAGTTTGATTTC
>CAYZWG010000718.1:0-1978 GCA_964481605.1 uncultured Planctomycetaceae bacterium
GCGCGCACGGCGACCTCAACGCCCACATCATCGACATGGCCCGCTTCGTCACCGGAGAGGAGATCACCGAAATCGCCGGGGCGATCGCGGAAACCTTCATCAAAGAGCGGAAGCTGGCCGGCGGAGTGGCCGGCGGCGGCATTGCCGACGGCGGCGAAGCGGCCGCCGGCATGGGCCCCGTGACCGTCGACGACACCGTGCTTTTCCTCGCCCGGCTCTCCGGCGGCGCCGTGGCCAGCTTCGAGGCCGCCCGGCAGGCCACCGGAAACCAGAACCGAAACACCTTCGAGATCAACGGCACCAAGGGCTCGCTGAAGTTCGATTTCGAGCGGATGAACGAGCTCGAATATTACGACGCCACGCGACCCCGGGCCGTGCAAGGATGGACCACGATCATGTGTACCCACGGCGGCGAGTACCCCGAAGGGCACCCCTACGTGGCCAACTGGTGGCCCGACGCCCACCTCATCGGCTACGAACACGGCTTCACCAACCAGGCCTACGATATCATGCGGGTGCTTAGCGGCCGGCAGCCGACCGTGCCCATCGCCGATTTCCAGGACGCCTACCAGACCCAGCGGGTGCTGGAGGCCTCACTGCGGTCGGCCCAGGAGCGACGCCCGGTCGACCTGGACGAGGTCAAGTAGACGCCACAAGAGGCCGCGTGGACTCCTGCCTTCCCCAGCACCAGCAACCGAACCATCACGTCGCGACGTAGGGCGTCGCGGGCAAACGGAGGCTGCCCGTGGCGCCCGCTGTTTTTCTTGAGGGCACATCGGCAGATTGGACGCCGGATCACGTCCTCCGGCCCAGGTGGCGGGAAACAGGGGTCTTTGCATTATCCATGTGAAAAACTCCGACTACTTGAGAAAAAAGGCGTCGGGCCGCGAGTTTCGGGTTTTTTCCGGCTTTTCGGGGTCGAAACCTGTGGGGATGCCGTGTACGCGTCTTGACAAATACATGATTTTGCCCCTAGATTCTCTAGTACGCTGGTGCGGGGTGGGGAGACCCGCGCACAGCGTGCTAGTAATGTTTCGTGACGACAGGGAGGAGGCGGGCCGGAGACGTTCGCCGTTGGGTTGGGCCGGCCGCCCGAAATCGTTGGGACGGCCGCCGGGGGCATGGGGCCAGTGCCCTCCCGCCAAAGGGAATATGGCGAGAATAATATGCCCAAATACACGCGCAAGGTGCCTGATTCGATCCGGGTGAACCTGCTGGACGAGAAATTCGGCCGCCTCACGGTGATCGGTTTTGGAGGCCGGAAAAAAGGGCAGACGATGTGGGTCTGCCGGTGCGCCTGCGGCCAGGTGCGCGAATACCACGCGGGCAACCTCCGGGCCGGCCGCTCGACCCAGTGCGTGCGGTGCCAAATCGACGCCCTTCAGCAGACCAGCAAGAACTTCGAGCACGGGTATTCGCAAACCACTACCTACCGTGCCTGGACGGGAGCGCGGCGTTATGGCCGCTGCAAGCGGTGGGACAAGTTCGAGAACTTTCTGGCCGACATGGGGGAGCGGCCGGCCGGTGCGCGGCTGGTGCGGCTCAACCGCGGCAAGCCGTTCTCACCGAGCAACGCCGTTTGGCGAACGGCTCGGCAGACACTCGGGATCGACGTCGAACTGACCCTCAAGGTACTGGTGGAAGCCGGCAAACTGAAGAAATCGGAGATCGCCGGCCGGCGGAAGAAATTGCGGGCGATGAGTCGCCAGGCGAGGTGCCAGCTTCGCAGGGCGGCCGGGCTGGGCAAGCGGCGAAAGCCGCGGAAAAAGAAGTAGCCGGGGCCGCGAAAAACAACGACCCGACAAAAGGCCAGGCAGCACAATCGCTCAGGGTGACGAAAATGTAGCGATTCGTGGTGAACACTGCCCGTCTTCACCGCGGGTTTTGGAACCATTTCACCACGAGGCACTTCCGTTTCTGGACGCACAGTAACCCGAAGCGTTAGCGAGGGAGGCACAGCGTTGAGCCATCTGCCTCG
>CAYZWG010000719.1:0-1958 GCA_964481605.1 uncultured Planctomycetaceae bacterium
TGATGCCAAGCAAGACCATCGCCCGCATGGGCACGCTCGCCGCCGCCAACATGGCGTGGATTTCCTCCCGCTCGAACATCTTGGGAGGGCGCTGTTGTTTCAGCCGCCGCACCGCCTTGGCGCTCATCGCCCGAAAGGCCGGTCCGAACCGGACGGGCCGCTCGACCAGGCCGGCTTGATAAGCGTAATTGAACACGGCGCGGCAGCGTTGCATTTCCAATTGGCAGGTGCCCACCGCCAGCGTGTCGACAAGCTCCGCCCGGTATCGCTCGAAATCGTCGGCTGCAATGTCGGCCACGCTCCGCCGCAGGCCGAAGGACCGTAGCATCTTGGCGCACGATCCGTGATAATCGCGGAAGGTCCGATAGGTGATTTCCTCGCCGGCCGCCTGAAGCTCCTTCGCCGTCAAGAACCGGTTGACCAGTTCGCGCATGGTCAAACCACCCCCGGCCCGGGGCTCGCGGCCGGCGTAGAGGTCATCCTTGACGGTCAGATAGCGCTCGAGCGCTCCCTCTGGATCGTCGGCACGGCCGAAATAGTAGCTCTTGCGACGGATCTTCTTGCACCACCTCCCCGAGGGGTGCAACCAGAGCGGGAAATCGGGGTAGGGCTTCGCGGTCTTGGGTTTGGCCCGATGAGTCTTGGCCATTGTTCTTACCTCCTTGGTGGGGTGACAACTTGACGGGGGAAAACCCGCTTCGGTGTCAAAACGGGTGTCAAAAAGTATACCCCCCAGGGGGTGGAGTTGTCAATAGCCTACGTTTTACGGGGTTTATCGTGCCGATCCTGAAAACAGTGACCTTTGGCTGCAAGGTCAATCAGTACGAAACGCAGTACCTTCGCGAAGGCCTTGCCCGGCTCGGCTATCGCGATCCTCAAGGCGACGAGCCGGCCGATCTCTGCATTGTCAATACTTGCACCGTCACCGCCGAGGGCGACCTCAAGAGCCGCAAGGCCATCCGCCGACTCGCCCGCCAAAACCCCACCGCCGAGATCGTCGTCACCGGCTGCTACGCCACCCGGGCACGGTCCCAGGTGGCCCAACTTCCCGGCGTGGTCGAGGTCCTCACCGACAAACGCCAGCTTCCCGAATTCCTCGCCCGCCGCGGCCTGGTCGACGTTCCCACCGGCATCAGCCGGTTCGGCCCTCGCCACCGCGCTTACGTCAAGGTGCAGGACGGCTGCGCGCTTCGGTGCAGCTATTGCATCATTCCCCAGGTTCGCGGCCCACTCTCCAGCCGACCGCCGGCCGAGCTGCGGGAGGAAGTCGCCCGACTGGTCGCCGCCGGCCATCGAGAAATCGTCCTCACCGGCATCCATCTCGGCCACTACGGCGCGGAACCGGCGAGCGACGGCCCGAGGCTCGCCGGGCTGGTCGAGCAACTGGCCGACCTGCCGGGCGAATTCCGCATTCGCCTGTCCAGCCTGGAGGCCGCCGAGGCGACCGGGCAACTGCTCCGCTTGATGGCCCGGCGAGCCGACCGCATCTGCCCCCACCTGCACGTCCCCATGCAGAGCGGCTCCGACGCCGTGCTCCGGCGGATGCGCCGCCGCTGGGACGCCCGCCGCTTCGTCGCCCACTGCCTCGAAATCGCCCAGACCCTCGATCGGCCCGCGCTGACCACCGACGTGATCGTCGGTTTTCCCGGCGAAACCGAGGCCGATTTCGAGGCAACCTGCCGGGCGGTGGAAACGGTCGGCTTCTCCAAGGTCCACGTCTTTCGCTTCAGCCCCCGAGAAGGAACCCCCGCGGCCGAAATGCCCGACCAGGTGCCGCCTCCGCTGAAGCGGCGCCGCGCGGCCGAATTGGCCCGCCGGGCGGCGCCGCTGCGACGCCGCTTTTTTCAGAGCCTGCTCGGCCGACCGCTGCAAGTGCTGGTCGAATCGGCCCATCCCGCCCAGCCCGGGCGACTGCGAGGAACCTCCGCCCGCTACGTACCGGTCGAGTTCGAGGGGCC
>CAYZWG010000720.1:0-1940 GCA_964481605.1 uncultured Planctomycetaceae bacterium
GGCGGCCTCGCCCGTCTGGAGCCTGGCCGCCGTGAGCGTGTTTTTCAACAGCATGGCGATGGTCAGCGGGCCCACCCCGCCGGGGACCGGCGTGATGTGGCCGGCAACTTCCTTCACCGCCTCGAAATCGACGTCGCCGAACAGCCCCTGGTCCGTCCGGTTCATTCCCACGTCGACCACCACCGCCCCGGGCTTGACCATTTCGGCGGTGACGAACTTCGCCCGGCCGATGGCCACGATGAGGATATCGGCCCGCCGGCAGACCTCGGCCAGGTCCCTGGTGCGGCTGTGGCAGATGGTCACCGTGGCGTTGGCCCCCTGGCTGCGCTGCACGAGCATGATTGCCATCGGTTTGCCCACGATGTCGCTGCGGCCGACCACGGTGACGTTGGCCCCGGCGATCTCGATGCCGTTGCGCACGAGAAGCTGCTGGATGCCGTAGGGGGTGCAAGGTAAAAATCGCGGACGGCCCTGGACGATCCGGCCCACGTTGTCCGGATGAAAGGCGTCGACGTCCTTGAGCGGGTCGACCGCGTCCAGCGCCTGGAGTTCGTCGCAGCCGTCCGGTAGCGGCAGTTGGATGAGGATGCCGTGGACGGCCGGGTCGGCGTTGAGCCGGGCGACCAATTCCAACAGCGCCTCCGTGGAACTGGCCGACGGAAGCTCGTGAAACTGGCTCCTGAATCCGGCCTTCTCACATGCTTTTCGCTTGGCGCGGACATAAATCTGGCTGGCCGGGTCGTCGCCCACCAGGACGGCGGCCAGGCAAGGCACCACGCCGCTGGACCGCGTGAATTCGGCCACCTGCCCGGCAATCTCGGCGCGAATCGTCTGGGCCATCAGTTTTCCGTCGAGAATGGCAGCGGACACGGCAGGAACCTCCAGGGTACGGGGGATGCGATGTCGTCCGACCACAAGCAGCACCGCCGGACGGCGACCGAAAACGGGAAACGGCTATTCTAGCCTGCCCGCAAAGGCCTGTCAGGCCGGGGGGCGAGTTCTCCGACCGCTCGGCGCGGGTCTCCCGAGCGGGTAGCACCGGTTCTTGAACCGGTGTGGCTGGTGCCACAAGAGGTCAATCTCGTAGGCCGGATCACGATCCGGCACCGTGGCCCCGGTGGGTAACCGGTGTGGCTCTGCCACAGCGGGTAGCACCGGTTCTTGAACCGGTGTGGCTGGTGCCACAAGAGGTCAGGGCAAATCACTCCAGCCATCGAATAGAAACACCGCCTGAGCGTTGCCACCCCCCGCCGAAAGCCGACGGACCGGCCTGCATCGCATCGCGGCACGTGAGCCCCCACTTCGCGCCGCCCCGGGCGGCGTTAGAATCGGTCCCATGCGACTGATCTCCCTCCAATCCGGCAGCAACGGAAACTGCGTCTACATCGAGACCGGCGGCCTCCGGCTCTTGGTGGACGCCGGGATCAGCGGGGTGAAGGCCGAGGAGCGGCTTGCCCAGCACGGCCGCGATATCCGCCGGGTCGACGCCCTGTTGATCTCGCACGACCACAGCGATCACAGCCGCTCGCTGGGCATCTTTCAGCGGAAGTTCCACCTGCCGGTCCACGTCACCCCGCCCACGCTCCACGCCGCCGCGGCCCGCTATCGCCTGGGCAAACTCGGCGAAGTCCACCACTTCGCCGCCGGCGCCACGCTTCGGTTCGGCCGGGTCGCCGTGGAAACCATCCCCACGCCCCACGACGGCGCCGACGGGGTCGCCTTCGTGGTGGACGACGGACACCGGCGGCTGGGCATCCTCACCGACCTGGGACACGTCTTCGACGGGCTCGACGATCTCGTCGGGTCGCTCGATGCCGTCTTCCTGGAAAGCAACTACGATCCGGTGATGCTGGTCCGGGGAAGCTATCCCGAATTCCTCAAGCAGCGTATCCGCGGGCGCGGGGGCCACCTGGCCAACGAGGAGGCGGCGCGGCTGTTAG
>CAYZWG010000721.1:0-1934 GCA_964481605.1 uncultured Planctomycetaceae bacterium
CCAGGACTACGGCTACTGGTATCAGAACGGCTGCCTCTTTCCCGACATGGCCAGTTGCATGATCGGGCTGGATCGGGCCACGCGGGAAAACGGGTGCCTGCAAGTGCTCCAGGGGTCGCAGCGGATGGGCCGGGTGGAGCACGGCCGCTTTGGCCAGCAGACCGGCGCCGACCCGGAACGGGTGGCCGCGGCCAAGCAGCGTTTCCCCTTGGTCTATTGCGAGTTGAGCCCGGGCGACGCCGTCTTCTTTCACGGCAACCTGCTGCACGCCTCGGCCCCCAACAACAGCCCCAACCCTCGCTGGACGTTGATTTGCTGCTACAACACGGCCCACAACGATCCCTACAAGCAGTCGCATCATCCGGGCTACACGCCGCTGGAGAAGGCCGCCGATACGGCCGTCAAGGAGATGGGCGTGCGAGTCAGCGCCGCCGGCAAGCAGTTTCTCGATCCCCGGCAGGACCGCACCACCGCCGCGGGCAGCGACGCATAGGACAGTGCGGCCGTGCCCACGTGGTTTTCCCCCCTGCGAAAACCTTGTACGGGGCATTCCACGTTGCACCCCCCCGGTCGACCGGCTAGGATGGCGGCTTCGGGCCTCCGGCGGGCATCTGGCTTCTCACCGCGGGGGCATTCTCCCGTCGCCTTGGTGGCCGCCGCCACATCGAGGACACGCCCATGGAACGGCTGGTCAGCCTGGTCGGGCTGCTGGTGATGCTGCTGTTGGCCTGGCTCTTTTCGGAGCAGCGCCGGCGAATGAACTTTCGCCTCATCGTCTCCGGGGTGGGGTTGCAGTTGCTGTTGGGGCTTTTGCTTCTGAGGACGCCCTTTGGCGCGGCCGTTTTCGAGGCGGCGCGGGTGGTGGTTACGCGAATCGTGGGCTTTTCCGACGCGGGCGCCGAGTTCGTCTTCGGCGAGTCGTTCCGGGACCATTACGTGGCGTTTTCCGTGTTGCCCACGATCATTTTCGTCTCCTCGGTCACGGCCATGCTGTTTCACCTGGGCGTTTTGCAGTGGGTGGTGAAGCTGATGGCCAAGGTGATGGTGTGGGTGATGGACGTTTCGGGGGCCGAGTCGCTGGCCACCTCGGCCAACGTCTACGTGGGCATGACCGAAGCGCCGCTGGTCATTCGGCCCTACCTGGAAACGATGACCCGGAGCGAAATCATGGCCCTGATGACGGGCGGCATGGCCACGGTGGCCGGCGGCGTGATGGCCGCCTACGCCGCTTGGGGCATCGACGCCGGGCACCTGCTGGCCGCTTCGCTGATGTCCGCGCCGGCCGCGCTGGTGGTGGCCAAGATCATGGTCCCCGAGACGGAAGCGTCGGTCACCAAGGGCGTGGTCAAGGTGAAGATCGGCCGCCAGGACACCAACCTGCTCGATGCCGCCTGCCGGGGGGCCTCGGAAGGACTCAAGCTGGCGCTGAACGTGGGCGCCATGCTGATTGCCTTCATCGCCATCATTCACTGCCTCAACTGGGCACTGACGCCCACCCAGTACCTTTTCGGCGATCCCCTCACCCTGGAAAAGATGTTGGGCTGGATCTGTGCGCCCTTGGCGTGGGTGATGGGTGTGCGGTGGGAGGACGCCCAGACCGTGGGAATGCTGCTGGGGACGAAAACGATCTTCAATGAATTCGTGGCCTACGCCCAACTGGTGGAACTCCGCGACCAGATCTCACCCCGTTCCTTCATCATCGCCACCTATGCCCTTTGCGGATTCGCCAACTTCGGTTCGATCGCCATTCAGATCGGGGGGATCGGCGGCCTGGTGCCCAAGCGGCGGGAGGATTTCGCCCGGTACGGATTTCGCGCGCTCATCGGGGGCACCCTGGCCGCCTACATGACGGCCACGATCGCGGGAATTCTTTTGGCCTGAGAGGGCCCCCGCCGGGTGCAGGAACGGACTTTTTTTGCGGGGCGACAACTAGC
>CAYZWG010000722.1:0-1932 GCA_964481605.1 uncultured Planctomycetaceae bacterium
GCGGCGATCTCGAACTGCACCACGCCTTCGCCGCGCGCGTGCAGATCGCCCGCCAGGCCTCCGACCATTTGCCGCTGATCGTCGACTTTGAGATGGGGTAACCGTTGGCGTAAGCGTCGGCGGGGTCGGCAGCCCCGCGCCGAGCGGCGGCTACTTTCGGGACCGCGCGACATGCTCCAAGACGTGCTGGAAGAAAGCGTCTTGGATCGGTTGCGGGGCGGCGTGGCGCATCAGCGGTTTGTTGATGATTTGCTTGCGGCCTTGAAGTTGGTTGTAGGCGGCGTAGCAGGTGGAGGGCGGGCAGGTGGAGTCGATGAAACCCACGCTCAAGATGGCGTCGGCCCGGCAGCGGCCGGCGAAGTTCACCGCGTCGACGTAACGCGACGCTTTCAGGATGGTCGCATCCGGTTTGCCGTCGGCGCCGGTGGGAACCAACTTGGGCCAACCATTGATGCGACCGGCGACCCGGCCGGAATGATCGCAGAGGGCCGGCACCCCGGCCGCGATCATGGTCACCCGGTCGTCCAGTCCGCCGGCCGCCAGGGCCTGGCCGCCGCCCTGGCTGTGGCCGATCACCACCACCACCTTGCCATCCCACTCGGGCCGGGAGGTGAGAAAGTCGATCGCCCGCACCAACCGCAAGAACATCCCGCGAAAGTAAACCGTTTCGCGACTCTCGCGTCCTCGATGGGGGTAGTCCTTCAACGCCCCGGCGGCCAATTGGCTGTAGAACTGGGGCGGTCTGCCGTTGGGAATCCCGTGGGCGTTGATATCCATCGACAACATTCCCGCCTTGGCCCCCTTCACCGCGTTGGGCAAAATGGAGCCGCGAACCCCGGCCCCCTGGACCCAGAGAATGGCAGGGAGGCTTTTGGGCCGGGCGTTTTTCGGCAGGGCCAGGTAGCCGGAGACCGGGGCTCCGCCCAGACACGGCACCTGCACGTCGAAGCAGTCGATTTCGGCCTCCGGCGAATCGACCGGCGTGAGCTTGGCGTCCCACGGCGCCTCGGCCAGGCGCTTTTTCTGATCGGCCCAGAATTGGTCGAAGTCGGCGGGAGCGGGCAGACTCGGCTGAATCTCCAGCGGATCGAATCCAACGCCCGCCACGGCCCGCAACGTCTTCTTCTGCTCGGTCCGAAAACTGACCCGGCACCGCAGGAACCCGGGCTTGCGGCCGGTCACGGAGACCGCCAGCGGTTTGCCGGTAAGCTGCAACTGGCCTCGCGGGTAGTCGCTGGGCGGTGGGTTGTCGGTGATGAAATCGTCGACCGTGTAGGAGAGCGTGCCGCTGGAAACCGGTTCCCCAGCGCGAGTCACGCGGATTTCGAAGCGTGCCGTCTGGCCGACCTGGTAGAGTGCGTCCGGCCGGTCCGTGACCACCTTCAGTTGGCAGGCCGGCGGGGCAGCCCGCAACGGCACGCCCAAAACACCCACCAGCAACGCGGTCGCCAGCAACAAGAATCGTGGCGGCAAGCGACGGATGATCGCATCGAATCGTATCGTCTTCATGGAGGGGTCTCCTCTACCGGGGCAGGAAAGTTACAGGGGATGCTCGCGGGCCGAGCCTGGCAACACCGCACGCGTGGAAACCCCCAGTGTAAACGTCTTCCGTCGCCGTGCAAGTCTCTGGCATGACGCGGGCGAGCCGGGGTGCAGCAGCGGACTTCCGGAGGTTGTTCGAGCCTGTAGGCCGGGTCGCGACCCGGCATCGTCGAACTGGCTCTTCGTGCTCTTTGCGGGCTTCGTGGTGAACACTGCCTGCGGTCATCGCGGGTTCTGCAACCATTTCACCACGAAGCCCGCGAAGAGCACGAAGGAAGTAACGCGGATCGCGTGGCGCTTGAGTTTTCCCGTTTGAACCGCGAAAACGCGAAGGGGCGAAAACGCGAAAGGGGATGAACAGCGTCCCCCGAGTTCGGCCAGTCGCCTTCG
>CAYZWG010000723.1:0-1919 GCA_964481605.1 uncultured Planctomycetaceae bacterium
GACCCGCGCCGAACACTGACCCGCGCCGAACACTGACCCGCGCCGAACACTGACCCGCGCCGAACACTGACCCGCGCCAAATACTGACCCGCGCCGAACGCTGCTTGACGCCACCGGCCGTTTCCTGGAACCTTGGAGGGAAACTTCGCCCAGGATGGACCTTCCTCCCACCGCAGAACTGGCCGTCGTGCCTGGCTCGGCCGGCGACCGCCGGCCTCCGCACGAGGTGTCCCGCGTGCTGGGCTGGGGAGCCGCCGGGTTCTTGCTATTGGTTGCCGGGGTGATGGCTTGGCGTCGCCTGGCCGGTGCGCTGAGCAGTCCGCTGGAGCCGCCGGCGATGCTCCTGGTGGCCCTGGCCACGGCCGCCTTGGCGACCGCGGCGCGGGCCTTCCGCCGTTCGATCCCCCGGCCGCGGCGATCGGTCCACGGCGACCGGGTTCTGGCGGTTTCCCTTTCCCTTGTCGTGTTCGTGCTGGGGCTAGCCGTTTCGGTTGCCGGCACCCCCCTCGCGGCAATCGCCGTATTGTGGTCCGTACTCGTGGCCGAAGAAGCGTGGGGCTGGAGTTGGGCCGTCCTGCCGCGGGGGCTCGCCCGGTCGACCGGCGATTCGGGAACCCGGCCACGGAAATCGTCCCCCGCGGCGGCGGCCGTGGCCTCCGGCGGGCTGCCGGCCGCGATGCCGCTTGAGCAAGACGTGACCCAGCAGCTTACGCGGGTGGAGTCGGCCGACGGGCGGGACGCGCTGGGCGGCTGGCTTCGGGTGCCCTTGCCGGCCGGACAACGGATCGGCAACGTGCACGTGGCGTTTTGCCCGCCGTTTGCCTATGTACCCCGAACCGTGGTCGAGCAGGTCGAGGGCCCCGCGGCCCGTGTCAAGACGGTCCAGGTGCTGCCCTTCGGTGCCCGATTCGAGGTCAAGTTGCCCAAGCCGGCCGAGGAGTCGACGCAGGTTGTCTTGCGGTTCGGCGCGGAGGTGCCCGCGGCGTCGCCCGATCCGGCCGGGCCGCGTTCCCGCGGCGGGGTTTGACCCTACAGACTTGTCCGATCCCTGCCGGGTCGCGACCCGGCCTGTAGACTTCGATGGTCACCCGTGAAACGAACACCCCTGAGCGACGACATCTCCGGACGGTTGGTGTTTCTCGGTACGGGGACCTCGCACGGCGTGCCGATGATCGGCTGCGGCTGCTCCACTTGCACCAGCCGGGAGCCGAAAAACCGTCGCACCCGCTGCTCCATCGCCTTGGGGCTACCGCAGGGAAATCTCCTCATCGACTCGCCGCCCGAGCTGCGGTTGCAGTTGATTCGCGAGCGTCTGGGACTGATCCATGCCGTGCTCTACACGCACGCCCATGCCGACCATCTGTTCGGGCTGGACGACCTGCGAATTTTTCCTCGCTACCTGGGCCACGAGGTGCCGATCTACTGCGAGCCGGCAGTGGAAAAGCACATCCGCCGCTCGTTCGCCTACGCCTTCGATGCGGCCGTGCAGTCGTACGCGGCGGGCGGGATTCCCAAGCTGGTCTTTCGCTCCATCGACACCGAGCCCTTTGCCCTGCTGGGTGCGGCGGTGGTCCCCATTCGGCTGGAGCACGGCCGCTACCGTACGCTGGGATTCCGTTTCGGCAACGTCGCCTACTGCACCGACGTGAAGTCGATTCCGCCAGAGAGCCTCCGCCGGCTGGAGGGTCTCGACGTGCTGATTCTGGATTGTCTCCGCCGGCAGCCGCACGC
The DNA here is from genome assembly GCA_964481605.1 of uncultured Planctomycetaceae bacterium. Lineage (GTDB taxonomy): Bacteria > Planctomycetota > Planctomycetia > Pirellulales > Thermoguttaceae > CAYZWG01. The sequence goes on from CAYZWG010000723.1 coordinate 1,732, forward strand.
GACCCACCTGAGCGTGGGCGAGGCGGTTGCGCTGGCCCGCCGGCTCGCCCCCAAGCAGACCTATTTTACCCATATCAGCCACCGGCTGGAGCACACCGCCACGGCCGCCGACCTTCCGCCGGGAATGGAATTGGCGTACGATGGGCTGAGGATTCCCCTGAGTTAGTTTCTGGACTTTTGCAGAATGG
>CAYZWG010000724.1:0-1906 GCA_964481605.1 uncultured Planctomycetaceae bacterium
GTAGGGCCGGCTGTGCCGGCCGTGTTCGGCGCGGGCGTGTAACGCTCCCGTTCGGCGCGGGTCTCCCGACCCCGCCGAAAGCGGGCCGATGGTCTCGCAATTGCCGCGGCTGTCGCGACTCAGGAGACCTCCGGTCGGTGTTTTCGGCGGGGTCGGGAGACCCGCGCCGAACGCTGGAGACCCGCGCCGAACGCTGGTCCTCCCGCGGCGAGTGCATTTCATCCAGAAAGGAGTTTTCATGTCGATTCGCGTTCCCGCCGGATTTCGGCTTGCCGGCGTGCATTGCGGGATCAAGTCGGACCCCCGCAAGGAGGACCTTGCGCTGGTGATCTGCGACGAGCCGGCCACCGCCGCCGGAGTCTACACGCAAAACCTGGTCTGTGCCGCCCCCGTGCTGCTCGACCGCCGGCGCACGCCCAGCGACCGGATTCGGGCCCTGGTGATCGACTCGGGCAATGCCAATGCCTGCACCGGCCGGCGGGGCTTGGACGATGCCCGGCAGATGGCCCAACTGGCCGCCCGCGCCTGCGGCGCCGAAGAGGATCAAGCCTTGGTCCTGTCGACCGGGATCATTGGGGAGTTTCTCCCCATGGACCGCATTGCCCGGGGCGTGGCGGACGCCGCCGGTCGACTGGGGACCGGGCAAAGCCACCTGGTGGCGGCCGCCCGGGCAATGATGACCACCGACACGGTTCACAAGCTGGCCGGACGCGCCGTCACGCTCGCCGGCGGCCAGGTGCAAATCACCGGCATGGCCAAGGGAGCCGCCATGATCGGGCCCAACATGGCGACCATGCTGGGCGTGATCCTCAGCGACGCCCGGCTCCGTGCCGAGGACGCCCAGGCCGCCCTCTTGCGGGCCGTCGATCGAAGCTTCAACTGCATCAGCGTGGACGGCCACATGAGCACCAACGACTCGGTTCTCCTGCTGGCCTCGGGGGCCGCCGCGGAGGACGCGCTTTGCGGCCAGGATCTCGAAACCTTCTCCGCCGCCCTGGAGGAAGTGTCGATCGAGCTGGCCCGGGCGATTCCCCACGACGGCGAGGGAGCGACCCACCTGGTGACCATCGAGGTCACCGGCTGTGCCGACCGCCAAGCTGCCCACCAAATCGCCAAGACGGTTGCCGATAGTCCCCTGGTGAAGACGGCCGTGGCCGGTGCCGATCCCAACTGGGGACGAATCGTCTCGGCGGCGGGCTATGCCGGCGTGCCCTTCGACCCGGCCGAGGTGGGGCTCGTGGTCAACGGGATTCCCCTCTATCGTCAGGGGGCTCCGCTGGCCTTCGACGCCGCGGCCGCCGCCGAATCGATCCGCGACAACCACGAAACGTCGATCGTGTTGTCCTTCCGCGAAGGTCGGGCATCCGCGCGATTCTGGACTTCCGACCTGACCGCCGAATACGTCCGGCTCAACGCCGACTACCACACATGACCCCTTCGCCCCCGTTGAGACGACTGCGGGTGGGCCTGATCGCGCTGGCGGTGATTTCCGCCGTGGGCCTGTCGGGGTATTGGTTTGCCAGCGGGAGCCTGCTCGACGCCGTCTACATGATCGTGGTGACTCTCTCCACGGTGGGCTACCGGGAAACCGTCCCCATCAGCCCGGCCCTCCAGGTCTTCACGATCGTATTCATCGTGTTTGGGGTTTCCACCGCAATCTACCTTGGTGGAGTGTTCGTGCAAATGATTCTCGAAGGCGAAGTCAATCGGGCGATCGGTCAGCGGCGCGTGACACATGAAATCAAACACCTGGCCGACCACGTAATCATTTGTGGCTTCGGGCGGACGGGCGAAATCCTCGCCGGCGAGCTGCGGCGGAGAAATCGCCGCTTCGTGGTCCTCGACGAGAGTCCGGATCGTGTCGCCGAAGCCACCGCGCAGGGCCATCTCGGGTTGATCAACGATG
>CAYZWG010000725.1:0-1904 GCA_964481605.1 uncultured Planctomycetaceae bacterium
AGTTGGGCGTGGGGCTGACGCCGGAAATCGGCGATCACTTTGCCGACGCGGCGATCGAGTTCATTCGCCGCAAGACCGATCGCCCCTTCTTTCTCCACGTCAACTTCACCGCGCCCCACGACCCCCTGCTGATGCCCCCGGGCGATACGCCCACCTATCGGCCCGAGGACATTCCCCTGCCAGCGAACTTTCTTCCCCGGCATCCCTTCGACCACGGCAACCTGCGGGGACGCGACGAAAAGCTGCTGCCCTGGCCCCGCACGCCTGAAATGGTCCGCCGCGACCTGGCCGTCTACTACGCGGTGATCTCCCAGATGGACGCCCAGGTTGGCCGGATTCTCGACGCCCTGGAGGAAACGCAGCAGGTGGAAAACACCTACGTGATCTTCACCAGCGACCACGGCCTGGCGATGGGAAGCCACGGGCTGCGGGGCAAGCAAAACATGTATGAGCACACGGTCGGCGTGCCGCTGATCGTCACCGGCCCCCACATTCCCCGAGGCCAAACCCGCCCGGTGCAGTGCTACCTCCGCGACCTCTACCCGACCGTGTGCGAATTGGCCGGGCTGAAAATCCCCTCCACGGTGCAGGGCAAGAGCCTCGTGCCCGTGCTGGACGGCCGTGCCGAGCAACTCTATCCTTGCGTGTTCGGCCACTTCAGCAACGTCCAGCGGATGATCCGCACGGACAAGTGGAAGCTGATCCATTATCCCCAGATCGGCCGCTATCAGCTTTTCGACTTGAAGAACGATCCGCAAGAGATGGAAAATCTGGCCGGGCGGCCCTGCCACGCGGGCGTGTTTGCCGAACTCCGCGCCAAGCTCGAAGCGTGGCAAGGGGAAGTCGGCGATCCGCTGGCGAGTGCGGCCACGAAGTAGCCGCCAGCCGCGTGTTCGGCGCGGGTCGGTGTTCGGCGCGGGTCTCCTGACCCCGCCGAAACACGGTGGCACGGTCGGGAGACCGGCCACAACTGCCTTCGCTCAGCGCGGGTCTCCCGACGTGTTCGGCGCGGGTCTCCCTGTCGTTCGGCGCGGGTCTCCCGACCCCGCCGAAACGGCATCGAGGCGAACGCCCCCCCAGCGGAAGGGAACGCGGCTGGTATCCGCCCCGGCCCGATGCGATAATCGAACTGGAGCACCGCCCCGGGGCACGGCTGAGGAACCGTCCGGTGCATCTTTTCTCTTGCGTCGAAGGCGACCAGCGGCCATCAACGAGGACCCCGTGGAGACGGACGATCGAGCAAACGACCCCGTGGCCCAGGGGAGCGGCGCGAGCGACGCCCGCTCGGCGCGTGGCCACGCGCGGCACCATCACCGGCGGAACCATCGGCGACTGCGGGATGGGTTCCTGGGCAATTATTGGCGGGAGTTGGTGGCCTTGGTGTTGTTGGCGGCGGGAATTTTCCTGCTGACCGAGAAATTCCAGATTCGTGCCACCCTGTATCGACTTCTCGCCCAAGCGTGGGCCGCCTGCCAGGGCGCCGCCCGGACCGTGGCCGAATACCTCTCCCACGTCGAAAAGTCGGACATCGTGGGGATGGTGCTGGTTGTGCTGGCGATTGGGCTGGTCGGGTTCGACATCCGCGCGCGCATGCTCCGCCGCTATCCGGGCCTGGACGAGGACCCCCGCTGCCCCGTGTGTGGCAAGGGGTTGCGGCGGGTGCGGAGCAAGCGGCGGCAACGTCTGCTGGGGAGCATTTTTCGAGTCCGCGTCCGCCGCTACGCCTGCCGTGCGTGCGACCATCGTTTCTCTGTCTGGCGAACGAGCGAGGATATCGATTGGTAGCCGGCCCCGGATGTTCCTTGGCAAAGAACGAGGCTGGCGCCGAGTTGCAAGGGATCGCGTGCAAGAGGGCCGTGCCACGTTGACCGGACGATCATCGTGTGGTAGAAGTAATGGCTTAC
>CAYZWG010000726.1:0-1895 GCA_964481605.1 uncultured Planctomycetaceae bacterium
CATTCCCCCCCCATCGCTAGCTGCCGCCCAGTAAAAAAAGTCCGTTCCTGCACCCGGCGCGATGGGGCCGATCGGCCGCTGGCAGCGAGGACGAATCGCGGTTGATGCCCCGATTCCCACCGAGGATTCCCATTTGGGGGGGGCAGAAATCTGTGATAATCCGCAGTTTTCGTACTTTCGCTGCAAGATCGCTTGCCGGCCATCCGATACTCATTGCATAGTGGACCACCAAAAGCCATCCCCCTCTCAAGGGGGAGCAAGGAAGCGCATTATTGCCAAGGGGGGCAAAATGGCTAAGACCACCATTCTTTGGGCGGCTGCGGCTTGCGCGGTTGCGATGTTCCTTTTCTTCCCCGTTCAAGTCTGGGCCCAGCAGCCCGCTTGGGCGGTCGCTCCCGGCCCGGTCTACCCGGTGCTCTCGGGAGGGGGCGTGACGACAGGCGTGTGGACGGTTCCCAGCGTTTACACACCCGCACCCGTTCAGCCCACGGCGTGGGATGAACCCACCGTGGCACCCGCCGAGGGCGGCTCTTGCGAGGGCGGCTCTTGCGAGGCCGAGTGCGAGTCTTGCGGCTCGGAGGAGTGCTGCCCCAACTATTGCTGCACACCCAAGTGGCGATTCTTCGGCCAGTACCTCCACATGCGTCCCTCCAACGCGCCGGTGGAATACGGCGTGGCCATCGACGGGACAATCGCTCCCGACTCCGTGCCGGTCCAAATCGGACCGGTCGGGATCGTCGATCCGGACTACGATCCCGGCTTTCGGGTAGGATTTGCTCGTCGCCTGGACGACTGCACCGAGTTGGGAATCACCTACACGTTCCTGGAAACCCAGACGACCGACCAGATCTCCACCACGGCACCCAACGTGATCCGCTCGATGGTGTCCCATCCGTCCACCGCCAGCGCGTCGACGGACTTCCTTTCGGCCAACTCCCGCTACGACGTCGACTTCGATTTGATCGATCTCGATTGGCGCCACCGCTTTTATTGCAACGAGCAGGTCGTGCTCAATTGCCTGGCGGGCGTGCGCTACGCCCACCTGGCCCAGGATTTCGGTGCCCAGTTCCAGGACAACGGCACCGAGACCGTGGAGAGCGAGGTGAAATTCGACGGCGGGGGCCTCCGCGTGGGCGTGGACGGCGAGTGGCACTCCACCCACCACGGACTGATGGTCTACGGACGTGGCACCGCGAACTTCGTGGCCGGCAAATTCCGCGGGCGATACTTCCAGGGCCAGTCCTTTGATCCCACGGTCGTCAATACCTCGTGGAAGAGCGATCAACTGGTCTCGATCCTGGAACTCGAGTTGGGCATCGGTTGGACCAGTTGCAACGATCGCTTTCGCGCCACCGCCGGATACCTGATCAGTGGATGGCAGGACGCCGTGCTGGTGGGCGATTACATCAACGGCGTGCAGTCGAACAACTATCGCGACCTGGGCGACACCCTGGTGTTCGACGGATTCGTGGTGGGCGCGGAACTCCGCTACTAGGCTGCCGATCCGCCTGCCGGGCGGTTTCGCATGGCGACAAACGGCGCTGGGACGCACGACTGCTTCCCAGCGCTTTTTTTGCGCGGTGAAAACGCCGCCAACCAGGGGGCTCCGGGTGGCCCCGATAGCTTGCCTATCAGGGCGGCGCAGCCGCAAGAGGCACCTGTTCGGCGAGGGGCTATCGACCCCGCCGCACGTGGGCGGCAGTTTTGGCCCGCCGCGATCCTCGCCTCCCGTGCCTGACGGCACCCCGATAGCAGAGCTATCGCGGCCACCCGCAGAGCTATCGCGGCCACCCGCGGAGCTATCACGGCCACCCGCGGAGCCCCAAGTGGCGCTGTCATATTAGGAGGCCCGCGCCGAACGATTTCCCGTCCGCGGATGGTGTCGCACTGGCACC
>CAYZWG010000727.1:0-1884 GCA_964481605.1 uncultured Planctomycetaceae bacterium
TTGCGAGTTCCAGGAATCCCCTGGATTCTCACTTTTTCAGTTCGATCCACATCGGACTGGCCCAGGCCAATGCCCCGTAGCCGCTGGGCGGCTTGACCTGCTCGATGCGAACGTAGTAATAGGCCGTTTTGCCCCAGGGCGGCGCCTCGTCGGTCCAGGTCAGATCGACCTCTCGCTTGTTGGGGTTGGCGTCGTACACATATTGCGGTGTCTGGCTCCCGGCGCCGCGAATAATCGACAACCGCTCGATCTTGTCGGTGCCGATGGCCCGAATTCGCAGCCGCGGCGGCTCACTCGTGGTGAACACGTCGCCCATCATCTTTTCGCCCGAGCGGACGTCGAGGATGATGTTGTCGTTGGCCCCGTAGGAGTGTCGCCGCCGGAAGGCGTCGAGAATCGCCTCCCGGGTGGGCGCCTCGGCATAGACCACGGCGTAGCTGATGTGCGTGCTGTAGTGGTCGCTGGAGACCTCGAAGCCCAGCCGGTAGCCCTTCATCAGGGCGTTCCAGATGAAGCCCAGGGGGCGGTAGCCGCCGATGCTGTCGGCGGCGTCCTTGGCCGTGGCCGGGGCCCCTTCGTGTTCGTAGCTTTGCCGCAGGCCCTGAAAAATCTCCACCACCGGCTCGACCTGGGGGTCGTTGTCTCGCCAGTCGGTGCCCATGTTCGTGCCGCTGGTGTGCGAGGCGCAAATGCCGTGGAAATGCCTCAGGTAGGCGTAGAAGGTTTTGATGTCGGGCGAGCCCTCCGCCGGCGTGCCGTAGAGCGGGCCCTTGCCGCCGCCAATCCGCGGCAGCGGCCGCACCCCCCGCCGGGCGAACATCGCGTTGCGATGCCCGCTGGGATAGCTCACACTCCGCTCGTAGGTGAACATCGGCATGAACACCGGCGGCTCGTGGTAGATGTCGGTCTGTTTTTGCACCAGCCACCAGAGATACTCCACCCCGTAGCCGTTGTCGTGGTCGCCGTTGCCGATCCAGTCCATCGACGCTGCGTCCAGGGCATAGCGCCACATCTCCTCCAAGGTGCCGTCCTGGTCGCGGTGGCTGGTCAACTCGGTGTGGCGATGAAACTCGCCCCGCAGCAACCGGTAACTCTTGCCGCCGATCGACGCGCGATACCCGCGAATCCGCCGCACGTCCTCCACTTCCTCGGGATGAACGACCACGAACGGCTCCTCCCGCTTGGGCACCGCCGTCAACTCGGGCGTCTTCACCTCGTCGCCGGAGCGGGCCACGCTGGCAAAAAGATCATTCTCCTTGGCTGTCCGCGTACCCCGGGTGCGGCCGTCCGAGCTGTGCACCGCCAACACCCCGCCGTCGGCCAGCGGCACCAGCGCCGGGCGGTTGTCGAGGATGTTCTCCGAATGGGCGATCCGCACCGGCTCGGTCCAGCCGTCGCCGGTCAGGTGGGTGAGGAAACTGGCCCAGATTTCGCCCCCGCCGGAGATGTTCGGATGCCGGCGCAGCAATAGCCACAAGCGGCCCTGGCCGTCGATCGCCAGCCGCGGCAGGCTCAATCGCCGGGCCTTCGCGTCAGGGTAGTTTCTGGCGATCGGCGGCGAGGGGACCCGGCAAGGAAGGTGTCGCACCCGGCCGCCTTCCACCGCGCGGAGAATGATCTCCCGCTGGAAGTAGAGCTGCGCGCCCCGCCGCCCCTCCCATTTCATCCCCGAGTCTTTGCCCCATTCCACCCCCGACTCCTCGTAGGCTACCCAAACCCGATCCGTGGCGTCCACGGCGATACTGGGCCGGGCTTCGTACCGCGGCGAGTCGGCCACGTTGATCGTCCGCGGCGCGTCGCCCGCCGCGTCCGCAACCAGCTTCACGTCGTAATTGCCCGCCTCGTAGCTGTCGAAAGCCACGTGCAGCCGACCCTTCGAGTCGA
>CAYZWG010000728.1:0-1860 GCA_964481605.1 uncultured Planctomycetaceae bacterium
ACCCACCCTACGGAAGCTGTACGCCGGGTCGCCACCTCCGCGACCGCCTTGGGCAACCCATTTCCCTCCCCCACACCCAAGCAAGGCCCATCGCTAGCTGCCGCCCCCCAAAAAGGTCTGTTCCTGCACCCGGCTCCTCCCCGCCGCATGGCGGCCCCAGCCGGCAAGCTTGCTTGCCGGCCGCGCTGCAAGTATCATGGCGATGACCTTCGACGGTGCCCCGCCGCCCCCTTTCCTGCCCCGGCATGAAAAACACGGCCCCTGGCGGCACCCTCTCCAAACACGTCCCTAGCCGACAGACCGGCCTGTTACCCAAGGAGCCATCGATGTCCCAGCCACGAGTGGATTCACCGGCGGATCATGTTTCCCGACGCCGTTTTCTCAAGACCTCCGGTCTGGTGACCGGCGCCGCGCTGGCAGCCGGGCTGTCCATCCAGCGGGGTGCCCATGCCGCCGAGGACAACGTCCTCAAGATCGGCCTCGTCGGATGCGGCGGCCGCGGCACCGGCGCGGCGGGCAACGCCATGACCGCCGATCCCCACACCCGGCTCGTCGCCATGGCCGATCCCTTCGAGGATCGCTTGCAAAACAGCCTCAAGAGCCTGAAGAACCAGTACGGCGATCGGGTGGCGGTTGATGCGGACCACTGCTTCACCGGTTTCGACGGCTACCAGAAACTGATCGACAGCGGCGTGGACGTGGTTCTGCTGGCCACCCCGCCCCACTTCCGCCCCCAGCACCTGAAAGCCTGCATCGACGGCGGCAAACACGTCTTCTGCGAAAAACCGGTGGCTGTCGATGCCCCCGGCGTGCGAAGCGTGCTGGCCACCACCGAGGAAGCGCGAAAGAAGAACCTCTGCCTGGTTTCCGGGCTCTGCTGGCGCTACGACCTCTCCGTCAAGGAAATGATGAAACGCGTGCTCGACGGGGCCATCGGCCAAATTCGCTCCATCCAGGAAAACTATCTCACCAGCACTCTCTGGCACCGCGGCCGCCAGCCGGACGACACCGAGCTGAAGTACCAACTGCGAAACTGGTACTACTTCACCTGGCTTTCCGGCGATTTCAACGTCGAGCAGCATATCCACAGCCTCGACAAGGCCCTCTGGGCCTTCCACGACGAGCCGCCCATCAGGGCCTACGGACTGGGCGGCCGCCAGGTCCGCACCGAGCAACCCAAGTACGGCAATGTCTACGACCATCACGCCGTGGTCTACGAGTATCCCCACCACGTCAAGGTCCACTCCTATTGCCGCCAGCAGGGCGCATGCTTCAACGAAACCACCGACCACTTCATCGGCACCAAGGGATATGCCAACATCCTTCGCTATACGATCGAGGGCGAAAACCCTTGCCGCCTCAAACGTGCCGAAAAGAGCATGTACGTGCTCGAGCACGAAGCCCTGTTCGGCGCCATCCGCTCCGCCCAGCCGATCAACAACGGCGTCTACATGGCCCGCAGCACGATGATGGCCATCCTCGGCCGAATGGTCGACTACACCGGCCAAACCATCACCTGGGAGCAGGCGCTCAACTCCAGCCAGTCGCTGGTCCCCTCCGAGTACAGTTGGAAGGGCCGGCCCCCCGTGGTCCCCGACCCAGAGGGCCACTATCCCGTGGCCATCCCGGGCGTGACGAAATTCGTCTGAACAACGCGCAGCGTTCGGCGCGGGTCTCCCGACCCCGCCAACGCGGGTGGCAACGCCCGGGCAGTGTTCCTATTCGGTGGGTGGGTTGATTCGCCCTGACCTCTCGTGGCAGAGCCACACTGGGGTGACGAAAATCTCTGCTATTGATGAAAGCCATTCATCCCGTTTTTGTTTCTGGATGGAGCTACCATGCCGGGTCGCGAGCCGGTCC
>CAYZWG010000729.1:0-1848 GCA_964481605.1 uncultured Planctomycetaceae bacterium
GTGGTGGTCGCCGATCCATAGTGCCGTGGCCGGGCTTGCGGTGCGGCTCGATCGGCGGCGCCCGCGGGCAGAAAGGAGATCCCTCATGGCCTGGTCCGAGAAACCATGCAGTCGGCGGCGTTTTCTGGCGGCCGCCGCCGCCGGCGCGGCGCCCCTGGCCGGTCCCGCCTTGCGCGTTCTGGCGGCGCCGTCGGCCGGGCTGCGTGCCGGAGCCGCGGCCGAGAAAATCACGCCCGCGCTGGGCGTCTCGCTGGAAGGCTACTTCATGAAGATCGGCCCGGTCATCGGCGTGCACGACGACCTTTACGCCCGGGCGCTGGTGCTGGATGACGGCGCGGAGCGGCTGGCCATCGTGTTGTGCGACGTGACGATGATGCCCGGCGAGGTTTTCGATCGGGCCAAACGCCTGGTCCGCGACCGGACCGGGCTGCCGCCGGAGCGGATGCTGATGGCGGCCACCCACACCCACGCCGCGCCCCGGGTCGGCCTGGCCCAGGGCCCGCTGGATCGCAAGTACGTCGACCGGCTGGTCGAGGGCATAGCCAGGGCGGTTTGCGGGGCAATCGACAACCTGGCGCCCGCCCGGGTCGGCTGGGGCGCCGGCAGCAAGCCGGAGTACGTCTTCAATCGCCGCTGGTACATGAAGCCGGGCACGGTGCCGGTCGATCCGTTCGGCCGGAAGAACGACCGGGTGCGGTTCAACCCGCCGGCCGGCAGTCCCAACCTGGTGAGGCCGGCCGGGCCCGTCGATCCGGAGGTTTCCGTGATCTCGGTCCGCCATGCCGACGGCCGGCCGCTGGCCGTGCTGGCCAACTACGGCATGCACTACGCGGGCGGATTCCGGCGGGGCGAGGTCAGCGCCGACTATTTCGGTGTCTTCGCCCGGCGGATCGGCGAGTTGCTCAAGGCCGAGTCGAACGCCCCGCCTTTTGTGGGCATGATGTCCAACGGCACCAGCGGCAACATCGGCTCGGGCTGGGATTTTCGACAACCCCCCAAGGACAGAAAGAAATACGCCCCTTACGAACGAATGCGGGAGGTGGGGTACGCGCTGGCCGACGAGGTGCATGGCGTGGTCCAGCGGATCGAGCACCGCCGCGACGTGACCCTGGCGATGGCCCAGGCGGAGATCGAGGTGGGCGTTCGCCGCCCGGACGAAAAACGCCTGGCCTGGGCCCACGACGTGCTCGACCATCCGCAAAAGAAACGGCCCCACGGCTGGACGGCGCGGTATGCCCGGGAGGCCGTGCTGCTGGCCCACTGGCCGGCCCGCGTGCCGGTGAAGTTGCAGGCGGTGCGGATCGGCGAGGCGGTGATGGGGGCGATTCCCAACGAGGTTTTCAGCGAGACGGGGCTGGCGATCAAGCGGTCCAGCCCGAAAGAGCGGACCTTCGTGATCGAGTTGGCCAACCAGTATTACGGCTACCTGCCCACGCCCGAGGAGCACGCCCTGGGTGGCTACGAGACCTGGGACGCGCGCTCCAGTGCGCTGGAGGTGGGCGCCGAGCCGAAGATTCGCGCCAAGGTGCTCGACCTGATCGGCCGGGTGTGCGGGTGAGCCACCGGGGCGAGGCTGGTAGGCATTGAACCTGGTTCCCAAGGCATTGAACCTGGTTCCCAAGCTCCAGCTTGGGAACCCGCGGACGGAGAGTCTTGCTCCACGACGGGCAGTGTTCGGCGCGGGTCTCCCGACCCCGCCGAAAGCGCCGACGCGAGGTCTCCTCTCGGCGGGGTCGGGAGACCCGCGTCGAACGCGAAGCGGGCGAAGCAGAGCTTCGCGGAAATGCGGTCCCAAGCTGGAGCTTGGGACCGAGATGCGACGTTCGACGCGGGAAGCGGATAGAGGCA
>CAYZWG010000730.1:0-1842 GCA_964481605.1 uncultured Planctomycetaceae bacterium
GGGCGGGGTGTGGGACGACACGTCGCCGCCGTGATCTCGGACATGAGCCAACCGCTCGGCCAAGCCGTCGGCAACGCTGTCGAAGTGCGGGAAGCCATCGAAACGCTGCGTGGCGGTGGGCCGGCCGACTTCCTGGAACATTGCCTCGTCATCGCCGGCTGCATGATCATGCTGGCCGGAAAAACGCAATCGGAGCAACAAGCGGCCCAGCTCCTGCGCGAAAAACTTGCCTCCGGCGCAGCGCTGGCCAAGTTTCGGGACTGGATCGCCGCACAAGGAGGCGACACCGCCGTCATAGACAACCCCGACCTGCTACCCAAGGCCCCCCTGATCGAAACGGTCCCGTCGCCCCAAACCGGTTTCGTCGCCGCCATAAATGCCCGCGCATTCGGATATGCCGTCGTATCTCTGGGCGGCGGGCGCGAGAAAAAAGGGGCCCCGATTGATCACCGGGTGGGTATCGTTCTGGGGCCCAAAGTAGGCGTATGGGTGGAAAAAGGGCAGCCTTTGTTCACGATCCACGCCGGCGACGATTCACGGTTGCAACAAACCCGTGCGACACTGCTCGCGGCCTACCGCTGGAGCACACAGCCCGTGGACGCGCCCCCCCTGATTCACGCGATTATTCAGGATTCGGTACGAAGCTAAAGACCTTTCCGCCACACTCCCCACACATTCCGCGTATGGCATGGCGGCCCCGGTCGGTGACGACGTGCTGGGGATCTTCCACCGGACGGTGTACCCGGCAACGCGCGCAATAGACCGTGACAATCTCTTCGAGTGCAGCGTCCCCGCCGCCGGCAACGGACGGAACGGGCACAGGGACTCCCTCGCTCGCCTCTTCCTCCGCCGGCTCCTCCTCTGCGGAGTCAGCAATCTCCTCGGCGATGGAGCGATCCACCAGCGGAGTCTCTTCCCAATTTGCTGCGCCACCCGGCGTACGGTCAAACTCTCCGGCAGCGATATCTGCACGGCCTCTGGTCCAGTACCAGTGCAAAGCCCACCCGGCGATAAACCCGGCGATGGCCCCAAACAACGTATACCCCATGGCGCACCCTCCCTTATTGGCCGATGATTTATCTCGTTTGCTCAATGTCCTTTTTCCCTTCCACGGCAACGACCACGCCGGGGTACCCGGTCGTGTTCAATTGATACAAGGTCAAGGCCGGCGCGCTTCGTTCCCAAACAACCGGCGACCCGGCCCGTAACTCACGCAGTGCCCGGCCCAGGCTGGCTCGCGTAGGCTTTGGTGGGGAGCCTTTCCCCAGCGCGAGCAGAACTGTGGCGGCCCGGTAGGCCAACGATGCCGGGGCAAAGGGCACAGCCCCATTCTCCTTCCGGTAGGCCGCGACAAAGTCCTCGTCTGCCGGCCCGGTCAGGGAGACATAGTACGCGCCAATCGCATCATCCCCACCCAGTTGGGCAAAGCGCGGAGTGTCCAACGCCGGCCCTCCAACAAATTTTACACCCCTTTTCTCAGAACGCAAATTCCGCAAGAGCGCGACCGCTTCCTCGGGGTCGTCGCCGGCATAAAACAGCGCATCGGCCTCATCGGCCCGGGCGACCGGCACCAGCCCGGCATCGGCCAGCGCCACGCGCATTGCTTCGGCCAGCGCACCTTGGCCAGCGACGGACCAGCGGCGCACCGGCCAGCTCCTCGTCCATTCCAGGGTCTGCCGGGCAATCGCCTCGTTGCCGGCCGGCAGCCGCCAAATCCCCGCGCCGGCCAGGGTATCGTCGCTGGCGGCGGCCACAACGAAGGGGACTCCGGCGGTGGTCAGCACCGGGGCCGCTCCCAGAGCCGAGGCGTCACCAAAGCCGCCGACCACGGCGACAACCGCC
>CAYZWG010000731.1:0-1839 GCA_964481605.1 uncultured Planctomycetaceae bacterium
GGCCCGACTCTCGTTCCCAAGCTCCGGCTTGGGAACGCACTTCAGCTTGACGCCGGTTGCGCATGCGAAGCTGGAGCTTCGTAACGAGTGGGCTAGGCACGCTCGCCACGAACCCACAGCGAACCGCCCACGGCAATCGCCAGGTTCAACCCCAGGCCGTAAATCCCGGCGTGGACTCCTGCAATCTTCCCGTGGCCCAACGCTGCCAGGCCGACCGCCGTGGCAACGCCCGCGATCATTCCCGCCAGCGTGGGGCCCCGCCGCAATCGGGCCCAATGCAACCCCAGGAAAAACGCCGGGGCCAACTGCACCAGCAGGTCGAACTTGCGGTCCAGCACCTGCATCAACGTGGCCCCGCGGCAGAGGATGGCCAGCGGCACGGCCAGCCCAATCAACCCCCAAGAGCAGAGCTTGCCCACTCGCGCCAGTTCGTTCTGCGATGCCGCCGGGCGGAGAAACCGCGCGTAGATGTCCTTGGTGAGCATCGACGAGACGGTCAGCAGCACGGAGTCGGCGGTCGACATGATGGCTGCCAGAATCGCCGCAAACAGGATCACCACGAACCAGCGTCCCAACCACGACTGCTGCTGAATCGTCCGGCAGACCACGGTGAGGATTTTGTCCGCGCCGGCATCCTGGAGCCCCGGCTGGTAGGCCGAGGCAATCACCCCCACCAGCACGGTAATCAGGCAGACGGAAAGCGGCAGGAAGGCCATCACCGCCAGGCTCCTCCGCAGCACGGCGGCCGAGCGGGCGGCGTAGATCCGCTGAATGGCCTGGGGATACATCGCCCCGCCCAAACCCACCACGACGATATAGCTGAGCCATTCCCGGCACCGCTGGGCGTCGGGGGGGGCGATCTTGGCCATGCCCGCCGGGCCCGAGCGGGCCAGCCGCCGGGTGGCTTCGGCCGGCGTGCCCAGGTAATGGCAAGCCAGCACGATCAACACCATCAGGCCCAGCAGCAAGATCAGGCCTTGGATCACGTCGGTCCAAACCACCGCCCGGAATCCGCCCAGCGTTTCGTAGACCACGATAATCAGCGCCAGCACGATCACGCCCCAGGTGTAGGCCCCGCTGGCCTCCGGCGGCATCAGCCCTTCCAACGCCCGCCCCATGGCCATCAGTTGGGCCAGCAAGTAGTTGGTCACCGCCACCACCATCACCACCGTCGCCGCCACGCTGAGCGCGGCCGAACCGAACCGGTGGTCGAGATAATCGGCCGGCGTGATGAATCCCTCCCGCTTGGACAAGGCATAAAGTCGCGGCGCGAGCAGCAGGTAGAATACGATGATCGCCGTCATGAAGTGCAGCGACATGATCCAGGCGAAGCCGATCCGGTAGGCCTTGCCCGTGTAGCCAAACATCGAGTTGCCGCTGTACTGGGTGGCATAGAGTGTGAGCACCAGCACCAGCAGCCCCACGCCCCGGCCGCCAAGATAGAAATCGGCCAGCGAATTCTCCCGCCGGGCCCTCCAACCCAGCCAGCCGACGCCGATCAGCGAAAGCAGGTAGAGCCCGATGAAGGCCAGTTCCATCGGCGTGAAGGGGAGCAGTTCGCTATCCACGCTCGCCCTCCTCGCCCGGCCATCGACGGCCGAGCACCCACGCCGTCAGCGCCGAGGCGGCCAGCGAGCTGGCCACCGCCGTAAGCACCCAAGCCGGCCAGCCGAACCACAGAATCATCCGCCCCGACGGCCAATACCAGGGAACCCCGATGGCCACCAGCAGCAGGTAGGCGGTCCAGATCGGCCACCAGGCTTCGCGATGATCCTTCTCGACCGGCGTTGGCTTCATTTTTCCTCCATCATCCTGGCGCGGCCGGCGGCCGCAACCAAA
>CAYZWG010000732.1:0-1839 GCA_964481605.1 uncultured Planctomycetaceae bacterium
GGGATATTCTCAGGATTTCTTGTGGTTTTTTCGAGGCGGGATGGGGGGTCCGCGGTTGACGCGGTCGCCGAGGGCCTTTACAATCGGCGGATGAAGAAGTAGTGGCTACCCTCCGCAAGGGGGAGACTCCTTCCCGCGGTGGCGGTTTCAACGAATTGGCGCCCTGTGTTCTGGTGCCGCTACTCTCGTAGGGGGGGTGAAGGATGCACCTCCGAACTTCCGCGACGGGTGTCGTGGTCGACGCACCCGCCAAGCTGAACCTCTTCTTCGAGGTGTTGGCCCGACGTGCGGATGGATTTCACGAGGTCGAGACCCTCGTCTATCCGGTCGCTCTCTTCGACACGCTCTTTTTTCGGCCCCGATCCGGCCAGCGGATTGAGTTGGACTGGATCAGCGGCTCGCCGCGTTGTCTGCCGTGGGGACCGCTCTGGCGACAGGTCCCTCCCGCCTCGGAGAACCTGGCCGTTCGGGCGCTGGAGTTGCTTCGCGAGCGGGCGGGTGTGGCTGCGGGGGCCAGCCTGACGCTGGTGAAACGGATTCCCAGCGAGGCCGGGTTGGGGGGTGGATCGAGCGATGCGGCGGCCGCGTTGGCCGCCGGCAACGCCGGCTGGGGGATCGGCTGGCCGACGTCGCGGCTGGCCGAACTGGCGGCGGAGTTGGGTAGCGACGTGCCCCTGTTTCTGCATCGGGGCCCCTCGATCTGCCGTGGCAGGGGGGAGCGCGTGGAGCCCATCGGCAGCGTCGGCAATCTCCACTTCGTGCTGGTGCGACCGCCCCAGGGATTGGCGACCGGCCGCGTTTACTCGGCGTGCCGGGTTCCGCGGTCGCCACGATCCGCGGGTCCCCTGGTGGGGGCGCTGGGGCGGGGGCGAGTGGCTACCGCGGCCGGGCTCTTCTTCAATCGGCTGGAGGCGGCCGCCGCAAGCCTCTCGCCCTGGATCGAGCGGCTGAGAAGTCAGTTTCGCAACACCGACTGCCTGGGTTTTCAGATGACCGGGAGTGGGACCTGCTGTTTCGGTCTGTGTCGTCACGCCCGTCACGCCCGGCACGTGGCCCGGCGGCTGCAAGCGGGTGGAACGGGAATCGCTTTCGCCGTGGAAGGGACTGTGTAGGGCAGCCCCAAGCGCAAGGAGAACGACCGTGGAAATCACCGAGGTGCGGATCAAGCTCATGGAAGAGCCGGGTGAGCGACTGAAGGCCTTTTGCTCGATCACCTTCGACGATTGTTTCGTGGTCCGCGACTTGAAGATCATCGAAGGCGCCAACGGTCCTTTCGTGGCGATGCCGAGCCGCAAGCTGACGGCCCATTGTCCCAAGTGCCGTGCGAAGAATCATCTCCGGGCAGCGCATTGCAACCAGTGCGGCGCCCGCCTGGAGGAGCCCCCCGCGGCCCGGGACGAGGAGGGTCGCACGAAGCTCTACGCCGACATCGCCCACCCGATCAACTCCACCTGCCGGGAAATGATCCAGGCGCGGGTGATCAATGCCTACTCGGAAGAAAAGGTGCGGGCCCGCCAGCCTGACTACGTCTCCAGCTACGAGGACTTCGAGCAGTTCGAAGCGGAGCCGCCGACCGAGGCGGAATCGGCCCGCCCGCCGCGATCGGTCGAGCCGGCCCAATTGCAGCAGGCGGAGAAGCCTCGCGGTCCCCACCGGCCGCCCGCCGAAGAGCGACATCCGGCCAAGCGACGGCCGAACCAGTTCGGCAAGGGGATTTTCGAGTGAGGCCGCGCAGGGGGCGAGCTGGTCAGGAAAAAAACTCCACCGCGTTCCGGAAAATCCGCCACGGGCTGCCCAGGTTCTTGAACCTGGGCAGCCGGCAAGAGGTCAGGCCAGCGG
>CAYZWG010000733.1:0-1836 GCA_964481605.1 uncultured Planctomycetaceae bacterium
TTGACGCTGGGACCCACCGCCGGTATAGTCGGGCGGATGCTTCACGCTTTCGCAACCCCCCCCAATCCGTGATTTGCCCGCCCATGAGCACCGGAGGCACCGCGGGAACCGACTTCTCCACCATGCGGGGACGCAACTACCCGTCGATCCGCCAGTTCACCGTCTTCCTGGAAAACCGGGTGGGGCAGCTTCTCGAGGTGGTCCGCCGATTTCAGGGCTCCAAGGTGCGGATCGTGGCGTTGTCGATTGCCGACTCCGCCGAGTGTGCCTTTGTGCGGGTCTTGCTGAGCCACCCTGAAGAGGGGAGAGAGATTCTCGAACGGGCCGGTCTGGCGATCATCGAAAGCGACCTGATCGGGGTGGAACTGCCGGAGGGGAATCAGCCCCTGCTGGCGATCTGCACGGCGCTGCTCCAGGCCGAGGTGAATATCGTCCAGGCCTACCCCCTCTTGGTCCGCCCCCGCGGACGGCCCGCCGTGGCCCTGATGGTCGACAATATCGAAATGGGCATGGAAACGCTGGCCGCCAAGAAGTTCACCATGATCACCGAGGGCGACCTGGCCGAGGAGGAATGAGCCCCGGCCCGGCGTTCTCACCGCGTCAGCTCCTCGGGCAGTTCATCCAGCCCTCGCACTTCCAGTCGCGTGATTGCCGCGTACGGAACGATCACGATCCGCGGTTTTTCGTCCTCCCCGGGCAGGGTGAAGGCCAAAAGCTCGGCCGAACACAGCCCGGGCAGCACCCGACTGGGCCGACAGACCTCCCCGTCGCTGGTGCGGATTTCCACCGCAACGTGCTCGGCCCCTTGTTCGATCCACTCGGCCAGCAAATTCGCCAGCCCGGGCCGCGGGGACATCTGGCCAGGCGGCTCTGCCGTGTTGCCGTGCGTGGGCAAGGTCTCGCCCCGGCCGGCCGGGTGAAGCTTCGAGCCGGCGTCCCGGGCCAGCGGTTCTAACTCGTCGAGGTTCAGGGCCGATTCCTCGGGCGATGCCAGCGCGTCCGGGTCGGCCACGGCCGACTCGAACTGCTCGTAGTCTTCCAGCGTGGGAATGTGAAACTTCGAGCCGCAATCGGGACACTGGCCGGGTCGTCCCTGCAACTCGACCGACGCCCAGAGACGGTGGCCCCGGGGGCAGAGAAATTCGATCTGATCCTGCCGCCCCAGACCGGAGCCGGGCGAGCCGGAGGCCTCGACCGACGCCGTGGCCCAATTTCCCGAGTCCGAGGTTGCGATCTCGGAGAGTTGGGGGATGAAGAACTTGACCCCGCACTTGGGGCACTTGGCCGCCTTGCCGGCCCGCTCTTGGCTACATCGAATCTTGTGTCCCTTGGGGCACAAAAACTCCATCACCATGGCACCGTCCACCTTCGTGTTCTCGCGACCCGCCCGATGGCGGCACGATCGCCGCCGGGAATTCCCCCTCGCGGCCAGGCGCCGCTCTGAGTGGATCGTACCCCACGGCCGCCGGCGGCTCAACGACCCGCACGGCCCGGCCCCCCCTGGCAACCCCGCCGGAGAAAGAAAGTAGGCCGGGTCGCGACCCGGCATGGACCGGACAAGATAGCGCGCGCCAGCCGAACGGCCGTGCTGCCATGCCGGGTCGCGACCCGGCCTACAGGCTTGACACCACAATCGTAGATGCCAGACTAGGGGGGCCTGCCGAGGCATCATCCCCAGTGTCCCATTTCCGGCGCGGCGGGTCGAGCCGGCCCGCCCGGGGTCGTCGGCGAGGGGTGCAGGAACAGACTTCCGGAGGTTGTTCGAGTTGGAGGTTTCAAGTGGGAGATTCTGAGAGCTGTAGGCCGGGTCGCGACCCGGCATCGTGGAACCAGCTC
>CAYZWG010000734.1:0-1827 GCA_964481605.1 uncultured Planctomycetaceae bacterium
CCTCGCCAGGAGTTAACCATGGCCGCAAGAAAACTCCCTCCGGTTCACCCTGGTGAAATCCTCCTGCTGGAGTTTCTGAAACCTTTGCAAATCAGTCAGTATCGCCTGGCCAAGGATATTAGTGTCCCACCCCGCCGGATCAACGAGATTGTCAAGGGGACACGAGCGATCACGGCGAATACGGCGTTGCGGTTGGCAAGATACTTCGGCAGTTCAGAGCGATTCTGGCTGAACCTTCAGGCACAATACGATCTTGAGATCGAGCGAGATCGGCTGGGCGATAGCCTGCAAAAAGAAGTTCATGTGTATGCAAGCGCGGATTGACTGAGGTTTCCCGTAGGGCCGGCCTTGGCGGCCGGGATGGAGGTTTCGATGGGATTCCCGTTTGCGGCCGGCAAAGTTGGCCGTACAAGCGTGTTGGCAACCGCAGTGCTGGTCGCCGGTTTGTGCGTATGCACGGCGTGGGCCGAGAAAGCCGGCCCACCGCCGCCCGCGCCGTCACCGGCCGGCGACTACTTCGTCCTCCGCGACCCGCCCACCAACGCGCGGATTCGTTTCCAGCGCGAAAAAGAGGGCCGTGTCGTCTTCCTGGGCGGCTCGATCACCAACATGGACCCCGGCTGGCGGTCGCTCACCTGCGAGGACCTTCAGCGGCGGTTTCCACAGACCCGATTCGACTTTGTCAACGCCGGCATTCCCTCGACCGACTCCACGCTGGCGGCGCACCGGCTGGGGCAGGACGTCTTCGGCCGCGGCCGGGTCGACTTGCTGTTCGTCGAGTTCGCCGTCAACGACCACCATAACGGCCGCTCGGCCGTGGAGCGGATTCGCGGCACCGAGGGCATCATCCGCCAGGCCCGGCGGAGGAACCCGGCCATTGATATCGTGATGCTCTATTGCGCCGAGCCGGACAAGATCGACGATTACCGCCGGGGCGTGGTGCCGGCCGAGATCGCCAGCCACGAGCGGGTGGCGCGGCACTACGGCGTTACCTCGGTCGATTTCGCTCGCGAGGTGACGGCCCGGCTGGACGCGGGCGAGTTCACCTGGGAGCAGTTCGGCGGGCTGCACCCGGGGCCGCTGGGACACCGGCTCTACGCGGCCACGCTGCGGCGGCTGCTGGATGCCGCCTGGGCGGAGCCGCTGGCCGAGCAGGCGGCGATCACGCCCCACCCGGCCCTGCCCGACCCGCTCGACGAGCACAACTACGAGCACGGCCACTACCTGCCGCTGGACCAGGCGGTGATGGTCAACGGCTGGCGCTACGTCGAGTCGTGGAAGGCGACCGACGGCGCCGGCACCAGGCCCGGCTTCCAGCAGGTGCCCGCGCTGGTGGCCACCGAGCCGGGGGCCGTGCTCAAGCTCTACTTCGAGGGGACGGGCGTGGGGGTGCTGGTGGTGGCCGGTCCCGACGTGGGCGTGCTGGAGGCCAGCGTCGACGGCGGGCCGTATCGGCCGGTCGACCAATTCACCCCCTGGAGTGCCCGGCTGCACATCCCCTGGGCCTACATGCTGCGGACGGGCCTGGAACGGGGCGAGCACGAGTTGACGCTGCGAACCACGGCGATGAAGAATAACCAGAGCCGCGGCCACGCGGCACGGATCGTGAAGTTCCTGGTCCACTGAACGCCCCGGGCAGCGCGAGGCTCAATACCGTTGAATGAAACCAGCACAACGATCGGCGAGGGTCTCCCGACCCCGCCGAAAGCGCCCAGGGTGGCCCCGATAGCTCTGCGAAAGCGCCAAGGGTGGCCCCGATAGCTCTGCTATCGGGGGTGCCGCAGGCACAGGAGGCGAGGATTGCGGCGTGCCGGAGGGCCGGGGCAC
>CAYZWG010000735.1:0-1817 GCA_964481605.1 uncultured Planctomycetaceae bacterium
GGCTGGTTCGGGCCGACGACCTGGCCCGGGTCAACCGGGCGTTTTTTCACGTCAACGCGGTGATTAGCGTGGGACTGCTGCTGGTGGGGATTGTCGACTTGCTGGTGTGATTGGACAGCGCCACTTAGGGGAGGTTGAGAAACGTAAAGTCTTGGAATTTCACGTGTTACGCCCCGCCGGCCCTGTGCCGGTGGGTTGAGGGTTTGGAAACTACCCGCCGCTGCCACCCCCCAACGGTTCTCCGTGGCGTCGCGTAGGGGAGGGCGAGTGTGGGCGCGTGGTAGTTCTCAAACCCGTCTTCCACCGGCACGGGGCCGGCGGGGGGAGCCCAAAGTGGTGCTGTCCAAGTGAGCAACGGACGCGGTAACATCCTTTCGGATCATCTCTCATCATGAACGCTGCCCGTGACCAACGTTTGGATCAGATTCGCCAGAAAGTCGCGGCCGGCGAGCGCCTTTCCCCCCAGGACGGCGAGTACCTTTTCCGCGGCGACGTCGACCTGCACGCCGTGGGTCGATTGGCCGACCTGGTTCGCCGCCGCAAGCACGGCGAGGTGGCCTACTACAACCTCAATTCGCATCTCAACCCCACCAACGTCTGTGTCTACGTGGCGAGTTGCAAATTCTGCGCCTATGCTCGCCGGGCGGACGACGCCGAGGCGTTCGTGATGAGCAGCGAGGAAATCCTCGCCCGCGGCCGGGAAGCCGCCGAAAACGGCTGCACCGAACTGCACATCGTGGGCGGATTGCACCCGGAAAAACCGTTCGCCTGGTATCGCGATCTGCTGGCCGGCCTGCACCAGGCCTATCCGCGGCTGCTGTTGAAGGCCTGGACGGCGGTGGAGATCGCCTGGTTCGCCCGTCGCACCAGGCAGACTGTCGAGTCGATCTTGCGGGAGTTGATCGACGCGGGCCTCTGCTGTCTGCCGGGCGGCGGGGCCGAAATCTTCGATCCCGGCGTTCGCCGCCTGATCTGCCCCGGCAAGGCCGATGGCCACCAGTGGCTCGAAGTCCACCGCACGGCCCACCGGCTGGGATTGCCCACCAATTGCACCATGCTCTACGGCCACGTGGAGAAGCCCTCGCATCGGGTCGACCACCTCGTTCGGCTGCGCGAGTTGCAGGACACCACGGGCGGGTTCCAGACGTTCATCCCCTTGCCCTTCCACCCCGACGGGACACGCCTGGCGGACCTGCGGAAGCCGAGCAGCTTCGACGACCTGCGGACCATGGCCGTGAGCCGGCTGATGCTCGACAACGTGCCGCACGTGAAGGCCTATTGGGTTTCGCTGGGCGTGGGCACGGCACAGATCGCCCTGGGCTACGGCGCCGACGACCTGGACGGCACGGTCCGCCACGAGTTGATCTATCACGACGCCGGCAGCCAGGCCCCCGAGGTGCTGGGCGTGGAGCAGCTTTGCCGGCTGATCGCCGAGGCGGGCCGCCAGCCGGTGGAGCGCGATTCGCTCTACCGCCGCGTACGTCGCCACGGGTTGGAGTGGGAAGTGGTTTCCGGGTAAGTGCGAGGACGGCGTACGCGGGGGGCGGGAACCAGGGTGCGGCAACTCGGTCCCAAGCTCCAGCTCTTTTTCTCGGTCCCAAGCTCCAGCTTGGGACCGCACTCGGCGCGAAGCTCTGCTTCGCTTGCGAGGAAGTCACACGCCACGCCGGTGGGTTCCCAAGCTGGAGCTTGGGAACCAGGGGGTAAACCCCTTTCCCACCCTCACAGGGTCGGTAGGAATAACGTCTGGCTCGACCGCCCTTCACCCCACGTCGCCCAAGTCCAACACCTTGCCGTAACGCACCACCATCATCCGC
>CAYZWG010000736.1:0-1816 GCA_964481605.1 uncultured Planctomycetaceae bacterium
TCGTCCTCGGCGGCGGCGCTCGGCGCGGGTCTCCCAGCGCTCGGCGCGGGTCTCCTGACCCCGCCGAAAGCGCCGAGGTGCGGGTCTCCCCGTAGGGCCGGCTGTGCCGGCCGAAACCTGGCTGGCGCTGCAAAGTGCGGCAACCAGCCGGCTCAGCCGACCCTACTATCGTAACCCGAAGCGTAAGCGAGGGAGAAGAATCACCAGCCTGGAATCCCTCGCTTACGCTTCAGGTTGCAACTCACGAGCGTGGGGCCGCCCTTGAAGATGTTTACCGCCGTCCCCCGGCCGAGTACACTGATTCGACGGCCGGACCTGGCGTGGGGACCGCAGTGCCGGTGCGCGCCGGTATTCCTTTTCCGCAATCGAAACGAAGGGGCGGCGGAGACGGCGAGCGTGTGGTGAAGCAGCGATGAGCGATCGAACGATTTTGATTACCGGGGCCACGGGCCTGGTGGGCAACAACGTGGCTCGATTGTTGTGCCGGCGGCGGCAGAAGGTCCGCCTGTTGGTGAGAAAGGGATTCGCCCCGCGGGTGTTCCAGGACCTCGACGTGACCATCGTGACAGGCGACATCTGCGATGGAGACTCGGTGGCGGCGGCCTGCGAAGGAGTCGATTGCGTGGTGCATTGCGCCGGTTACGTGCAAATTGGAAGAAGCCGGCTGGATCAGCACCGCCGGGTGAACGTGGAGGGAACGCGAAACGTGGCCCGGGCGGCGCGGCGGCAGCGGGCCCGCCTGGTGCATGTCTCCAGCAGCGACACCTTGGGGGCCTGCACGGCCGAGGCGCCGGCGGATGAGCACTCGCCCTGGGCCGACTCGGTCGCCGTGAGTTACGTGACCAGCAAGCGCGAGGCGGAGAAGGCGGTCTTGGAGGAAGGCGAGCGGGGGCTGGACGCCGTGGTCGTGATTCCGGCCTTCATGTTGGGCCCGTGGGACTGGAAGCCGTCCTCGGGGCGAATGCTGCTGGAAGTGGCCCGGGGACGAGGGTTTCTCGCGCCGCGGGGCAACTTTAGTCTTTGCGACGTGCGCGACGTGGCCGAAGCGATGCTCTCCGCCATGGATCGGGGCCGGCCGGGCCGGCGTTATCTGCTGGCCGGCGAGACGATCACCTACCTCGACGCATGGCGGCTGTTTGCCCAAGTGACCGGGACGCGGCGGCCGTGGGGAGTCGCCCCGCGGGGCGTGTTGCGGGTGGTGGGCTGGAGCGGCGACTTGTGGGGTGCCTTGACGGGGCGCGAGCCGGACGTCAATTCCGGGGCGATCGCCCTGGCCGCCCTGCCCAAGGACTATTCCAGCGCCCGGGCCGAGGCCGAACTGGGCTAC
This sequence comes from uncultured Planctomycetaceae bacterium, assembly GCA_964481605.1. Classification (GTDB taxonomy): domain Bacteria; phylum Planctomycetota; class Planctomycetia; order Pirellulales; family Thermoguttaceae; genus CAYZWG01. The sequence goes on from CAYZWG010000736.1 coordinate 1,328, forward strand.
CGCCGCCGACCGATCAGCCAGACCGCGGAGGACGCCTGGCGCTGGTTCCAGGAGTACGGATTTGCGTAGGGCAACTCGCGGGAAGTGGAGTACCCAGCGCTCGGCGCAGGTCTCCCGACCTCGCCGAAACCGCCGCGGCGCAGGTCTCCCCGGCACGGATATGTTATTTCCTGGGACTTGCCTAGTTGGACAGCGCCACTTAGCGGAGGTTGAAGAACGTAAAGTCTTGAGATTTCAGGTGTTACGCCCCACCGGCCCCGTGCCGGTGGGTTGAGGGTTTGGAAACTACTCGCCGCTGCCACCCCCAACGGTTCTCCGTGGCCTCGCGTACGGGCCGTGGTAGCGCTCGGCGCAGGTCTCCCGACCTCGCCGAAACCGCCGACCACGGGTCTCCCCAGCACGAGTATGTTATTTCCTCAGACTTGCCTACGGTTTTTGGTTGCGGCCGCCGGCCGCGCCAGGATGATGGAGGAAAAATGAAGCCAACGC
>CAYZWG010000737.1:0-1809 GCA_964481605.1 uncultured Planctomycetaceae bacterium
AAAGGCCATGGCTCTGCGCGCCCCCATGTCGCCCGGGCGACGTTCCTACTTGCCCAGCTTGGCCAGGTACTTGTCGGGGTTTTCCTTGATCTTGCCCTCGCAGCCCGGGCAGCAGAGGAAAACGACCTGATCCTTGACCGTGACTTTGCAGGGGGTCCCCATCGAACCCAGGAGATTCCCGCTGACCGGGCAGAGCTTCTGCTTTTCGGCCGCCGCGCGGTCTTCCTTGGACAGTTCGGCAAGGGCCTGCTCCACTTTCGGCGACGCCTGCGATTGTTTGTCCGTCGCCGCCTTGTCCGAACCCTCCGCCGCCTTGTCCGTCTTCTTCGGGGCCTCGGCTGCCTTCGGCGATTCCTCCGGGGTCTCGGTTGTGTCGAGGGGCTGCGCGGGCTTGAGCGTCTCCGGCGGGGGCGCTTTCGGGGCTCGGTTGCAGCCGATCAGCACGAAACCCAGGCCCAACAGGGCAAAGCCCGCCAACAACAAACCAGTTCGCGACATGGCAACTCCTCCTTATCGAAGTGTCGTGTTGGGTCCACCGGACCGGCCGTTTCGCCTAGCGGCGCACACCACAATTCTGACCGAACCTCCCTAATTCGACAAGAGGCGCCCCCCCCGCCGGGTGGCGCCCGCGGCGGCCTCACCCGCCGGTGATCACTCCCTCCGTGGGACTGGAGGCCGTGGCGTAGAGTTTTTTCGCGATCCGGCCGGCCTGCCAGGCCAAGCGGCCTGACTCGGCCGCCAGCCGCATCGCCCTGGCCATCCGCAGGGGGTCCTTCGCATGGGCAATCCCCGTGTTCAGTAGCACCCCGTCCACGCCCAATTCCATGGCGCAGGCCACGTCGCTGGCCGTGCCCACGCCGGCGTCGACAATCACCGGGTAGGCGGGCTCACCCTGCTTGAGATACTCCAGGCAGATGCGGATGTTGTTGGCATTGAGGATTCCCTGGCCGGAACCGATGGGGCTGCCGGCCGGCATCACGCTGGTGGCGCCGGCTTCCTTGATCCGCTTGGCGGTGACCGGATCGTCGCTCGTATAGACCAGCACCTGGAATCCGTCGGCCACCAGCTTCCCGGTCGCCTCGACGGTGGCCACCGGATCGGGCAGCAGCGTCTTCGTGTCGCCCAGCACTTCCAGCTTGACCCAGTCGGCACCGGGATTTCCCATCTGGTTGAGGATTTCGCGTCCCAGCCGGGCGACCCGAACGGCGTCCTCGGCCGAGAAACAACCGGCCGTGTTGGGCAAAATCGTGTAGCGATCCGTGTCCAGAAAATCGAGCAGGTTGTTGCCCTCCGCGTCGATCAACCGCTCGCGGCGAACGGCCACGGTGATGCACTCCGCCCCGGCGGCGTCGAGTGCCTCGGCCATCTGCGGGTAGGTGCCGTACTTGCCCGTGCCGACGATCAATCGGCTGGTGAACGTGTGGGAGCCGATCCGTAGTGGATCAGCGGTCGCTTCCGTCGACATCACGCTATCCTCCACCCACCAGGGTCACGATTTCCAAGCGGTCGCCGTCGGCCAGACGGCACTCGGCGTGCTTCTGCCGGGGCACGATTTCGAGGTTTCGTTCCACCGCCACGAACCGCCCGGCGAGTTTCAACTGGTCCAACAGTTCGGCCACGCTGGCTCCTTCAGCCAGTTCGCACGTCTCGCCGTTGACGACAACATGCACGGCCAGTCCCCCGGGAGGGTTGGTTCCTTGGAAAAGCACGCCGGGAACGGGCCGAAAACACGGAGGTTCACTCCGTCGACCCCCAAGAACCGTATTCTAGGGGAGGCGGAATCGGGCGGTCAAGGAACCCCGCTCGACG
>CAYZWG010000738.1:0-1806 GCA_964481605.1 uncultured Planctomycetaceae bacterium
TGTTTCGTTGAGGGTGGCGGCATGGGCAGGTTACAATGAGAATCCCCGCCGGGCTGGGTTTTTGTTTCGCTTCGGCAACAAGATGGGAGGGCGAGGCTCCTGCCGAGCCGAGAAATCAGGGTGAATGCCGCCCCCACGGCTCGGCAGGAGCCTCGCCCTCCCGAGCCCAGCCGGCCCTACTTGGAGGAGATGCCGATGGGTTTGCAACGTGGCGGGCTGACCGGCGTGGTGCTTGTTGCTCTCGTGGCGACCGCGGCTTCGGCCCAGCAGCCGGGCCGGCAGGCTGCCGGCGACCGCTCCGCGGCGAATGCCTTGATGGGGAAGTTGGAATCACAAACCACGGCGGAACCCGGCGGCGCGGAGAAGCCGCTGGAAACGCGGTGGGAGCCGCGGCTGGGAGCGTGGTGGCTGGGCAGCACGCCGGCGGACGCCGCACCACGCCGAATCGACCTGGCCTTTCGGGTCCGACGCCCTCCCCAGGACCGCGGCTACACGCCGCTTGCGTATCGCCAGGACGAGTGGTACGGCTCGACCTATTGGACCGGGCCCGACTGGACCCGGGTGGGCAAGGACTGGCATCATCCGGGCGAGAACACGCCCAGCGTGCGGCGGTTCGAGGTCCCCCGCGACGGGCGAGTGACCGTCCGCGGCCGCGTCTTCAAACTCCACCGCGACGGCGACGGCATTCGGGCCAGCATCCGGCTGGGCCGGCAAGAAATCTGGAAGGCGGAGATCGACGGCGACGACGGCCAGGGCGCGACCCACGAATTGACGCTCGACGTGCGGGCGGGCGATTCGTTGCGATTCATCGTCCACAAGCGGGGGCAGATCTTCTGCGACACGACCGGCTGGGACCCCACGGTCACCTACGCCGACGGCGAGCAGTTTCGGGCCTCGGCGTCGTTCGGCACGAAGCAGGGCCAGGGCCACTGGTTCTATGAAATGCTGATCGACCACCAGCCGCCTCCGCCGGGGCCAAGCCTCTGGCTACTGGGACCGGAGCTTTCGCTGCGGCGGGTGGAGGTGCCGGCCGGCGGGGCGGTGGAAGTCACTGCCGACGAGGCCCTGCCGGTGTTCGTGGTGGATGACGAAGCGAGCCGCTCGGGCGTGGTGCTGGTGTTTCGGCCGGGCGATGGGTGGCGCTTTCGCGCGGGGCTGGACAAGGACGGGCTGCTCCGGCTGCGCTTCAACAACCAGGGTGCCGCCGGTGGCTGGATGGCGGCCTACGAAGGTCGCCCCACCGCGGGATTCCAGTGGCTGGCGCGGCTGCTGAACGACCCCCGGGCGGTGGCCCGGTGCGGGCCGCTGGCCGAGCGAATCGAGTCGGCCTGGACGGACCTCGGCGGCCACCTGCGGCGGCCGCCGGAGCTGGGCATGTTCCTGGCGGCGGAGGCCGAATGGCGCCGGGACGACGCCATCGAGGAGACGCCCGCCTCGTACCGGGCGGCGGTGGCGGCGCAGCTCGATGCCACGCGGGTGCTGCTGGCCGATCTGGGGACCTTCGGCCCGGCCGACTTCCCTGCCGGGCAGGTCGAGACGCTCGACCGGCTGGCCGCCCGGGCAGAAGGGCTCGGCGACGACCTGGCCGCCTGCCGCCGGCTCTACTTGCGGGTGCGGCTCTTGAAGCGGGAAGTGGCCCTGGGTAACCCGTTGTTGAACTTTCGCAAGCTGCTGTTTTGCAAGCGGGTGCCGCCGAACTATAGCCACGAGGTGGCCCAATACTACGGCTGGCGGCAGCGTCCCGGGGGCGGCCTCTACGTGCTCGAGGACCCCGGCTACTCGCTGCGGTGCCGCAGTGTGATCGGC
>CAYZWG010000739.1:0-1793 GCA_964481605.1 uncultured Planctomycetaceae bacterium
CGGGCAAGGTCCTGGTCGGCCAGCGCCTGGCGCAATGCGGCGAAGCAACCGGCCAGGGCCAATTCGGTCTCGACCGGCTGGGCGTGGTCGCCGAACTGTTCGGGGTCGATCGCCTCGAGGAAATCGCGGCAATGTCGGCCCACGGTCTCGAACAGTGCTTCAGGGGTGAACGGTTTGGCGAGGTACTCGTCGGCCCCCGCTGCCAGACAACACTGCCGGTCGTCGTCGCTGTTCTCGGCCGTCAGGGCCAAGATCGGCACGTGCCGGCCGGTCGACGCCTCCCGCCGGCGAATCTGCCGAATCACTTCGAAGCCGTCCGTTTCCGGCATCCAGACGTCGGTGATCACCAGGTCGTATCGCCCGGCTTCGGCCAGCTCCAATGCTTCGGTACCGTTGGTTGCCAGATCGACGAGGCATCCCGCGCGGGTGAGGAGGGCCTCCAGCAGCGTTCGCGTGAGGGGGTCGTCGTCGGCCACCAAAAGACACAGCCGTGAGTCGCCGCCGGCGGTGGCCGCCCGGGGCGGCACGGAGGGCATCTTCTTCGCCCCGGTCCCACTCTCGGCGGCCGGCAGCGGAGCCGGCTCGGGCGTCTTCGCCAGCGGCACGGTGAACCAGAAACTGCTCCCCTGCCCGTCGCCGCTGCGAAACCCGATCTGTCCGTCCATGCGGTCCACCAATTGCTTGCAGATCGTCAGCCCCAGGCCCAGCCCTCCGAACTGCCGCGTGGTGGAGCCGTCGGCCTGGGCAAATTCCTTGAACACGATCGCCTGCCGGTCGGCCGGAATTCCCCCGCCGGTGTCGGTCACCACCGTACGCAGATAGACCATCTTCTCGGTCTCTTCGTCGATCGTCGACTGAATGTGAATCGATCCTTGCGCGGTAAACTTGACGGCGTTGTTCACCAGGTTGACCAGGATCTGCCGGAATCGCGTCCCGTCGCCTTGCAGCCGGGAGGGAATCGCCTGCTGCACATGGCAACTGACGGACAATCCTTTTTCGCGGGCCGCCGAGCAGGTGCTTTGGAGCACTCCGTGGATCACGGCCCGCGGATCGAACCGCGTGTTTTGCAAGCGGAACTGGCCCCCGGCCAGCTTGGCAAAATCGAGCACGTTGCCGATGATGTCGGACAGTGTATTGGCGGCTTCCAGCACGTAGCGCAGCTTCTCGGCCTGGCGGGGCTTGAGTGGCTCCTTCATCAGCAGACGCGAGAAACCCAGGATGGCGTTCATCGGCGTGCGGATCTCGTGGCTCATGTTGGCCAAGAACTCATTCTTGAACTGTTCCGCCTGCTTGCCGCATTGCCGCGCTTGCGCCGCGCTGGCGCGGGCTTGTTCCAACTCCGCGGTGGTTTGGCGCAACTCTTCGCGGAGCAAATGCCGATCAAGCTGGACGGCAACCACCTGTCGCCAGAGGGGAGGATCGCAAGTCTCCGGCACGATGAAATACCGGTCCGCCACCTGCCAACGCCCAAATGCCTCTTGCCGCGTGCCGTCTGGATCGGAGCAGGCCACCACCGCCGCCATTTGGGGAGCGATCTGCCACAACGCATCGAGCAACTCGAAACCGTCCTGCCCGTCGAGCCCCTCCCAGTCGAGCACGGCCAGGCGGTACGGCCGATTCATCTTCAGCGCGATGCGAACCGTGTCGGGCAACCGGGGACTCGGCGCCACCGTATCCACCCGCAGACCCTGCCGCGTCTTGGCCGGTTCATGCGTTGCCTCGGCGGCGTCGGCCGGCGGCTCGGGCGTGCATCCCGCCACGAAAACGCGGCTAAAAGCCCCCCCCCCACCCCC
>CAYZWG010000740.1:0-1792 GCA_964481605.1 uncultured Planctomycetaceae bacterium
CGGGCGACTTGCCTCAGGGAATCTCGTAGACGATCCGCCCGTGGTGCTGCGAACGGGAGATCGTTTCGTGGGCGTAGAGCCCCGCCAGCACGAACTCCACGCAGCTTGCGCGCATGGCCGGGTCGCTGGAGGCGTTCACCTCGAAGGCCTTTTCCCACGCCGGCGGCACGTGTTTGAGCCGCTTGGCGTACTGGCTGGAGGGGAGCAGGTCGCCGACCTCGATCTTCACGCCGCGGGCGAAGATCTCGGCGATTTCCTCCAGGCCATGGCGTTGCACGTATTCGTCGAACACGTCGCGGATCGCCTCGGCCACGATCGCGTCGAGCACCTGCCGCTGGCTCATCTGGTGGCTGGACATCATGTCCATTTCGAGCTTCCCCAGCGAGGTGGAATAGATGTGGCCCAGGTCGCTGATTCGGGGCACGGCGGGCCGTTCGCCCAGCACGGCCGCCCGCTGCCGCGCGCTGGCCACCATCCCCCGATAGTTGGCGATCCCCATCCGCGCGCTTACGCCCGAATCGTGGTCGACGTACTTGGACCGCCGGGCGGCAATGCTGATCTGTTCCACCACTTCCCGCATGAAATAGGGCACGACGACAGGCAGCTCGCCGTCCAGCTCGATCCCCGCCTCCTGCTGGGTGATCTCGATCCCCAAGGGACGATCGCGGGGATAGTGGGTGTGAATCACCGAGCCGATACGATCCTTCAGTTGCGGAATCACCTTGCCGCTGCGGTTGTAGGTGGCCGGGTTGGCCGAAAACAGGATCATGCAGTCGATCTCGAAGCGGACCGGATAGCCGCGAATTTGCACGTCCCGCTCTTCCAGAATATTGAACAGCCCCACCTGAACCAACTCGTCGAGTTCGGGCAGTTCGTTCATGGCGAAGATACCGCGGTGCATCCGCGGAATCAGCCCGAAGTGGAGCGCGTCCTCGGCCGACATGCTGGTGCCGCCGGCCAGCTTGGCCGGATCGATCTCGCCGATCACGTCGGCAAACTTCGTGCCCGGCGCCAACCGCTCGGCGTAGCGATCCCGCCGATTCCACCAGGCGATGGGGATTTTTTCCTCCGGCAACTCGGCGATGATCCGTCGTCCCGGCTTGGTGATCGGCCGATAGGGGTCTTCGTGGACCGGCACGCCGGGCACGTCGAGGTAGGGGATTTCCTCGTCCAGAAAGCGGACCAAAAGCCGCATCAGCCGGCTCTTGGCCTGCCCCTTCTCACCCAGGAACAACAGGTCGTGCCCGGCGATCAGCCCCAGATTGATCTCCGGGATGACCGTGTCTTCATAGCCGATGATGCCGGGAAACAACTCCTCGCCGGCGGCCAGGGCAGGGAGGAAGTGGTCGCGAATTTCCTGCTTGATCGGTCTGGACCGCCAGCCGCTGGAGCGAAGCTCCCGCAGGTTGGCCGGTCGGATCGCGGTGGTTGCCATGAAAAGCGTTTCTCAAGCGGTTCTTGGTAGGAGAGACATCGGCGGCCGGTCAGGGGCACCGCATCACGTTGTGCGCGGTTCGCGGTTCGCGTTGTGCGCGGGTCTCCCGACCCCGCACCGAATTCGACCGATGGGCTCCCTCATCCACCGTTGGCACGGATTCAGGGAGACCCTCGGCCAGGCCCGTCGGCGGGGTCGGGAGACCCGCGCCGAACGTTTCTTCATCGGCGGGGTCGCCCGACCCGCGCCAAGCGCTGTTCATTCTAGCGCCGCCGCCGGGGTAGCCAAGCGGCAAAGCCCGGCAATTTGGCCACTCCCCCGCCGGCTCAGGACCCTCCCACCAGGTCCCCCGCCGCC
>CAYZWG010000741.1:0-1787 GCA_964481605.1 uncultured Planctomycetaceae bacterium
GGCTGACCTCTTGCCGGCTGCCGCCGGCCCAGGTTCAAGAACCTGGGCTACCCGGGAGACCCGCGCCGAACGCGGCCAGCCGGCAATACCAATCTCTGGGGGGAGCCGCGGTCCTTCGCGGGGAGGGACGAAACGCCGGAATTCTGTCCTCCCCAAAGTACGGGAAAGTACAATGGCAGTAGAGGCGAAGCGTTTCCGGCAAAGAGCAAAACCCAAGCGATTCAAGGTGACCGACGTGCAGGTGCGACATCTCGGGGCGTGGCTGATCGCGTGGACCGTGCTGGCCGGCACGGCCTTCGGGCAGTTCAAGCAGGCGGACTCGAAAGGCTGCCCGCTGGGCCAGTCGAAGACCCAGCGCTGGCAGGCGGGCGTGATTGTGACCGCCGCCAGCGGCCCCTGCCAGGGGATCGAGGCCACGGTTCCCGTGCCCGTCGACTGGCCCGAGCAGCAAGTCACCATCGCCGAGGAAGACGTCTCCTCGTCGGCCAAGGTGAGCTACCGCATGGTCGAGGGCACGGTGAAGCAGATGGTCGTGCGAATTGCTCGTCTGCGGGCGGGAGAAGAGGCCCGAGCCGTGGTGACCGTGGAGGTCACCAAGAGCGCGCAACTGGAGCCGAAGGACACGTCGATCTACCGGTTGCCCGAGGAGCGAAAGCTACCTCGCGAGCTTCGCGCCTACCTGGGCCCCAGCCCGTACATCGATTGCCGTCACCGAGAGATTCGGGCCCTGGCCAAGCAGATCGGCGTCGACGCGGCGATGCCCTGGCAGCGAGTGGAAGCGATCTACGATTGGGTGCGGGAGCACGTGGAATACCAGGAGGGCGCGTTGAAGGGGGCGGTGGCGGCGCTGAACGACAAGACCGGCGACTGCGAGGACATGTCGTCGCTGTTCATCGCCATTTGCCGAGCGGGGGAGATTCCGGCCCGAACCGTGTGGATTCCCGGGCACTGCTATGCGGAGTTTTACCTGCAAGACAAGGAGGGCGGGGGCCACTGGTTCCCCTGCCAGTTGGCCGGCACGCGGGCGTTTGGGGCCATGCCCGACTTCCGCCCGATCCTGCAAAAGGGCGACAACTTTCGCGCGCCCCACGATCGCCGCCAACGGAAGCGCTACCTTGCCGAACATCTCAGCGGCAAGGGCGGCCGGCCCAAGGTGCGGTTCATCCGCCAATTGGTTCCCTGAGGCGAGTCCCGGGAAATATGGCCCGTCGCAAGAAAAGTGCAACACGAGCCCGAAGTGCTAGCGAGGGACGAAAACGCACGAATGGCGTCCCTCGCCAGCGGTTCGGGTTGCTGATTAACTTCCACGAGGAAAAATTGGTCGATGGCGTGCATCGAATCGTGAACGGGTACTGAGTGATGATTCAAAGAATGGTAAACCCAGAGGGCGCAGCATCAGAAGAATCTGGTCGTCTCCGTGAACTCCGTGCCTCCGTGTTTCACATCCAGACCGCACCAGTCGGCAACAACACGGAACGAGCAGTTCGCGGAGGCAGCCAAGCTGGAAACCGCCATCAAGAGTCGTCTGCAAGGGCTCGGTTTCCGCATAAGGGAATGGAAACACAGAGGCAGGGAGGACACGGAGTGTGATTCGGAGCCATGGATACCAACGAACTGACTCACGCGATTATCGGAGCCGCCATCGAAGTCCATAAGCGACTTGGACCGGGGTTGTTGGAATCCGCCTATCGCATTTGCCTGGCCTACGAACTACGAAAACGAGGCTTTGACGTGGTCGAAGAGAAACCGATTCCGGTGATCTACGACAAGGTCAAGCTTGAATGTGG
>CAYZWG010000742.1:0-1786 GCA_964481605.1 uncultured Planctomycetaceae bacterium
CCCCCCGGGGTTCGCCGGATTTCGCCCCTTTTTCCCCTACCGTTTCTCGCCCCACGGTGGGTGATACAATAGGGGTAGCGACTGAATCCGCCGTAAGCCGCGAAACAACCTGCTGCGGAGCCGATACCAATGGTCCATTCCAAATCACGCAAGTCGTCTCTTTCCCGCCGCCGGTTCCTGGAGCGGGTGGGGGCTTTCTCCACGGTGGGGGGAGCTGTCGGGCTTGGGAGCCCGATTTGGGGGTTTGCCCAGGAGAATTCCGGCCCCATCGACTGCGGGCCGCCGCCCAAGGCCAAGCCGCAAAGCCGCACCGGCGGCGAGTCGTTCGCCCCCCTGCCCCTCCCGGTAACCCCCCTTCGCCGCAGCGAGAAGAAACGCCCCCCCAGCCCCCCGGCCCTGATCGGCAAGGCCGCCATGGGCCAGCCGCGGTGGATCAATCGCGACGGCAAGCGGGTGATGTATCGCGACTGGATGAGCGACCCGGCCGACGTCGACACCCTGCTGAAGTGGACCAGCCAGAAGCTGGGAATCAACTACCGCTCGATCGAGACCGACCTGGCCAAGTTCTCCTACGATCCCCGCGAGTTGCCGGTGGTCCTCCTTGCCGGGCACAATTCCTTCGAGCTCAACGACCAGGTGCGGTCCGGGCTGGCCCGCTACGTGGCCGACGGGGGCACAATCCTGGGCGACGCCTGCTGCGGCTGGAACGATTTCGCCGATTCCTTTCGCCGCGAGATGGAGAAGATTTTTCCCGGCCGGCCGCTGCACAAGATGCTGCCCGAGGAGCCCCTCTTCTCCTCCTATTACAAGCTGGGGGCGTTTACCTACAAGAGGGCGGACGGCACCCAGTACAGCGACGCGCCCTGCCTGGAGTCGATCGACTTCGGCTGCCGCAGCGGGGTGATTTTCTCGCCCGCGGACCTGACCTGCGGCTGGGACGGCCACGAGCATCCGCGGGGGACACGGGTGGTGATCGACCAAGCCCGGCAGGTGGGGGCCAACCTGGTTACCTACATCCTGGGCTGTTATCAACTGGCTCGCTTTTTGAGCACCACGAAGGTCTACTACGAGGCCCAGGCCCCCACCCGGGACGACCTCGTGTTTGCCCAACTGATCCACCAGGGCGACTGGGACCCCGACCCCTCGGCGGTGCACAACCTGTTGAAGTACGCCCGGGATAACTCCACCCTGGAGGTGAAGTTCAAGCGCCAGAACGTGCGGCTGGACGATCCCCAGACGGCGACCTTCCCGCTGGTGTACATGACGGGCCACCGGGAGTTTCACTGGAGCGAGGAGGAGGTGGGGCGGTTGCAGCGTTATCTCAAGGCGGGTGGGCTGCTGGTGGCCGACGCCTGTTGCGGACGGATGAGTTTCGACCTGGCGTTTCGGCGGGAGGTGGCCCGGGCGTTGCCCGAGCATCCCTTGGAGCGGATCGCGCTGGACCATCCGCTTTATCATTGCCACTACGACGTGACGCAGGTGGATTACACGCCGCGGGTGCGGGAGGACTTTGGTCCTTCGGACGCGCCCCAGTTGGAGGGGATCACGCTGGACGGTCGCTTGGCGGTGATTTACAGCAAGTTCGACCTGGGCAACGGCTGGGAGCAATTCCCCCACGCCTACAGCTACGGCGTAGCGGAGGACGACGCCTTGAAGATCGGCACGAACATCTTGGTGTACGCGATCACGCATTAGCTTGTCTTGGGGGAAAGGGGAGCTTCGTGCGTAGGGGGGAGGGCGAGGCTGGGGTGACGAAAATCTCTGCTATTGATGAAAGCCGTTCATC
>CAYZWG010000743.1:0-1767 GCA_964481605.1 uncultured Planctomycetaceae bacterium
CCGGTGACGAAGCGGGCCATGTCGATGATGTGGGCGTTGAGGTCGCCGTGCGCGCCCGATCCGGTCAGCTTCTTATCGAATCGCCACAGCAGGGGGACCGATTCGTCGGCCCAGTCTTGCAGGTAGGCGGCTCGCAGGTGGCGAATTTTGCCCACCCGGCCGTCCTTCACAAGCTGGTGGGCCAGGGCCACGGCGGGACAGCGGCGATAGTTGAACCAGACAAACGTGGGCACGCCCTTCGCCTTGGCGGCGTCGACCATTTGGCGGGCGTCGTCCAGGGTGCCGGCGATCGGCTTCTCGCAGGAGCAGGGTTTGCCGGCCTCGATGGCGGCCCGGGCCACGGGGGCGTGCATGTAATTGGGAGTCACCACGTCGACCAGCCCAATCTCCGGCGAGGCGACCAGCGCTTCCCAGTCGGTGGAAGCATTCTGCCAGCCCCAGTTGTCGGCAAACGCTTGGGGGTTCTCTTGTTCCTGCCCGAAGACCGTGTGCATCACCGGTTTGGTCGGCGGATCGAAAAACTTGTTGACCTGCCCCCAGGCGTTCGAATGGGTGCGCCCCATGAAACCCTGACCGACGAGAGCCACGTTTACTGTTGCCATCATTGGACTCCTTCAAGCTGCGCAATGGGACTGCGCCATTTAGAGCTGCTCCCCGCCGGCCCCGTGCCGGTGGGGGAAGGGTTTGAGAACTACACGCCCGGACGTACACCCCACCCACGCGAACTCGGTAGGCCAGATCGCGACCCGGCCTACAGACTTTGCCCGACGTTTATAGACGGATTCGATCCCCTTTTCAAGGGTCCGAGACACCTGGCCCCTGTTTTCCTCCGCCGGCCGGGGTGGTTGGGGTTCGCCTGGATGGATGTGCGAAAAGCGGGTAAGATGAGGGCTGGACGTCTGCCCCCCCGGGGGTGTACCGCCGGAGAAAGGGCACCGCCAACGGGGTGGTCAGCCCGCAGTCGAGAACGAATTCGGACCTGCCTTGAAAGACGGAGGTCGTGCCATGGCCCGCGTGCGAGATTACGGCTGGCTTGCTGGATTGGCGTTGGGACTGGTGGTGGGCTTGATGCTGGGGGGATTCTGGCCCCAGACGCCGCTGCACGCCACCGCCACCGATCGTGTCGACAACTTTGCCCTGGCCACCGGGCCCGTCGACGAAACCACCGAGGCCGTCTACTATCTCGACTTCCTCACCGGAACGCTGCGGGGGGCCGTGTTGTCGAACACCACGGCAAACTTCCAGGCGGTCTACGAAACCAACATCCATGCCGACCTGGCCAACGTGATTGCCGCACACAACCAGAAGCTCGGCGGGCGCGCCGGGGTCCAGGAACTCCAAATGCCCACCAATCCCAGCTACCTGATGACGACCGGGGTCGTGGACATTCGCCGCGTCGCCGGTCAGCGCCGCCGCCCTCCCCGAGCGGCGCTGTACGTGGCCGAGACGAACACGGGAATCGTGCTGGCCTACTTGATTCCCTGGTCGCTGGAGGCCCATTCGTCCAACCGGCCCGATGCCGGCAAGCTGATTCTCTGGGCGGGTGAACAGTTCAGCTCGGCCGTGCTTCGGCCGGAGTGACGTGTTTGGCGAACCCGCCCGTGTTTGGCGCGGGTCTCCCGAGTGGGTAGCACCGGTTCTTGAACCGGTGTGGCTTTGCCACAAGAGGTCGTCGTGGGTAGCACCGGTTCTTGAACCGGTGTGGCTTTGCCACAAGAGGTCAGGGCGACTCACCCCACCCATCGAATAGGAACACCGCCCGGGTGT
>CAYZWG010000744.1:0-1749 GCA_964481605.1 uncultured Planctomycetaceae bacterium
GAGTCCGCCGCGGGCCGATTTTCTCGCCTTCGCTGGGCCTGAGTCCGACACTCCCTTAACGTAGCAAAACGTCAGACGTTTGACGCCGCACCCGGAAAAAGGCATCGACTCGAAGCTGGGAGGACGGACCCGTGCACCGACCAAATCACGCCCAGGGTTTCCCCAAGGTGCGAGCCACCCTCTATCTGCCCGCCGACTTGCTCGACGAGGCCCGCAACGCCGCCGTCTACCTGGCCGGCTATCCGGTCCGGCTGACGCTCACCCAACTGGCCGAGCAGGCCCTTCGGGCCGAGTTGAGGCGGCTCAAGGATGCTCACAACCACGGTAAGGATTTTCCCCCCCGCAGCGGAGAGCTCAAGGGCGGCCGTCCCATCGCCGCGTAGGTGCCTTCATGCAACCGAACAAGAATCGATCGGCGCGGAGCGACGAATGGAAACGTCTCCGCCGTGAGTTGCTACGGCGGATCGTGAAAAACGAAGCCAAGCGACGCGCCGTCCAGGCCGTCTCCACCAAGGATTGACGCGGAAACCATGCCCTGACCGCTCCCAAGTGAGGCCCAGTCCCGGTGAAACGCTTCGCCTGCTGGATGGGCGCGTTTGCCTGCGCGACGCTGGCCGGCGGGACACCCCACCTCGCCCGAGGGTTGCCCGCCTGGTCCGGCTTCTCGGCCACGGCGCCCCGCCCGGCCGTGGTCCGGGTGATCGTCTCCGAAGGGGACGCCATGTCGCTGGGCTCCGGAACCCTGGTCGACGTGCGGGGAGACTACGGCTTGGTGCTCACCAACTGGCACGTCGTTCGCGACGTCCGCGGCCCGGTCACCGTGGCCTTTGCCGACGGGTTCCGCTCGGCGGCCACCATTCTGTCGACCAACCGCGACTGGGACCTCGCCGCGCTGGCCGTGTGGCGTCCCCACGTCCAGCCCGTGCGGATCGCCGATCGGGCACCCCAGCCGGGTGAGCCGCTGACCATTGCCGGATACGGATCGGGCCGCTATCGCGAGGCGACCGGGCGGTGCCGGCAGTACGTCTCGCCCGGCGGAAACCACCCCTTCGAGATGGTCGAACTCTCCGCCTCCGCCCGGCAAGGCGATTCCGGCGGGCCCATCTTCAACCAGCAGGGCGAGTTGGCCGGGGTGCTCTTCGGTGCGGGCGGCGGCAGCACCACGGGCAGCTATTGCGGTCGGGTGCGGTGGTTTCTGGCCACGGTCAACCACCGCTTCGACTCGCTGCCGGCCACCGCGCCGGCGACGATGATCGCCCAGCCCTCGCCGCCGCGGCCGGCCGGAAACGCGGCCCAGTGGCATACCAGCCGGGAAACGCCCGACAAACCAACTCGCCGGGGGGGCAAGGAACTGCCCGTGGCGGCCATCGCCGCCGGGTCCGGGCCAGAAACCGCAGCCGGCAGAGCCACCCCCGGCCGCCCGAATCCGCGGGCCCCGTGGCGTGCCGCCGCCGAACCGGCGCCCAAAGGCGTACCCTTGCCGACGACCACGGCCGACGAATCCGGCGCCCCGCCGGCCCCGACCCCCATGCTCGGTGGAGCCAGCCGGGCGGAGCAACTCCGCAACATCCTGGCCGCCATCGGCCTGGTGGCGATCGTCTTTCACACGCTGAGAATCCTGGGCGCCGCCCCGGCCGGCCACGGCTCGCGTTCCGCCCCCAAACGGCGTCGGGCGTAGACGGCCGATACGCCCACCGCCGGCGTATTGGCTGCCCAGCCGAAAAAGCCAAAAAATCCCTACAACCGGCA
>CAYZWG010000745.1:0-1733 GCA_964481605.1 uncultured Planctomycetaceae bacterium
GGCGTAACACGATTCAATCCAATGTAACACCCAGCCGCGGCCCTGTCGAGCGCGTCCCCACAATCCGGCCGCGACCCCATGAACGATTACGCCGGGTCCGTAGGGCCGGCTCTGCCGGCCGGCGGCACGGACGCGCTGGCCATCACCAACTCCCCCTTGTAGATGCCCTTGAGCCCTCGGAGTTGGGCGGCGATATGCTGCAACCGCTCGGCCTGCCCTCGCAACACGATCACCTCCAGGCAGACGTCGTGCTCCAGGTGGGCGTGCAGCACGGAGACCACCAGGTCCGTGTTGTCGTGCTGGAGGTCCATCAGCTTGTCGCGAAGCTGGGGGCGGTGGTGGTCGTAGACCAGCGTGAGGGTGCCGGCGACCTCTTCAGAGCCCGACTCCCAGGCCCGCCGTGTGAGTCGGTCGCGAATCAATTGCCGCACGGCCTCGCTGCGGGTGGCGAACTGCTCCCGGCGGCAGTAGCGGTCGAACTGTTCCAGCAGGTCGTCTTCCACGGAGACGGAAAAGCGGACGATTTCGCTCACGGGGACACCTCTCTCGAAACACGGCGCTGCCGATTCACTTGACCACGTCGCCGCCGGCTCGGGTAAAGAGCGAGACGAAGGTCTCGGTTCGCATGGTTTCACTCTGGAAATGGACGGAGCCGTCGCCGTAGAGAAAGTTGGCTCCGCCCGGATGGAAGCTGTAGATTTCGTTGCGGTTGGAGCAGTTGAAGAGCCGGGTGCCCTGGCCGCAGACTTCGTGGATCCAGAATTCGGCCTCGTCGCTGGCCCACTCGGCGCCGGAGATGGGCTCCTTGGGCGTGGCCAGGGGGTCGCCGCGGCGGCCGTTTTCGAGATACTTCAGCGGCCGGCCGCCGCACTCGAAGAACATGAACGTGTTGGAGAGCCCGTCGCGAACATCCGCCGCCCGGGAAGCCCCCGCCCAATACGGCTGAAACAGGTTGTACCAACTCGGCCGTGGGGCGATCACCCCGCCGGCAACCAGCGGCCTCCAGACCATGGAGTGGATGTTTTCGCAATTGGCATAGTCGGTCACGTGGTAGCGCCGGCCGTCGACCGTCCGATTGCCGGGCGCGGTGGGACAAAGGAAGGTGGGAATGTCGGTCCGGCGGGCCGGGCGATTCCTCGTCGCACTCCAGTTGTAGTTGAAGTCATACGCCTGGTAGACCGGCCCTTGCTCCAGGTAGGGCAGGAGGAAGGCCAGCACGTTGTGGCGGGGCCGCCGGGTCTTGGGGGGCGGATAGACGCCGTGGACCTGTTCGTAGTTGAGAATCGCCAGGCCGATCTGCTTGAGGTGATTGCTGCATTGCATCCGCCGGGCCGCCTCCCGCGCGGCCTGCACGGCCGGAAGCAAAAGGGCCATGAGAATGCCCATCACGGCGATCACCACCAGCAACTCGACCAACGTGAAGGCCGGCCGACCGGCCGGATTTGCGGTGTGCCCAAGTGGGCACGCGACGCGCCGGCGGCGGCGAACGATGGTCGCTGGGCAGGTCATGGAGAGGAACTCGCGTGACTCAAGAAACCAACAGCGGCGATTCTATTCCGGTTGGGGACAAGAAAGAAGGGTCTTCGCGGGTAGCACCGGTTCTTGAACCGGTGTGGCTGGAGCCACAAGAGCCTCGTAGGCCGCAGACTATCGGTCCTCTCTCGGCGGGGTCGGGAGACCCTCGCCGAACGCTGACCTCTTGCCGGCTGCCGCCGGGTGCAGGTTCAAGAACC
>CAYZWG010000746.1:0-1725 GCA_964481605.1 uncultured Planctomycetaceae bacterium
GTGGGTTCCCAAGCTGGAGCTTGGGAACCAGGTGGGGTGGGGAACCAGGTCAGTCTGGGAACCAGGTGGGGTGGGGAACCAGGTGGGTATCGTTTCCTTGCATGTCTTCTTTTGCCTTCTTTGGCCATGAGCGCAATCGCTACTGCCGCCGTCGGAATCGACTTGGGCACGACGTTTTCCGTCATCGCCCGCATCGACGAAACGGGCCAGCCGGCCACCCTGGTCAACGCCGAAGGGGATCGGCTCACGCCCAGCGCCGTGCTCTTCGACGGCGACGACGTGGTGGTGGGCAAGGAGGCGCTGAAGGCGGTCGCCGTGGAGGCCGAGCGCGTGGCCGACGGGGCCAAGCGGGACGTGGGGCGGCGGGTGTTTCGCCGGGCGATCGACGGCAAGCAATATCCGCCCGAGGTGATCGAGGCTTGGGTGCTCAACAAGCTCCGCCTGGACGGCTCGGCCCAGATCGGCCCCTTCACCAAGGTGGTGATCACGGTGCCGGCCTATTTCGACGAGGTTCACCGCAAGGCCACCCAGGACGCCGGCTACATGGCCGGGTTGGACGTGCTGGACATCATCAACGAGCCCACCGCCGCGGCCGTGGCCTTCGGCTACCAGCAGGGTCTGCTCGATGCCGGGGGGGCAGTCCGCCAAAAGCAGCGAATTCTCGTTTACGACCTGGGCGGCGGCACCTTCGACGTGACCGTGATGGAAATTCGCGGCAGCGACTTCGTTGCCATGGCCACCGACGGCGACGTCCAGTTGGGCGGATACGAATGGGACCAGCGAATCGTCGACCTGGTGGCCGAGTCGTTCATTCGCCAATACGGTGTCGATCCCCGCGACGACCAGCGCACGGCCGGCCGCCTCTGGCGCGAGTGTGAAGACGCCAAGCGGACCCTCTCGGTGCGAAGCAAGGCGGCCGTGGGTTGCGATTTCCACGGCCGGACCAGTCGCGTCGAGGTGACCCGCCGCCAATTCGAGGAGGCCACCCGGGACTTGGTCGACCGCACCCGCTTCACCACCATGCAGACCCTCCAGGCGGCCGGTTTCGAGTGGGGCCAGATCGACCGCATTCTGCTGGTGGGCGGCTCGACCCGAATGCCCATGGTGCGGGCGATGCTGGAGGAGATTTCCGGGCTCCGGCCCGACGCCTCGGTGGCCGCCGACGAGGCGGTGGCCCAAGGCGCCGCGCTGCGTGCGGCCCAGCTTCTGGCCCGGGCCCGGGGCGAACCGGCCACTTTCCGGGTGAAGAACGTCAACTCGCACAGCCTGGGCGTGGTGGGCACCGATCCCGCCACGGGCCGCGCCCGCAACGGCATCCTCATCCCCCGCAACACCTCCTTGCCGGTGACGGCCAAGCGAACCTTCAAAACGCAAAAGGTCGGCCAGAAGTCGATTCTCGTCCAGGTGGTCGAGGGCGAGAGCCCTTCGCCCGAGAGCTGCACCCCGATCGGCCGTTGCAGCGTGGGCCGCCTGCCGCCGAACCTGCCCGTGGGTACGCCGATCGACGTGATTTTTCGCTACCATTCCAACGGCCGGCTGAAGGTCCGCGTCACCGTGCCCGAGACCAACGCCCAAGTCGACACGGTGTTCACCCGGGAAAACTCCCTCAGCAAGGAGCACCTCGACGGCTGGCGGGCCTATATCAGCGGGGCGGAGCCGACCGACTACCAGTAGGGCCGGCCGTGCGGAGCCGAAACGTGGCTGGCGCCGCGAAGTGCGGCAACC
>CAYZWG010000747.1:0-1722 GCA_964481605.1 uncultured Planctomycetaceae bacterium
CCCATGACGATCCACCGCAGGCGGCAATCCCTTGCCCGATTGGTCTTGCTCCCGGTGGCCCTGCTGTTACCCAGCGGGGGGCCACTCCGGGCGGCTCCGGCAGCCGCCCCGGCAGCGACCCCGACGGTTCGCCCCGGCTGGGACTGGTCGCTGCCCGAGGGCACCCGGCCGGTCCCCTACTCGGGCCTGGTCACCTGGGGCAAACGCCGCTTCGATCCGGCCATCACGGTCCGCGGCGTGCATATCCGCTGGAAGGTCCTCAACCCAGGGCCCGGCCAGTTTCGCTGGAAACCCCTGCTGGACGAAATCGAGAAGAACCGGGCCGCCGGGATGCGAACCGGCATCCACCTGATGGGCGTGGAGCGCCAGGGCATCCCCGACTGGGTGATGGAAAAGTACCATCCGCCGGTGGTCGACGTGCCGCTTTTGCAGGAGAACCAGCCGTGGCGGCTGCAGACCGTTCCTCCTTGGAACCCCGGCGTGGACGAGGCCTTTTGCGAGTTTCTCACGGCCTTCGGCAAGACGGGCATTGCCCAGCGCGAGGACGTGGTTTACGGCTACATCCACGGGATCAGCGCCTCCCGCGGCGAAGAGCTTTTTCTGCGGCCCCAAGACGCCGAAATCTACGAGCGGGTCTCCGGCCTCACGCCGGAAGTGTTTGCCGATTGGCTCCGCCGGCGGACCGACGCCATGCTCAAGGCGTTCCAGGGGGTGGAATACAAGCTGGCCTGGATGTCGAATGGGCCCGTCGGACCCAACCGGGCCTACCGCCAGGCGACCAAGGACCTCTGGCAATATGCCTTCGACCACGGCACCGGCATTCGCGGCGGGGGGATTGACTTTCAGCACGCGCTTTTCTCCTCGCCGGCGTGGGCGTCGAGCCTCGACGCCGAGGGCTATTGCCACGTGGACGACACGCATCCCACGATTGCCGAGGGCCGGTTCCGCGGCGACGAGAACGAAGAGTACGGCAAGTATTGGGAGTGGCGGTTCGGGCCCCGCGAGCAGTATCCCTATCGCCATCGCCTTTGCTGGCTCCGCTCGTTGCAGATGCGGCAAAACTTCGTAATGGTCGGCCCGGCCACGCTGGAGTTGAACCCCAAGCTGAATGAGTACGTGCGGCTGAGCCTGGGCCGCAAGCGGGAGAATTCGCCCGACGCCTGGGCCTATTTGCGGCAGTGCCGGCTCCGCTGGCGAAAGGACCGGCCGGTGAAGAACATCGAGCGGTGGCTGGTCCAGCGCGACGTGCCCGGCAGCCGCAGCGTGGCCACGCGCCGCGTCGACCGCTTTCCCCTCAGCATGGACCCGCCCGGGGTCCACTACGACGAGGACGCCCGGCGAACCGACCGAGCAAGCGGCCAGGACGGCTTGGCCTTTCGTCTGGACGAGGTGTTCTGGCCCCGGCCGGCGGCGGCCCTGGTGAAGGTCACCTTCGTCGACCAGGCGGCCTGCCGCTGGCGGCTGCTGACAACCAACGCCGCCGGCAAGAAGATTCGCGGCAGCGCGATGGAAAACTCGGGCGACGGGCAGTTGAAGACGGCCACGTTCGAGGTCTCCCGGTTGGCGGCCGGGCGGGCCTTTCCCGGCAAGATGGACTTCCGCCTGGTGAGCGAGGGCCCCGGCGACCTCACCGTGGTGATGGTTCGGGTGGTCAAGGGCCAATGGAAGCCCCAATAGTCTTGCCCTTGGTTTTGCCCCCAAACGAGGAGACTCCCCATGAAT
>CAYZWG010000748.1:0-1721 GCA_964481605.1 uncultured Planctomycetaceae bacterium
CTACAGACTTGCGCATCCGTGCCCCCATGGCAGAGACCTTCATTCTGATTCCCGGGCGGACGAGCAAGCAGGGCCGCGGGATCAGCGAGGGGAAGTTTACCGACGGGTATCGGAACGAGATCGGAACCCTCCGGATGGCGCCGGAGGACCTTGCCCGGCTGGAGTTGGCCGAGGGGCACCGGGTGCGGGTTTCCAGCGCGGCGGGCAGTGTGGAGGTGGCGGTCGCCGCGGCCCGAGGGGGGGAATTGCCGCCGGGGGTCCTGTTCATCGCCTACGGCGACCTGTCCAGCCGGCTGATGGGGGCCGACACCGAGGGGACCGGTATGCCCACCAGCAAGGGAATCGACGTGGTCGTGGAGCGGATCGATTGAGACCCGCGTGGGAGGACCGTGGCGTGGCCGAGGGCTTGAAGATCGTCGAGGATGCGACCTGCACCTACTGCGGATGCGTGTGCGACGACATTGTGCTCGAGGTCGACGGCAACCGGATCGTGGCGGCGAAAAACGCCTGCGGGCTGGGCAAGGCCTGGTTCTTGAACCACCACGCCGAGGACCGGCCCGGCTGCCTGATCGAGGGCCGGCCGGCCCGGGTGGAGGAAGGGATGGATCGGGCGGCCGAGATTTTGCGCGGGGCGAAGTACCCGCTGGTTTACGGGCTGAGCGATACGACCAGCCAGGCCCAGCGAAAGGCGGCGGCGATTGCCGACTGGGTCGGCGCCAGTCTGGACACCACCAGCAGCGTCTGCCACGGTCCGTCGGGGATGGCGTTTCAGGGGGTGGGGGAGGTGACGGCCACCCTGGGCGAGGTTCGCCACCGGGCGGACCTGGTGATCTACTGGGGCGCCAACCCGGCCGAGAGCCACCCCCGCCACTTTACCCGATACACGCTGATGCCCAAGGGCGAGTTCATTCCGCGGGGTCGCAAGGACCGGACCTGCGTGGTGGTCGACGTGCGGCGGACGCGATCGGCCCGGGCGGCCGATGTTTTCATCCAGATCAAGCCGCGCGCCGATTTCGAGGCCCTTTGGAGCTTGCGGGCGTTGTTGAAGGGGGTGGAGTTGGAGGCGGCCGGGGTGGAGCGGCAAACGGGGGTTCCGCTGGCCGTATGGCAGGACCTGATCGGGCGGATGAAGGGGGCCCGTTTCGGGGCGATTTTTTTCGGCATGGGGCTGACCATGACCAGGGGAAAACACCTCAACAGCGAAGCCCTGCTGGAGCTGACTCGCGACCTCAACGCCCACACCCGCTTCATCTGCAAGCCGGCCCGGGGCCACGGCAACGTGACCGGGGCGGACAACGTGCTGGCCTGGCGGACGGGGTTTCCCTTTGCGGTGAGCCTTTCGCGGGGCTATCCGCGTTTCAACCCGGGCGAATACACGGCCAGCGACCTGCTGGCCCGGGGCGAGGCGGACGCGGCCCTGATCGTGGCCTCCGACCCGATGGCCAATTTCTCCCAGGCGGCCAGGGAGCACTTGGCGAGAATCCCCTCGATTGCCCTGGACCCCAAGGAGACGCCCACCACCCGCGGGGCCACGGTGGCCTTTGCCGTGGCCACCTACGGCATCCACGTGGGGGGAACGGTCTACCGCATGGACGACGTGCCGATCCCCCTCCGCCCGGCGTTGGAGTCGCCGCTGGCGAGCGATTTGGAAATCCTCACGGGGATCGAGCGGCGGGTGCGGAGCAACGACATTCTACAGGAATACTTTGGAGGAGAAGATG
>CAYZWG010000749.1:0-1721 GCA_964481605.1 uncultured Planctomycetaceae bacterium
GGCAGTAGTCGTCGGGGGGGTCCCCGGCAAGTGAGGCCGGCTCGCGGGTTTCGCGCAGTTTGAACCTGGAAACGGAAGAGCCTATAGCTTGACGGCAAGGCGTGTATAATCGCAGGGGTCGAGAGGCGCAGGGAGCGGGGTCGGCAGCCCCGCGCTGAACAGGGGCCTCTTGTGGCTACGCCACCCTGATAGGCGAGCTATCAGCGCCACCCGCCTGGGAGGGCGAGGCTCCTGCCGAGCCGTGGCGGCGGTATTCAGCGTGATTTCCCGGCTCGGCAGGAGCCTCGCCCTCCCGTGTGCGCACCAATATCGCCCTTCCGCAACAGAAACGAACTTGGAGCCGATCATGTTCGCCATGATATCAAGAAACGTCGGCCGAGTCCGTGTGTTGGCTGCCTTGTTGGGCACCATCGTTCTGGGTCTGTTCACCACGGCCACCGTGGCGGCCGACGCGGTGGCGGCCGGCCGGTTCCGCGCCGCCTGCGTCAAGCTGGATATTACACCGGACACACCCCAGTGGCTTCATGGCTACGGTCCGCGCCGGTCGGAGGGTGTGCATGACCGGATCTACCATCGCATTGCCGCCATGGACGACGGCACCACCACCTTTTTTCTCGTGTCCACGGACATCTGCACCATCACCCCGTCCTTCTACCATGCCTTTTGCAAGAGGCTGGAACGGGAGACGGGCATCAAGCCGGCGCAGATCTGGTGGTCGACCACCCACACCCATTCGGCGCCCCATGTGGGACCGCAGAACCTGGGGCGACTTTTCGCGGGAACCCTGGGCGATCGGTTCTCGATTCAACATGATACGGTCTATTGGACGAGGGTGACGGATGTCCTGGTCCGCGGCATCCGGCAAGCCCGCTCGCGGCTGGAGCCCGCGCGGCTGGGTATTGGCTCCGGCACGGCCCACGCCAATGTGAACCGCCGCCAGCGCAAGGCGGACGGGCGGATCGTCCTGGGTGTGAATCCCGACGGGCCGGTGGACCGCCAGATCGGCCTGCTGCGGCTGGAACGGCCCGATGGCACGCTGATCGGCCTGGTTGCCAATTACGCCGTCCACGGCACCGCCCTGGGCGGGGGCAACAAGCAGATCAGCGGCGACGTGCCGGGACTGGCCGCCGCATACGTGGAACGAAAGCTTGGGGCGCCCCTGCTATTCATCAACGGCGCCGAGGGCAACGTGGCGCCCCTCTACAGCGTGGGCTCCAATATCAACGACCCTCGTCTGAAGCAATACGACAGGCTCCTGGGCGATCGTATCCTCGCGGCCAACGCCTCCATTGCGGAAACCACCACGAAGGTCGTCTTTTCCCTGGGGAAGACCGTGATCGAGACGCCGCGCAGGGCCGGACTGGGCTGGCCGGATGAACTGGCGCTGTACGCCTCGGTCTCCGAGCAGGGCGTCCATCAGGTGCGCGTGCCGGTCTACAGTCTGACCATCAACCACGACACGGTGATCTGGGCCGCGCCCCTGGAACTCTTCAGTCAGATCGCCCTCAACATCCGGCACGCCTCCCCCTTCGCCAACACATTCTACTACGGGCTGACCAACGGCTCCCTCCTCTACATGCCCACGAAAGCGGCCTTCGCCGAAGGCGGCTACGAGCCCCACGTGTCGCCTTTCACCGACCGGGCCGAGGCGGACTTCACGTCCGGCGTGACGCGGTACTTGCAGGAATTGAACCACCGATAAGCGATCGGCGGCAGCGGCT
>CAYZWG010000750.1:0-1718 GCA_964481605.1 uncultured Planctomycetaceae bacterium
ACCTGGAAGTAGTCTTCCACGTCGACGGTGAAGGCGTTGAGGATTCCGTTGGTCGTCATCGAGCGATGTACCCGGCAGGGCGAGCTTGCCGTGGTGAGATGTGGCTTTCCGGGGAGCCGTTCTGCACTTGGTTCACGTGGTCGGGGCTGCCGAGATTCCCTCCACAGGGCCTGGCCCGTCATCGCGGCCGCTTTGCTGGCAGCGTCTGCGTGTCGGCCATCGTCTCGTCGACGAGGGTGTCGGCTAGCTTATCGGGCTCGTTTCCGTTCCCGTTCTTGGCGGCGGCAAGTTGGGCGGGGGTGAGTCGGCCGAGGAGGTCGGGTCGAGCCGCGTCGGCGATCTGCTGGTAGTAGGGGTGCTCGTCGATACGGCGAAACAAACCCCAGAACCCCATCCACCAGCGGCCGCCGAACTTGATCGAGCGCAGGGCGGTGCAGAAGATCAATCGCAGGTCGAGCCAGAAGCTCGCCGTTTCCATGTACTCCAGATCGAGGGCCAGCTTGCGGCAGACGCTGTCCAGATCGGTGTCGGGCGGAAGGTTGAGCTGGGCCAGGCCGGTGACGCCGGGCGTGGCCAGCAGCCGGTTGCCGTAGCCGGGGATCAGCTCGGAGAGCACGGCAACGAACTCGGGTCGTTCGGGTCGCGGACCGACCAGCGACATCTCTCCCCGCAAGACATTGAACAACTGCGGCAGCTCGTCCAGGTGGCATCCCCGTATGAAACGTCCCACGGGGGTCAGACGGGGATCGTCGTCTTGAGCCCAAATGGCGCCCGTGCGGGTTTCGGCGTCGACCCTCATGGTGCGAATCTTGTACATCGTGAAGGTCTTGCCGCGGCGGCCGACGCGCACCTGGCGAAAGATGCCCGGGCCGCGCGAGGTGAGGCGAACCACCGCGATCAGGATGAGCATCAAGGGGACCCCCGGCAGCAACAGCAGGGCGGCCGCCAGGCGGTCGAGGAGTCCTTTCCCGCGGCAATACGAGGAAACCTTCGGCGCCGGAGTTTGTTCGGCGTCGAACAACCGAGGTTGCCCTTTCGTGTCGGCAGCGTACTCGGTATCCGTGCCACTGACGATGGTCATGGTGTGTTCTCCGTTTCAGAAGTCGTCCGTGGTGGCGCGAGGGGTGTCGTTCCCCGGTGCGGAATCGCGGTTGCGGGCTGCATACCCTGCGCCGATCATGCTGCGTTGTCTACCCAAACGGATCGAAGAGTCTTGAGGAAGCACAAAAGCGATGGTGAGTTCCTTGGCAAACGCTTCAGTTCCTTGACGTCGGTTTCAGGTACGCCGGAGCGGCCTTGACGAAGTCGGCGAGAAAATCGCGGCAGGAATCATCGTGTTCAAAATCCGCGCCGGGTGGATACGAGGCCGATACCTGGACCTTGTAGAGGTAAGGTTCGCCGGCAAAGCGGTAGCGGGCGCCTTTGGCGGCCTGCCAGGTGCCATCCGTGGTCCAGGCCCAGTAGGTCCTCAAGAGACTGCCCACCACGTCGGTCGATTGGAAGGTCGCCGCCCAGAACGTGTGCTGGGGGCTGCCGGCGCCGGTATCCCCCAGGGTGACCGACCGGCGCGGCTCGATGATCTTGTATTGTTGGCTGGAAATGCAGACTTCCGGCGTGTGTACCGAAATCGGTCCGGGGGGGCCGACCAGGAGTATGGCGCTGACCTCGGTCCCCGTCTTCCGGTTTTCATAGGTTCGCACCAGCCAGCCGGTCGGCTC
>CAYZWG010000751.1:0-1716 GCA_964481605.1 uncultured Planctomycetaceae bacterium
TGACCTCTTGTGGCTCCAGCCACACCGGTTCAAGAACCGGTGCTACCCACGAATGGGAGACCATCGGTCCTCCTCGCGGGTGGCCCAGGTTCTTGAACCTGGGCCGGCGGCAGCCGGCAAGAGGTCAGCGTTCGGCGCGGGTCTCCTGACCCCGCCGACGCGGGTGGCGATGCCCGGGCGGTGTTCCTTTTCGATGGGTGGAGTGATTTGCGCTGACCTCTTGTGGCTCCAGCCACACCGGTTCAAGAACCGGTGCTACCCACTTTGCACTGACCTCTTGTGGCTCCAGCCACACCGGTTCAAGAACCGGTGCTACCCACGAATGGGAGCCGCCGGCCACTTTTAACTGGGAACCGGCACCTCTTCGACCAGCCGCTCGATCAGCGCGTCCAACGCCTCGTGCTGGCTGCCGTGGAGGTAACCCTTGGTGATCACACGATGGGCCAGCACGGGCACACAGAGACTCTTGACGTCGTCGGGCACCACGTACTGGCGGCCTTCCAGCAACGCCCACCCCTGGGCGGCACGATACAACGAGAGCGAACCACGAATGCTCACGCCCACCTGGAGGTCTTCGCAATCTCGCGTGGCGTGAACGATATCCAACAGGTAGCGGCTGATCGATTCGTCCACGCGAACCTTCCGCACCTCTTGCTGAAGCTCGATGATCTGCTCGCAGGTGACCACCGGCTCCAGCCGGTCGACCGGCTCGCCTTCGCGGTGGCTGGTGAGCACTTCCATCTCGTGATCGCGGTCCGGGTAGCCCACCGAGATTTTCAACAGGAAGCGGTCGAGTTGGCTCTCGGGGAGCGGGTACGTCCCCTCGAATTCCATCGGGTTCTGCGTGGCGATCACCAGGAACGGCCGGGGCAGCAGAAACGACCGGCCGTCGACCGACACCTGCGGCTCGCTCATCGCCTCCAACAGCGCGCTCTGCGTACGCGGGGTGGTGCGGTTGATCTCGTCGGCCAAGACGACGTTGGCAAACACGGGGCCGTGCGAGAACACAAACTCGTTGCCCTTGGCGTCATACAGGTTGCTGCCGGTGATGTCCGCCGGCAGCAGGTCGGGGGTAAACTGGATGCGGCGAAAGGTCCCCGAGACGCTTTTGGCCATGGCCTTGCCGATGAGCGTCTTTCCCACCCCGGGTGCATCCTCCAGGAGGATATGCTCTCCGGCCAGCAAAGCCACGATACACCGGCGCACCACTTCGCGCTTGCCCAGCACCGCCCGCCCGATGTTGGCTTCCAGTTGTTCAATCAACGAGGCTTGGTCCACGGCCATCGGCAACTCCGGCAAAAACCCTGAAGAAACGAGCCCCAAGCCCCCCGGGCCAAGCGGCAGCCCAGGCAGCGTCCGGATGTGCCCGGGGGCCTGCCCCATCCTATCGTGGCGGGCGGGAGGAGGTCCAGTGTGGGGCGCGATTCGGCCAACGGCCCACCCGACGCAGCGTTCAGCGGGGTCGGGAGACCCTCGCCGAACGTGAGCCCGAGCAGCCGTCGGCCCGGGGCAACAGGTTTCCGTGGTCGTTGCGTTTGGGCAACGTGGGGCCGCCCCCTTCGCCCTTCCGTCCGGTCCTCGTCCGATCTACCTAACCTATTGGCCCGCACCGACTAAACGCCGCCGGGCATGGGCTCCCCCGAACGTCGACCCCCTTCCCCGGAACACCACTTGCAGTCTTCCCGGGTGCCCAAGCCGGCCAACGTCGCACCGCCC
>CAYZWG010000752.1:0-1696 GCA_964481605.1 uncultured Planctomycetaceae bacterium
GCTGCCCTTTTCCACTGGCCGGCTTGACCCGTCGAACCTTGGCCCTGCAACCGTCAAGGCACCTTTGGCCGCCGGGAAGAGAGGCTGCGTACCACACCGGCATAGAAGATCAGCACGACGGCGCCGACGAGGATCACCCAGAGGCTGTCGGGCGCCAGCAGCAACATGGCCGAGGGCGGTCCGCACGCGGCCCCGGCCAGCGCGGCCCACAGCACGTGGCGAAGCGTCCAACGCCGCATCAGCCCGACACCCACGCCCACGCCGATGCCCAGCACCAGGCCAGCGGCGCCCAGGGCGATCCACACTGCCGGCTCGATTTTCTCCTTGGCGACCGCCATCCTTCCCAGCCCGGCCGCATAGATCGCCACCACGGTGGTCAACAGCAGAATCGAGGCCATGGAATAGCCGCGGCGGTCCGGGATGGAATGGCTGGGGTGGCGCATGAGTTGCCGTAGGGCCGGCTGTGCCGGACTCTGGTTTCGCCTGGGTGGATGGGCGCGTGTGGGCGTAGTCGTTCTCAAACCCGTCTCCCACCGGCACAGGGCCGGCGGGGAGGAGCCTCAAGTGGGGCTGTCCAATCAGCAGGGTTGCCGCCCATCACCGGTCATCCCTACCACCTGGGCTCCTCCAGCAGTTTGCCGTCGGCCCGGTGGCCAAGCTGCCGGTAGACGCCGGTGTCGATCGTTTCCGCCAGCGCCCTCACCGAGCCGTCGCCAAACACGAAATTGGCCAGTCCGGGGTGGAACGAGCAGAAACCGCCCACGGCCAAGGGGGCCGGCCCCTGGTCCTCTCCACCTTCGGGCGGCGATTCTTCTCCAGGCGGTCGCGGCGGCGGTTTGGCGTCTGCGGCCGGGGCCTCTGCCGCGGCGTCTCCGCCCGTTTCCTCCTCCCCCGTCACCTCATAACCGCCGAACATCTCGCCGCTCTCGTAGTCGTCGGGCGACAGCCAGGCACGCACCGCCCAGCTCGCCGAGGGGACGGTCCGGTTGATCGGCGTGCCCGTGTTGCGGAGCGTACCCCGGGTGCCCGACATCCAGGCCAAATCACCCGGATCGAGTCGTTTTTCGCCGAGGAAGATCGTGTGGCCGGCGCCGTCGGGGATTTCCCGGGTGCGCAGGCTGCTGTTGAGGAAGAAGACGCCGTGGTTGTCGGCGTCGATGGGGGCCTCCACGTCGTGATGGCATCCGGCGTAGCTCGACAGAGCATCTTTTTCAGGGTCGTATCGCACGCCCGAATCGCTGGGGCAGAGCAGCATCCTGACGCGGTGTTGTCGCACCGGCTGGTTTTTCTTGTCGTAGACGCCGACCGTGAAATCGACGTGCTGGAAGGCCACGCCCTCCTCGATGTAGGGAAGAATCTGCACGATCCAACTCATCTTGTAGCCCTGGGGCCGGTTCTCGACCGGTCCCTTGGCGTCGACGACCCCCGGCGGCAGCACCTCGAAGGCCGCCTCGTAGCTCTGCAGAGCCAGCCCCAGTTGGGCCAGGTTGTGGACGCACTGCATCCGCCGGGCCGATTCCCGCGCGGCCTGAATCGCCGGCAAGAGCAAGGCGATGAGGATGCCGATGATCGCAATCACAACGAGCAACTCCACCAGGGTGAAGCCGCGGGCGGTTCGTCTGGCCATGGTTCTTCTCCTTATGCGAAGCTTCGGGCCGGTTGCGGTCCGCTCCAAGTCAGTATCATCTGCTGATCC
>CAYZWG010000753.1:0-1693 GCA_964481605.1 uncultured Planctomycetaceae bacterium
ATGGTGATGGTAGTAGCCCACCGCGAACAGGTCGCCCACCAGGAGCAGCGGCAGCAAGGCCCCCACGGAGAGCTTCTCGGTGCCGGGAAAGGCTTCGCTCATCAGCAGCACAGCGGGGATGGCGCTGCCGGGCACGCCGGTCTTGGAGAGCCCCACCAGCAGGGCGGCCGCCAGTCCGGCCAGACAAGTTGAGAGCGTGTAGTCCATCGGGCCGCCGGCCACTTGCGGAAATCTGCGTTACGCGGCCGGCCCGCCGCCCAAGGCCTCGATCAAAATATCCACGGTGCTGCGGCGCATGATCCGCGGATCGACCGGCTTGCCTTCGCGAAGCGTCTGGCGGACCTGTTTGCCGGAAATGAAGACCGGTTTTTCGTCTGGGTGGTTTTCCATCAGATCGACACGGCCGATGGACTCGTAGTAGGCGGCGAAACCGACCTTCAACGGTTTGATCTTCAGGTCGCCGGCGAGGTTGTCGAAGATCTCTTGGGCGTCGAAATCGCCCCAGATGGGCGAGCCGTCATGGTAGGGCGCGTCGGCGTGCTTGCGGCCGATGATGATATCGGTGTAACCGAAGTTTTGCCGATAAATGGCGTGCATCACCGCTTCTTTCGGTCCGCCGTAAAACATCTTGATGTCCAGCCCCAGGAGGATCACGCGATCGGGTACGGCCTCGCCCCGCGGACCCCAGAGCGAGGTGTCGCTGTCCCCCTCGCCCAGACCCCGCTGGTCGATCAAGGCCTGGTAAGTTCGCATCCGCACGTCGGCGTGGACGTCGTCGCCCTTGGTTTCGCCCACCAGGGGGTTGAGGCAGGCCCCGGCGTTGTGGCCGGCCCGCAAGAGCGTCTCCAGCCCATACACGAGGGCGTATTCGTGGGCTCGATGCAAGGGATTTCGCGTCTGAAAAGCGACGGCCCGGTCCCAGCCCGTCTCGGCCAGCAGGGCACGAACCTCTCGCGGAGAAAGAACGTAGCGGCCGAAGCGAGGATTCTTCGGCTGGGGCAACACCTGGACCGATCCGCCCACCAGATGCGTCTTGTCGGCGTCGCCCTTCAGCACCATGTCGCCGCCCGGATGGTCGGTCCGCTCGGTGAGATAGACCCGGGAAAGATATTTTTTCTTGTCCCACGGGAAGACATCGGAGACGTCGAGCGTGCCGATCACCTGGTCCTTGCCGTCGACCAGGGCCACCGTTTCGCCCGGGCCGAGCCGCGCGGCCAACTCGCTGCTGACCGGCAGCGAGAGGGGGATCGTCCAGGCGTAGAGCCGGCCGTCGTGCTCGAGCACCGATTCCTCCAGCACCCGGTCATAGGTGGGGCGATCCATTGGGCCGACCAAGGGGCTCAAGCCTCCGTCGCCGAAACGATACACGGTCGACAGGTCCGCGTCGGAGACCGGCAGCCGGGTCAGCGTCTGGGCGCGGGCTTTCAGTTCGTCGACGGCGTGGGGTTCGACGGTGCGGCAAACGGGCTGTTCGAGCCCGCCATGGGGAGGAACGAGATCGGCCATGAAACTACCTCGGTTGAGTTGGAAAAAATGGGCTTGTCATTCTCGCCGGCCGGCGGCAACCGCACCGGCCGCGCGGCGGGGGCTCTGGCCACCGCGGTTGGTGGAATCCATGAGTATAGGGCATGGCCCGGGGAGCTTCAACGGCGAGGGCCCCGAGGCCGATTCCTCGTGGGGCAGCGCGCAAAGA
>CAYZWG010000754.1:0-1684 GCA_964481605.1 uncultured Planctomycetaceae bacterium
TCCCAAGCTGGAGCTTGGGACCGAGTGAGACCTGGTTCCCAAGCTCCAGCTTCAGCCTGGTTCCCAAGCTCCAGCTTGGGAACCCACTCGCGCTGTTCCTTCCCACGGTTTCCCACCCACCCCAAGGAGCCTCCCATGACACGTCGCATCACTCGGCGCAGCTACCTCAAATCGACGGCCGCCACGGCCGCCACGCTGACCATCCTCCCCGCCGGCCTCGCCCGGGGCTACGCCGCCAACGAAAAAGTCGACATCGGCATCATCGGCGCGGGCGGCCGAGGCGCGGCCAACTTGCAGGGCCTATCGGCCGAAAACATCGTCGCCCTCTGCGACGTCGACCGCGGACATCTCGCCGCCGCGGCGAAGCGTTTCCCCCAGGCGCGGACCTATACCGATTTCCGCAAGCTGTTGGACGAGGCGAAAACACTCGACGCCGTGGCGGTCAGCATTCCCGACCACAATCACGCCCCCGCCAGCGTTCGGGCGATGCGGCGGGGCCTCCACTGCTATTGCGAAAAGCCGCTCACCCACGACGTCACCGAATCTCGCCTGATGGCCCAGGTGGCCGCGGAGAAGAAACTGTCGACCCACATGGGCACGCCCTCGCGGGGGCACGAAGACACGGTTCGCACCGTGGAGGTGATCCGCGCCGGCGCCATCGGCGACGTGGTCGAGGCCCACTTCTGGACCAACCGGGCAATCTGGCCGCAGGGCTTCGATCGGCCCCAGGGCAAGGACCCCGTGCCCAAGTCGCTCGACTGGGAGTCGTGGATCGGTTCGGCGCCGATGCGCCCCTTCAAGGCGAAGTGGCCCCAGGGCCACCCGGTCTACAAAACGCCCTATGTCCGCGGCGGTGACGTCTACCATCCGTTCGTCTGGCGTGGCTGGTGGGACTTCGGCACGGGGGCCCTGGGCGACATCGCCCCGCACATGTGGTCGCCGGTCTACTGGGGACTGGAGCTGGACGCACCGCAGAGCGTGGAGGTGGTCGACGCCTCGGGCCCGGTCACCGAGATGTTCCCCGCCTGGAGCATCCTGCGATTCAACTTCCCCGCCGCCGCGGGCCACCCGGCAGTGGCCGTCTATTGGTACGACGGCGGCAAGAGGCCCTCGCCCGACGTGGTGGGGATGGAGAAGATTCCCGACGGCGGCATGGTGATCGTGGGCACCAAGGCCACCCTGGGCACCGGCAACCGGTCGGCGGGCGAGTTCACCTCGGTGCCCAAAACGCTCCCCCGCTGGGGCGATATGTACCAGGACTGGTTGGCCGGCATCCGAACCGGCGATCCGGAAAAACCGAGTTGCCCGTTCAGCTACGCCGGCCCGCTGACCGAGGCCTACCTGCTGGGCAACGTGGCGCTGAAGGTCAAGCAGAAGATCGAGTGGGACGCCAAGGCAATGCGGGTGACCAACTGCCCGGAAGCGAACCAATACCTCCGCCGCGAGTACCGCCCGGGCTGGAAACTGTAGGGGCCGGCTTGGCCTGTCCACAATACGATGTGGAAAGCGGATTTCGGGCGTGGGGCGTTCGCACCGTTCGGCGCGGGTGGCACCGGTTCTTGAACCGGTGTGGCTCTGCCACGAGAGGTCAGCGCAAATCACTCCACCGATCGAATAGGGAACACCGCCTAATATTACTGCGCAGGGTCGGCCGTAGTAACCGGCTCGTTCTCGTTCCCAAGCT
>CAYZWG010000755.1:0-1684 GCA_964481605.1 uncultured Planctomycetaceae bacterium
CGAAAACCTCTTGGGTCAAGCGGGGTTCCCAAGCCGGAGCTTGGGAACCAGGTTGAACTTTGGTCGAGCTGTAGGCCGGGTCGCGACCCGGCCTACGGTATCTTCCGCCAATCATGGCTGCTGGAAGAATCGCAGGGAAAACAGGTCGGCGTCCTTCATCACGAACCGCAGCCGCACGGCTTGGCCGGCCAGCCGCTTCACGTCGGGGCCCCCTTTCCACGCCACCACGCGGTCGATCTGATCGCCGATGATCGGGGGGCAGTCGGCCAGCGCGTAGCCTTCGATCGGCCGGCCCGAGGCGTCCTCGATCTCCACCCCGATTTGGCCCGCGGCCGAGGTGGCGTAGTTGATCGAGAGCCGGTTGCCGGCGAAGACCAGCGGCTTGGTAACCAACTGGCCGCCGGCGAAGGGCGCGTTGACGGAAACGAACCCATCCAACCGCAAGGTGTAGCGGCGGACGTGCGAGGTGGGATAACCCGTGTTGTGTTGGACAAAAAGGGAGAGTTCCTCCGCACCGGTCTGAAAGATTCCATGGGCCGCATAACTCGCCCGCGACGTCCAGTTTCGCGGGTCGAGCCCGGGGCGAATGAAGGCCTCCAGGAAGGTCCGCTTCAGATCGCTGCCTCCGCGGGTCGAGGTGAGCACGATATCGGCACAGTCGTTGGCGTAGTTCCAGGCCTTGGGCGTGCCGATCTTCTTGAGCAGTTCGTCGCTCAGGGCGCGGCGTCCCGGCATGAAGCGGGTGGGGATTCCCAGGTAGATCTGCGGCGCCCGAAAGTAGGGCGTCGTCTGGTTGGTGTAGAGGTGCTGCCGCGGCTTGCCGTCCAGGCCCATCTCGACCGGCTCGCTCCAATGGCGATAATCCTTCGACGTGGAGCGACTGATCCACCTCGTGTTGTCCTTGTAAATCCGGAAGTAACAGACGTAGCAGCCCTCGCCGGCCGACCAGAAGGAGACGTTTTGCGAGTCGAACGCCCCCTTGGTAATCACCGGCTCCTGCTGCATTTCCTTCCAGTGGATGCCGTCGGGCGAGGCCAGCGCGATCAGTCCCGGCGCGCCCGTCCCGCCCAGCGCCTTGTACCGCTCCGATTCGGCCGCATGGGGGTTGGTATCCAGCATGGGAGCAAAGTTGTGGCAGGCGCGATGGCGGGCCAGGATGACGTTGTTTTTCCGCGTGCCGCGGACCTCGAACAGCCCCAGCTCGGGTCGCGTCCAGTGAATGCCGTCGCTGCTTTCGGCCATGCAGGTGACTTCCGTGTCCAGGTCGTGGTGGGGTTCCGGCATTCCGCGATAGTACATGCGGAAGCGGTCGCCGTCGCGGAGGACGGTGAAATACCCGCTATAAATCCCTTCCCAGGGGCGATCCACCGTGAACACCTTTTCTCGCGGCTGGGGCGAGTGCAATGCCAGCCGCGCTCCCTCCAGCCGGTCGACCAGGTAGCGATCGACGAACAACTCCCGGCGGGAGCCGATCTCCAGAGGCTTGGGGGCCGGCTCGGCCGCGAAAAGCCCCGCCGCCGACCACGGCGATCCCAACACGAAGAGCAAGAGCAAGGGGGTAATTGTCGTGCGGCTCATCGTGGACCTCTGTTTCGTGGCGGGGTCGAGGGTTCCGGCCGGCCGGGGTCAGTCGGCGAATCGCAAGGCGTACAGATCGGCGTCCTTCATCGCAAACCGCAGCCGA
>CAYZWG010000756.1:0-1679 GCA_964481605.1 uncultured Planctomycetaceae bacterium
CGGCATCGTTTGTCTCGCGAGATGTACTCCTGCAACGCATCGGCTTCCTGCTCCGGCGAACCATGATCACGCACCGTTTGCAGGTAGTCTCGGTGCGAGATGTCGTCTGCCGCGGCTTCGCGGTAACCGGCATGGACCAGTTGCGCCAACTCGATGATTTCCTGCAACGGATCGTTTGCCATGATCTCACCTTTCGCAAGGCCGGTCCAGCCGGCGGGGTCGCGGGAAGGTGAGACACCCACGATCACCCGCCGGCCGGTACGCGGGTGTACGGCCCGCTCCCGGCAAACTCAGTCTAGTCCGTTTTCTGCTCGTTAAACAGCCAGTCGTGGACGAATCCGACCACGGCTTGCAGCCGATCGTCGGCCACCTCTTGCCGATAGACGGCCGACATATCGCCACTGGCCGGCGCGTGCCCCATGATTGACCGCACCGCCACCAGGTCGCCGGCGCCTTCGCCGATCGTCTGGAACGTCCGCCGCAGATCGTAGAACGTGCGGCCCACCACGCCGGCCGCTTTTGCGGTGCGGGTGAATTCCGCCGTAACGCGATAGCCCCGGTGGTTTCCCGCGTAGGACCGCCCCCGCGGCCCGATGAAGAGCAGTTCGTTGTCGCCGGGGTCCTTCGGCTGGGGGCGGTTGGCCAGCGTGTCGCGGACCGCCTGGATGGTCTCGGCCCAGAGCGGGATTTTGCGATTGATCGCCGTCTTGGCCCGGGGGTAGTTCAGCCAGCCGCCGATCAGGTCCAGCGCTGCGGTGGGGAGCAGTCCCAAGTCGGTATTTCCGAGTCCGCCGTTGATGCCCAACAAGACCATCGACCGCAGGTTGTAGCCGGCCGCGTCGATCAGGTCGCGTATCTGTTGTGGGGTGAAGAGTCTGGGGCCGTTGCCGGTTCGCACCTTCCGCAGCGTCTTGGCCGAGGGCCGGCGGAATTCCGGGCCAAACTTCACCGGCCGGGCCAAGAGGTCGGCGGCATAGGCATAGCGGAACACCGACCGGGCCATCTGGATTTCGTTGCCCAGGCCAACCGGCCCCAGCCGCTTAGCAAGGCGTTCACGATAGCGGGCGAAGTCTGCCGGGCCGAGGGATTCGACCGCCGTGTTTCCGCCGAGGGCTTCGACGATCGCGACACACGCCGAGTGATAGCGCTCGAAGGTTCGGGGGGCCAACTCGCCCGACTTGAGGGCCCGCTCCTTCGCTGCCAGGAAGGCGTTGCACACGTCGCGGATTTCGAGCGCGTCGGGTGGCGGAGGGGCCTTGCCGGCAAGCAAGAAGTCCTTTTGCAACAGCCAGGACTCGAGCGCCCCCTGCGGGTCTCGCCACGGACCGAAGTAGTGGAGTTTCCCCCGCACCTTCTTGGCCCATCGGCCGGTTGCGTGGGGGAAAAGGGGGAAGTCCGGGTGAGGTTTCGCCGGTTTCGGGCCTCTGGTAGACTTGGGCATGGTGCCACCTCGCGGGCTTGCGGTTCCAGGTGGTATCTGTGACACCCGTTCCGCCCGAACGGGTGTCACTTTTTCTGGTCCTACAGCCTAGCGGGTGTCACTTTGGGTGTCAACTAGGGCTGAACGGGTCCAAGAGAATTGACGTAAGTCGTTGCTACGTAGGGGCTGGATGGGTGGCCGAGTGGTCTATGGCGGCAGTCTTGAAAACTGCTGTGCACATTCGTGCACCGGGGGTTCG
>CAYZWG010000757.1:0-1672 GCA_964481605.1 uncultured Planctomycetaceae bacterium
CTCCCGACCCCGCACTCCCACGTCAACCGTTGGCGCAAATTCGGGGAGACCTTCGGTCAGGCCCCGTCGGCGGGGTCGGGAGACCCGCGCCGAACGCTTAGTGGAGACCCTCGCCAAACGCGCCGATGATATCGGCGACGAGGGCCTCCGCGGCGATCCCTTCGGCCTGGCCCTCGTAATTCAACACGAGGCGGTGCGCCAGCGTCGCCGCCGCCACGGCCAGCAGGTCCTGGGGGGCAACCTGGTCGCGGCCCTGCACGACCGCCCGCGTTTTCGCCGCCAGGATCAGGGCTTGGGCACCCCGTGGCCCCGCGCCGTACCGCACGAAACGACGGACCAACTCCGGCGCGGCAGGATGGTTCGGGTGGGTGGCCGCGACCAGGCGGATGCCCTGCCGCCGCACCTCGCCGGCGATCGGCACCCGCCGCACCACCTCGCCCATCTCCGCGATCCGCGCCGCGTCGAGCACCGGTCGGATGGCGACCGGCTCCGCCTCCGTAGTTCGGTCCAAGATCTGTTCCAGTTGCGCCTCGGCGGGCAGCGGCAACACGAGCTTGAGCAGAAACCGATCGACCTGGGCCTCAGGCAGCGGGAACGTCCCCTCCGCCTCGCTCGGATTCTGTGTGGCGAGAATGAAATGGGGCCGCGGCAGCTCGAACCGCTCCGTCGCCACGGTCACCGCCCGCTCGTCCATCGCCTCGAGCATCGCCGCCTGGGTCTTGGGGGTGGTCCGGTTGATCTGGTCGGCCAGTACGACGTTGGCAAACAGCGGGCCCTTCTGAAACTCGAACGTGCGGCGGCCCTGGGGCGTCTCCATAATCACGTACGTCCCGATCACATCGGCCGTCATCAGGTCGGGCGTACACTGGATTCGCTGAAAGGAGACGTCCAGCACCTCGGCCAGGGCCCGCCCCAAGGCGGTCTTGCCCGTGCCGGGCAATCCCTCCACGAGCACATGGCCTCCGGCGACCAGCGCCGTGAGAATTCCCTCGATCGTCTCCCGCTCGCCCACGAACACCTTGCTCAGTTCTTGCACCAGGCGTTGGAAGTCGTGGCGAAATCGCTCCATTTGTGCTGCCAAGTCCGCCTGCATGTTGCTGATACCCGTTGAGTTGGTGGGGGCAGTGCGAGGTTCCCGCCGAGGCCCTGGCGGCAGTATCCGTCTGGGGCGGGGAAACGTCAACCATCCGGGGGAGTTCCCTCGCTCCCAAGCGCCCCCTCGTTCCCAAGCTCCAGATCCTCCCTCGCTCCCAAGCTCCAGCTTTTTTCCCTCGCTCCCAAGCTCCAGCTTGGGAGCGTACCCGGCGTGCTTGGGAACCAGGTGGGGGGGATACGCCGTACGGGCCATTTCCTGCTGGGGTATCTTGGGAATTGCTTTGCACGCCGAGAGGGGAATTGCTAGAATATGGATGGTTCGATAGGGGGACGCCGTGGCCCCAATGCGTCGCGTGGCGGAAGCCCGGGGGTGCTTCCGTGACGGTGTTGCGGGCCGGGTAGGTCTCTATCGGATACCGTCAACGGAAAGAAGAGAAAGAGGCGCTCTGTCGCCGAGAACCCACGCAGAAGGAGGACCCCCCATGCGCCGAGGTCTCCCGTTCTTGCTGGCCGCGACCTTTGTTTTGGCCTTTTCGGCGGTGGGGGCGGAACCGGATTCCGCCCCGTGGCACGTGAC
>CAYZWG010000758.1:0-1667 GCA_964481605.1 uncultured Planctomycetaceae bacterium
GGAGCTTGGGAACCAGGGTGAAGCTTGGGAACCAGGTTATGGGCGGGTCGCGACCCGGCCTATAGGCTCGGTTGGATAGCCCGGCGGCCGGCCATTGACACGCCTCCTTCCGGCCGCGGACAATAAAGGGCTGGAACCTGGAGAGCCTCCAGGCCAACACAAACGGTCCATCCCGGAGGAATGCGATATGTCTGGACACCATTGGACGCGACGGGAAATGCTCAAGGCGGGGGCCACGGCGATGGCCCTGCCGGCCCTGGTGCCGGGAAGCGTGCTGGGGCTGGACGGGGCCGCCGCGGCGAGCGAAACGGTCCGGGTGGGCGTGATCGGCTGCGGCGGCCGCTCCCGCCTGATCCGCGAGGGCGCCGACGTGCCCGCCTTCCAGGTGGTGGCCGCCGCCGACTGCGAATTCGCCCGCGCCCAGGCCTACGTCAAGGAACTTTCCGGCGGGGCCAAGTGGGGCGCCTATGCCGACTTCCGCAAGATGATCGACAAGGAGAAACTCGACGCCGTGATGACCGAGACCACCGCCCACGCCCGGGCCTGGATCGTGATCCAGGCGATGCAGGCGGGGATGGACGTCTATATCGAGAAGCCGATGTGCCTGACGGTCGCCGAAGGCCGGGCGATGGTCACCGCCGCGAGAAAGTTGAACCGCGTCACCCAGGTGGGCACCCAGCAGCGGTCGATGCCGATCAACAACTGGGCCAGCGACCTGGTCAAGAATGGGGCGATCGGCAAGATTCGCACCGTGCTGGCCCCCAATTTCGTCGGCCCCTTCCGCTGGACCAAGACCTCCTCGGCCGATGTCAAGGGACCGGTCGATCCCTGGTGGGACATCTGGACCAACCAGGCCGAGTTGCGGCCCTACGACGTGGCGCTCCACCGCGGCTGGGCCCGATGGTGGGACTACGACGGCGGCGGCCTCTGCTTCGGCGTGACCGGCTGGGGAACCCACTCCTACGACCAGATCAACCGCGCCCTGGGCACCGACGACACCGGCCCGGTCGAGGTGCTGCTGGAGGAGCCGGTCGCCAACCGCGAAACCGGCAAGTTCGCCCCCCGAAAAACCGTCGGCGGCGTGGTCATCGGCGAGACCGGCGACATCGACACGGGCACCGACTACCAGGGCATGGCCAAGCTCACCGGCCCCCGGGCCAAGGTGCGGATGAAGTTCGCCAGCGGCACGGAGCTCAGGCTCCACCTCGACGGCGACCGCGGCCCGGGGCTGGGCGCGATCTTCGTCGGCGAAAACGGCAAGATCGAGATCAATCGCAACAAGATCGCCAGCAACCCCAAGGGGCTCGTCCGCTCGTCCGACAACCCCGGCCCCAACCGGCGGCCGGAGACCTCCTACCACATCCAAAACTGGATCGAGTGCATCAAGAGCCGCAAGCGCTGCAACGCCGACATCGAGATCGGCGTGCGGGCGACGACTCTCTGCTACCTGGTGAATATCGCCCGGGACGTGGGCCAGGTGGGCAAGCGGCTGAAATGGGACCCGGCCGCCGAGCGGTTTACCAATTGCGACGAGGGAAACCGGCTGCTCGACCGCCCGCGGCGGAAAGGATACGAGTTGCCCCAGGTGAGCTGATTGGACAGCGCCACCCGGAGGCTCTCCCCGCCGGCCCCGTACCGGTGGATTACGGGTTTGAAAACTACAGCCG
>CAYZWG010000759.1:0-1666 GCA_964481605.1 uncultured Planctomycetaceae bacterium
TGAACGGCTTTCATCAATAGCAGAGATTTTCGTCACCCCAGCCTCGCCCTCCCGATACGCACACGGAAATCGCCTTTCCGCAACGGGAACTCATCATCGGTCTTCCCGCCGGCCTGGCAATCGGCCGTGGCGGCCCGCGCGCACCGTCGCGCACCCGGCGAATCTTGCATCGGCCGCATGGTTCTGTTCTGATGGCGCCGTTCAAACCAGGGAAAAAGGGAAAAGTCGCCCCCCCTCGCACCCATCCAGGAGGACCACCACGATGACCCGCCCAACCCCTCGAACCTCGACCGAACCAACCGCCACGCCCATCGGCCGCCGCCGCTTCCTGGCCGCCGGGGCGGCCGCCGCCGCCGTCTCCATCGTCAAGCCCCACCACGTCCGCGGCTCCCAGGCCAACGCGAAGATCACCCTCGGCCTGATCGGCTGCGGCAACCGGGGTGGCTGGATCTCCAATCTCTTTGCCGCCAACGACAATTATCAATTCGTCGCCTGTGCCGACTATTTCCGCGACCGCGTCGACCCGTTGGGCGACAAGCTGGGCGTGGATGCCAAGCGTCGCTACCACGGCCTGACGGGTTACCAGGGCCTGTTGGCCTCGCCGCCCGACGCCGTGGTCGTCGAGTCCCCGCCCTATTTCCATCCCCAGCACGCCAGGGCCGCCGTGGAGGCCGGCTGCCACGTCTACGTGGCCAAGCCGCTGGCCGTGGACGTGCCCGGCTGCTTGACCATCGAGGCCGCCGGCAAGAAAGCCACCGCCCGGAACCTCTGCTTCCTGGTCGATTTTCAAACCCGCGCCAATGCCCTCTACCAGGAGGCGGTTCGCCGCGTGCACGAGGGCCAGATCGGGCCCCTGGTCAACGGCGAGGCGGTCTACTACGCCGGCCCCACCTGGACCCGCCAGATCAAGTCCTTGGCCCAGCATCCCCACGACCCCGAGGCCCAGCTTCGCTCCTGGGGCGTCTTCCGCACCCTCTCCGGCGATATCATCACCGAGCAGAACATCCACGCCATCGACGTGGCAAGCTGGGTCGTGGACCAGGCACCGGTTAAGGCCTGGGGCACCGGCGGCCGCAAGGCCCGCCGCCACGAGCCGGGCGACTGCTACGACCACTTCGCCGTCGTCTTTCAGTATCCCCACGACCTGGTGATCAACTTCACCTCCGGCCAGTTCAGCCGCGGCTACCAGGACATCGGCTGCCGGGTGTTCGGACCGGACGGCTCGATCGAAACCCATTACTTCGGCGAGGTGGGTATCCTCGGCCCCCGGCCGATGAAACCCAAGCCGGTGGAGAGCCTCTTCAAAAACGGCGTGGTCAACAACATCGCCACCTTCCACCGCTGCATTACCCAGGGCGACCACGCCAACTCCACCGTGGCCCCGGGCGTGCGCAGCAACCTCACCACGATCCTCGGCCGCACGGCCGCCTATCGCCGGGCCGAGGTCACCTGGGAGGAAATCCTCCAGGCAAAGGAAGCATGGCACTTCGCGGGGCTCGACCAGCTCAAGGCCTGACCGGTCCCCCGTTGCCGTCAGCGCCCGGCCCGGCCGCCGCGCCCAATACCGTTGAATGAAGCTTTCGGCGCGGGGCTGCCGACCCCGCTCCACGCGTGCCCCGGCCCTCCGGCACGCCGCAATCCTCGCCTCCTGTGCCTGCGGCACCCC
>CAYZWG010000760.1:0-1660 GCA_964481605.1 uncultured Planctomycetaceae bacterium
CCGCACAGGGCAAGCCGGTCCTCTCCCACGAGCAGGTCGACCTTGTTGAGAACATGGCCGCGGGCGTGGCGATGAGCGACGCGGCGGTCGACCTGTTGCTCTACGGCCGGGCCGAGGGCGTCGTGCGGGCGGACTACTGCGGCGTGCCCTGTCAGATTCGCATCGACTGGACGCACCCGCATCGGGGGATCGTCGATCTGAAGACGTGCGACGATCTCACCTGGTTCGAGGCCGATGCCCGCCGCTGGCGCTATCACCACCAGATGGCCTTCTACCGGGCAGTGCTCGCCCAGGCGATCGGCCAAGACGTGCCGGTCCACATCGTGGCCGTGGAGAAGAAGGAGCCCTACCGGTGCGGCGTCTGGCGGGTCTCGGACGACACGCTGGCCATCGCCCGGGGCGAAAACGAAGCGGCCATCGAGCGATGGAAGATCGCTCGCCAGGCCGACAGGTGGCCCACTGGCTACGAAGACATTCGCCTGCTCGACATCGCGTGACGATGGCTCGTCACTCCATTCATCCAACCCAATCTCAAACGAAGGAAAGTGCATGTCTCTGCTTGAACAAGTCCACAGCGGCCGGCGCCATCGTCCGCCGCGTCTGTTGATTTACGGTACGGAGGGGATCGGCAAGTCGACGCTCGCCTCGCAGGCGCCGGCGGCGATCTTCATCCCGACCGAGGACGGCCTGGACCAGATCGAGTGCGAGTCGTTTCCGTTGGCCAGGTCGTTCGACAACGTGTTGTCCTACTTGGCAGTCCTCTCCACCGAGGATCACCAGTACAAGACGGTGGTAATCGACTCGGCCGATTGGCTCGAACGGCTCATCTTCGACCACGTCTGCAAGCAGTACGGCGCCAAGTCGATCGAGCGGGTCGACGGCGGTTACGGCAAGGGCTACGTCCACGCCCTGGCGCAGTGGCGGCAGGTGATCGACGCCCTGCGGTATCTCCGCGAGCAGCGGGGCATGATCGTCGTCGTGCTGGCCCACGCCAAGATCGAGAAGTTCGCCGACCCCGAATCGACCACCTTCGACCGTTTTTCACCCCGGCTGAACAAGAACGCCACCGCACTGTTGTGCGAGTGGTGCGACGCCATCCTGCTGGCCACCCGCGAGCGAGGTGCGGCCAAGGGCGAAAAGAGCGGGGGCCAGCGGATCCTGCGATGCGTCGGCAGCCCGGCGTGCGTCGCCAAGAACCGCTACGGCCTGCCCGAGACGCTTCCCTTGTCGTGGCCGGCGCTGGTAAGCGGCCTGGCCGGCAATCCCGAGAACCAACAAACCCTGTAACCACCAGAAGGAGTGCCAACCATGGCAACACTCGATTTCAACGCCAGCGACGTCGAACCGACCACCCCGTTCGAGCCGCTTCCGGCGGGCAAGTACCTGGCCGAGATCACGGCCAGCCAGATGAAGCCGACCAAGGCGGGCAACGGCAGCTATCTGCAATTGGAGTTCACCGTGCTGGACGGCCCCTGCCGCGGGCGCAAGGTCTGGGATCGGCTCTGCATCCACCACCCGAACGACCTCACGCAGAAGATCGCCCGGGGCAACCTCTCGGCCATCTGCCGGGCCGTGGGCGTGATGCAGCCCCGCGACTCGGTCGAACTGCACAACCTGCCGCTGGTGGTCACGGTCAAGTGCAAGAAGCGCACCGACACGG
>CAYZWG010000761.1:0-1659 GCA_964481605.1 uncultured Planctomycetaceae bacterium
CCAGTGGTTGTCGTACTACAATCTTGCCATCGGGGGGCTGCCGGGCGCGACGGCGGCGGGAATGGAGCCTACGTATTATTGGGACGCGCTGGACCGCCGGGTGATCGATTGGCTCGACCGGCGGACGGCCCCCGGCGAGAAGGTCCAGTTTGCCGCCGGCTCGGTGGAGAACCTGGAATTGATGCGCCGCTGGGGCGAATTGCCGTTCGAGTTTCGCCAGCACGCGGCGGGGCGCTGGCGATGGTACGTGGTGCAACATCGCCCCAGCGCCTGGCAGGCGGCCGACCGCTGGCTCGTGGAGAATGCAACGCCGGCCTTCTCCAAGTCGATCCGCCGCGGGGGGTGGGGGCCGTGGCGGCTCGATCAGCCGCTGATTTCCGTCTACGGCCAGCGACAATACGAAAAGGCGGTAGAAGCGATCCATTCGGCAGGATCGGAACCGCGCGGCGGCTAGCGATGCACGGGCAGCCCGCTGCCTCCAGACAGTCCAAACGCCC
This sequence comes from uncultured Planctomycetaceae bacterium, assembly GCA_964481605.1. Classification (GTDB taxonomy): domain Bacteria; phylum Planctomycetota; class Planctomycetia; order Pirellulales; family Thermoguttaceae; genus CAYZWG01. The sequence goes on from CAYZWG010000761.1 coordinate 498, forward strand.
CCGTTGCGTCCTTCCATGAGGGAGGAGACTTTCCCGCCCGTGGCGGGAGTCCGCAAGCTACATTTTCCTATCGACGCCCGCATGGTCGACGTACCGGGGACTTCCCACGGGAGCCCGGCTCTGCCTGATGCGGCGACAACACAACCCGCGTTGGCCACGCACCCATCCACAAACGTCGATGGAAACATCCTTTTGTCTATTGCAACTCTGAGGAGGGGCTATGGCTACCTCGAACGTTCGCGTGCTGGTGGTCGACGATTCGGCCGTGCTGCGGCGAATGATCAGCGACTCGATTGAAAACACGCCGGGGATGGAAGTGGCGGCAACGGCCAACAGCGGGCGTCGCGCGCTGGACGTATTCGATCGAGCGCGGCCGGACGTGGTCACCCTGGACATTCAAATGCCGGGGATGGACGGCCTGGCCACGCTGGACGCCTTGCTCAAGCGCCGCCCAGTACCGGTGTTGATGGTCAGTGCGCTGACCCAAGCCGGCGCGGACGTGACCCTGGAAGCGCTCGACCGGGGGGCCCTGGACTATGTTGCCAAGCCGGAGCGAGGCTCCGACGTCCAGCAGATGTTGCACAAGGAGTTGCTGCGGAAGATACGTTGTGTGGCGGGGACCGACGTCCGCCGCACGCTGCGTATCCGCCAGGAAAGGAAAGAGCGCCGCCGGGCCCTCCGCAGCCGTCCTGCCGCGCCGAAGATCGTCTCTCCGGCGGCGCCCGGACAAATGGCCGACAAGTGTATCGCAATCGGCATTTCCACCGGCGGTCCACCGGCGCTGGCCGGCCTGTTCGAGAGCTTGCAGCCGCCGGTGCCGCCGATCGTGGTGGTGCAGCACATGCCGCCGAGTTTCACCAAGCCCTTCAGTTGGCGGCTCAATTCGCTCTCCAGCCTATCGGTGAAGGAGGCGGCCAGCGGCGATACCCTGCGTCCCAACCACGTGCTGATCGCCCCCGGTGGAAAGCACCTTCACCTGCAAAAGCGGGGAAAAGCGGTCAAGGTGCTCGTGCGGGGTGGTCCCCCGGTCAGCGGGCACAAGCCTTCGGTCGACGTGATGATGGGCTGCGCCGCCGAGATCTTCGGTGCCCGTTGCCTGGGCATGATTATGACCGGCATGGGCCGCGACGGTGCCGACGGGTGCGGTGAGATTCGCCGTCGG
>CAYZWG010000762.1:0-1648 GCA_964481605.1 uncultured Planctomycetaceae bacterium
GGGGGTACGTTTGGCTGGAGGACGAAAAGTCGCCCGGCGGCACCCTCAAGATTGAGGTTCCGCCAGGCAGGAAAGTCACCCTGCACAACAACGACGGGCAGACGACGGAGACCACGGGCGGTATCTTGGCGGTAAGGCTGGATAGGGCGTGGCAACATGAATCGCCACGGATCGCGGGCCTTTCCGCCGAAGAGCTGCGGACCTGCTCGGTTTTCGTGCCGCAGGACCGCGTCGAGGACGCGGCCCCCCGCAAGCACTGAGTTTCAAGACCCCGACTTCCCGCGGGGGAAGACTGCCCTCCGGAGTGGTGACCTTTTCCCCATCCAGGAACCTCGCCCATGTCCACCCGCCAACCTTCGGGCCCGGACCGGACGTCGCGCCGCCGGTTTCTCCGGACCAGCGCCGCGACCGCCGGCCTCTGGGCCGCTTCGCCCGCGATCGGCTCCGCCACCCAGACCGGACCAACCTCCACGGCTCGCCCCGGCGACTCGCCGCTGGTGCAGCTCTCCCCGCACCTCTCCGTCTACCACGGTCCGCTCACCGTGGGAATCCTCCGCGACGGTGCCCGGGCATGGCTGATCGACTGCGGCGACGGGAGCGTTTGCAAGGTCCTGCCGGCAATGGGGATCGACACGGTGGCCCGGGTCCTTTTCACGCACCACCACCGCGACCAGGCGTGCGGGGCCGGACCGATCGCCCAGGCGGGGGCCAAGATCTCCGTGCCCGCGGCCGAACGGCCGTGGTTCGAGCGGGTGGCCGACTATTGGAACGATCCCAAGCACCGCTGGCACCTCTACAACTACCATCCCCACCACCTGATGCTCACCCAGCCGCTGGGCGTGGACGCGGTGCTCCGGTCCGGCGACGAGTTGTCCTGGGGGCCGGCCCGGATCGGCGTGCTGGCCACGCCCGGCCACACGGACGGCTCGGTCAGCTACGTCGTCGAGGTGGACGGCCGCCGATTCGTGTTTTGCGGCGACGCGATTTGCGGCGACGGGCAGGTCTGGAACGTCCACAGCCTGCAAAAGGGCTTCCGGCGAGGCAAGCGCAGCATTGGCGACTATCACGGCTTCATGGGCGCGCGGGACGAGCTGGCGGCCGGCCTGAAGCGAATCGGGCAAGCCGGCCCCGACGTGCTCATTCCGTCGCACGGCCGCGCCATCGAGGAGCCCCAGCCGGCGATCGACCGTCTCTTGCGGCGATTGGACGTTTGCTACGAGCGCTACGTGGCGATTTCCGCGCTGCGCCACTATTTCCCCACCCTGTTCGAGGAATTCGCCGGCCGCCCGGGACAAATGCCGCTGCGACCGGGCAAGAAACCGCCGCCCTGCCTGCGCCACTTCGGCACCAGTTGGATGGTCGTCTCCGACTCGAAGGCCGCCCTGGTGATGGATTGCGGGCATCCCCAGCGGATCGCCGATATCAAGGGCCTGCTGGATAAGGATGAAATCACCTCGGTCGAGGGTCTCTGGGTGACCCACTACCACGACGACCACGTCGACGCGATTCCCCAGTTCCAGGCCGCCTTCGACTGTCCCTGCTACGCCGACCGGCACGTGGCCGAGGTAATCACCCATCCGCTGGCCTGGCGGCTCCCCTGTATTTCCCCCAGCACGGCCCGGGTGGATCACGCCACCGAGGACGGCCA
>CAYZWG010000763.1:0-1644 GCA_964481605.1 uncultured Planctomycetaceae bacterium
GTGGGCAGAGGCGTGGACAGTAGTCATGATGCACCGAGAAAGCCAAGGGCCAAAACGCGTCGACCGCAACCAGCGCGAGCCGCGGCACGTTCAACCAGCCCGCCGAGAACCGTGGGAGGTCCTTCAGCAGGTGAACCGCAGCGATCGGTGGACCAGGAAAAACCAGGCAGGGGGTCCGAGGTGGGCTAATTGCTTGCGGAAGGGTTGACCGAAGGTTGCCGGCCCATGCTACAATGTTTCTGTTGAGGGGCGGTATTTTCCGCAACAGAAACGCAAACGCACGGGATATCAACTATTCTACTTGGGCCGATTTTCCCGTCAAGCGAACCGGCACCGCCGGCTGGCCGGGAACCCCCCCATTTTAGGCTGGCGAAAACTTGATTTCTCGGCGACAACGTTTACCCGGCAAGTGGCCCAACGAGCGTCTCGATCTCAACCATGAAGCGTCCCAGCCTGCGGATAGTGCTTCTCGTGGTCCTTTTCTTGGCCACGGCGGGCGTCGCCGCGATGCAATGGCTGTGGTCGGCGCCGTCGGCCAAGCTGGTTGCCCCGGTCCAGAGACGGCCGGCCCGGGCAGCCGTGGCCGCTGGGACTCCGGCCCGGCCGGCGGCCGGCGCCGCAGCAGGCGGGTCGAGCCAGGCGGCGGAGCCGGCAACCTCGTCGGGCGAAGCCCCGGCGCCCCCCCAGGCGGCCGTGGCCACCGGCCAGGCGTTGCCCCCGGCTCCGGCGGCCCCGCCGAGCGGACCCCCGGTCGTGGCCCTCTCCGGCGGCGGGGGCCGTGGTGAACCGCTCCAAGCCGCCCGGGCGGCCGCCGCGGAAGCACCGCCCAAGGTTCGCCGGTTTGCCGACCGGTTGTTGGCCCAATATGACGGCGACGGCAACGGGCAGTTGGACCCGTTGGAATGGAAGGCGATGCGGGGCGATCCGGCCGCCGTCGACCTGGACGGCGACGGGTTGATCTCCCGGTGGGAGATGATCAGCCACGTGGCCGCCTACGGCCGTCATCGCAGGATACGTCTGACCGGTTCGATGGTCGAGGCGGCCGCCGAGTTGCCGCCGTTGCTGGTGCCCACGTCGGTCTCTCCGGAAGAGCCGGCCAAGCCGCAGCCGGGCACCGAGGCGGCCGGCGAGGCGGAAGTGGCCGACGGCGAGGCCACGCCGGCCGAACCGCCGGCCATGCCGGCCAGCCGAGCGGGCATGAAGTTCTATGTGCCCCCCAGCCGGCTGAAGGGTCTGCCGAGTTGGTTCCTCGCCCGCGACACCGACGGCGATGGCCAGGTCACCATGGCCGAGTACGCCCCCCAGGCGACCAACGAGCGTTTGCAGGAGTTCGACCGGTTGGATTTGAACCACGACGGGGTGGTCACGGCCAAGGAATGTCCGCGGGCGAAATCGGCTTCCAAGCCGGCCGCGTCGGGGTCGTCCGGATCGGCCCATGGCGGGGTCGGGAGACCCGCGCCAAACACGGGTAGCACCGGTTCTTGAACCGGTGTGGCTCTGCCACAAGAGGTCAGGCACAGCCGGCTCTACGGGGCTGCCGCCGACCCAGGTTCAAGAACCTGGGCCACCCGGGATTCAAGAACCTGGGCCCCCCGGGGCATTTCCTTGACTTTCCCGCTGGCGGGGCCAGATAATGGCGGCGAG
>CAYZWG010000764.1:0-1630 GCA_964481605.1 uncultured Planctomycetaceae bacterium
GCGGCGGCCCGGGCCGCCGGACCTTATCAAGCCACCGGTTTCAAGGTGGGCGAGATGAGCGCCACGTCCGCCATCGTCTGGACACGCCTGACCGCCCGGCCAGAGGCGAATCCCGCCGACGGGCCGATGGTCGAACTGGTCCGAGCCGACCAGACGACCGGCGACAAGGCAGCGAGAAAACGGCACCCCGTGGTTGGCGTGAGGTATCCGCCGGGGCTCACCGTGGCCGACATCCGCAGTGCCGTGCCCGGCACCGAGGGCGAAGTCCGCGTTGGCTACCGCGCGGGCGGCGATCCCCACTGGCTTTCGACCGGCTGGAAGGCGGTCGATCCGCGGGCCGACTTTACCCGGCAGTTCCCGCTGGACGGGCTGAAGCCGGACTGCCGCTACCGGTTGAAGGTCGAATCGCGCGGCCGCGGGGGCGCGGCGGGGCAAACGCTTGAGGGGGGTTTTCGCACCGCGCCGGCACCGGATCATCCGGCAGGCGTGGTGTTCACCGTCTCCACCGGCCAGGCCTTCGGCGATCAGGACGACCCGGGCGGGTTCCGCATCTACCGCCAGATGCTCAAGCTCGACCCCAGCTTCTTCGTCCACACCGGCGACATCGTCTATTACGACAAGCTGGCGAAGACGCTGGAGTTGGCCCGTTACCATTGGCAGCGGACCTACAGCCTGCCCAATAACGTGCGGTTTCACCGCCGGGTGGGCAGCTACTTCATCAAGGACGACCACGACACCTGGCAAAACGACTGCTGGCCGACGATGCAAAACGACAGAATGTTTCAGTTTACCTTTGCCCAGGGGGCGGCCGTTTTCAAACAGCAGGTGCCGATGGGCCGGCTGACCTATCGCACGCGGCGCTGGGGCAAGGACCTGCAAATCTGGTTGGTCGAGGGACGCGATTATCGCAGCCCCAACACCGCCCCCGACGGCCCCGGCAAGACGATCTGGGGCGCGGCGCAAAAGGCCTGGTTCCAACGCACGGTGGCAGCCTCCGACGCCACCTTTCGCCTGCTCATCAGCCCCACCCCGCTAGTCGGTCCCGACCGTGACAACAAGCGCGACAATCACTCCAACCAGAGTTTCACCCACGAAGGCAACGCCTTGCGCGAGTTCATCGGTCGCCAGAAAAACATGGCCGTGGTTTGTGGCGACCGCCACTGGCAGTACCATTCCGTCGATCCTGTAACCGGCCTGCGGGAATACTGCTGCGGTGCGGCCAGCGATCGCCACGCCGGTGGCTGGAAGCAGGACGACTTCCGCCCTCGTTACCATCGGTATTTGAACGTGGTGGGGGGATTTCTCTCCGGCACGCTGCGGCGGATCGACGGCGTGCCGACGCTCACCTTCCGCTTTCACGGCACCGACGGCCAGGTGCTGTTCGAAGACCAGATGGTCGCCCAGTAGAGGCCACGGCCCGGCCCGGCCTCCGGCGAGATTTCCGCCACCGTTCGGCCCCCTTGATTTGGTGGCCCGCCGGTGTGTAAGCTAGGATGTGCGGTTTCAGCCTGCCTGGAAGAATCCGATTGCCCAGGGTGAAGGGCCCACGTACGCAGAGAAACGGCCAAGACGAATCTGCTCAACCGGTTTCGGAGGTTGTCGATATGCTCGCAGCGCGAACCGTGTTCCT
>CAYZWG010000765.1:0-1629 GCA_964481605.1 uncultured Planctomycetaceae bacterium
CACGGCCGGCCCTACGGGGCTTGGATTTCGAACACCGCCTCGATCTCCACCGGCACGCCCAAGGGGAGCGAGCCGGCGCCCATGGCGCTGCGGGTGCCCACCCCGGCGTCGGGGCCGAAGACGTCGGCCAGCAGTTGGCTGCACCCGTCGATGACGGCGGGCTGCTGGTCGAATTCGGGTGTGCAATTGACCATGCCGAAGAGCTTCACCACCCGGCGTACCCGATCGAGGCTGCCGAGTTGGGCCTTGAGCGTGGCCAGCATTCCCAGGCCGGTCAGTTCGGCCGCTTTTTGCGCGGTCTGGACGTCGAGGTCCCGGCCCACCTTGCCCCGCAGGATCGTGCCTTCGGCCGTGGCCGGCAAGTGGCCGGACGTGTAGGCCAGGTTGCCCTCGATGAGCAACGTCTTGTAGAGCCCCTTGGCCTGGGGCACGGGCGGCATCTCGATGCCCCGTTGGGTCAGCAGTTCGGTGAGTCTTGCTTCGGCTCCCATGGTGTCTCCTCGCCCTCCCCTTTTCCGACAAAGTCTCGCCAGGACCCCAGGCCGGCCGGCACAGCCGGCCCTACGCGAAGTTGGCGAGAACGTGCGAAACGCTAGTCGATGATCTTCGAGAGCGGATACTCCACGATTCCGCGGGCGCCGGCCGATTTGAGCCGCGGAATGATATTCCGCACGACGGATTCGTCGATGATCGTGCTGACGTCGACCCAGTCCCGGTCGGCCAGGTCGGCCACAGTCGGCCTTTGCAGCGCCGGCAACAGCGAAAGGACCTTGGCCAGGCTGTCCCGCGGCACGTTCATCATCAGCCCCACCTTGCCCTCGGCGGCCATCGCCCCGCGGAGCATGACGGCGATGTCGTCGATTTTCCGCCGTTTCCAGGGATCGGCGTAGGCCGTGTTGTTGGCGATCAGGCGGGGGGTGCTGGTGAGGATCTCGTCGACGATTCGCAGGTTGTTGGCCCGAAGCGAACTGCCGGTCTCGGTCACCTCGACGATGGCGTCGGCCAGCCTGGGCGGCTTCACCTCGGTGGCCCCCCAACTGAACTCCACCCGGGCGCTGACGCCGTGCTTCTGGAGATACTGCGTGGTCAGGCCCACGGCCTCGGTGGCGATCCGTTTGCCTTCCAGGTCACGGACGCTTCGGACCGGTGAATTCTCCGGCACGCAGAGCACCCAACGGACCGGGCGGCGGCTCACCTTGGAGAACACCAGCTCGGCCACCTCGTGCACGTCGGCGCCGGTCTCCACGATCCAGTCGTGGCCGGTCAGCCCGGCGTCGAGCACGCCGTCCTCGACGTATCGGGCCATTTCCTGAGCACGGATCAACATGCACTCGATCTGGTCGTCGTCGATCGTCGGGTAGTAGCTTCGCGAGGCGAACGTGATCTTGTACCCGGCGCGACGAAACAGTTCCTTCGTCGCCTCCTGCAAACTGCCGGCAGGAATCCCCAGCTTCAATATCTCACCCATGGCCAATCACACAATGCTCTCGAACACGTTACCAAAAAATCAATGCCGGGTCGCGACCCGGCCTACCGACTTCGGGCATACCAAGAAACTAGGATTTTCCGTACACCTCGGCCGGATCGAACACCCGTTGGCCTTCCACTTGGAGCCCGTCGGGCGTCACC
>CAYZWG010000766.1:0-1613 GCA_964481605.1 uncultured Planctomycetaceae bacterium
GCCCTCGTCCGGCGGGCCGTTGTCGCCGCCGATGCTGTAGCGAACCTGGACCATGTCGTAGGGGTAGTCCTTGGCGGCCAGCTCGTCGAGGTAGTCGAAAAACGGATCGCCGGCGGTCTGCGCCGTGAGCGTGCCCACGCGGCTGGAGTGAAACCAGGAGTAGGCCTTGCCCGCCATCCAGCAGAGGAGCTTGTTCTGCCCCGACGGCGATACCCAGTAGAAGGGACGATCGCCCCAATCCTCCAGCGTGTAGCCGATGCGGTGGACGTGGTTGGGCCCGATGGAAAGGTACTTGATGCCGCTACGGCTGAGCACCGGCACGATCCCCCAGGTGTAGCCCGGCACGTCGCTGATCATGGCCGAGTCGATGGTCAGGCCGTACTGCCGGCGCACTCGCCGGGCACAATCGACCAGCCGCATCAGTTCCTCGGGCCGGCAGAGCGCCGTCAGCTCGTTGCCGTACAATCCGTCCAGGTGAATCCAGCCCTTGCGGACCGCTTCGAGAAAAGCCGCCTTCTTCTCTTGCGGAGCCCGCTGGAGGTAGCTGTCCACCGCCCACAGCGTCTCCGTGTTCCAGCGGAAGCGGGCCTCGGGCGGATAGTCGGCCGTTTGGCGGGCGATCTCGATGGCCATCTCGTAATACTTCCAGTGCTTTTTCTCCACCTCGGTCTGCACGTGCGTGTAGCCGATGTCGGTGTGCGAGTGGGGCAAGAAATACAACTCCCAATGCCGCACCGGCTTCAACGCCAACTCCCGGCGGAGAGCCGGCTTGCCGCCGATCTCCAACACCGCGCTGATCGTCGCCGGCTTCTCGACGGCGGGCAACAGAACCTCCACGGCCCGGCTTCCAAACCGCAGGCCGAGGGGGATCGGCTCCAGCGCTCCGATGGTCAGCACCCCCTCGACCGGCTCGGCGTAGGAATGCTCCACGGTGATCCGCAACGGCCGCAACAGCTTGCCCTCCCGCTTCACCACCGCCGGCACAAGGTTGAAGGCGATCTTGTCGCGGGCGGGAGTCGGCTGGGGAGCCTCGGCCGTGAAGAAACCGATCTCCGCCCCGCCCACGGTTCCGTGGCCGTGCGGGCCCAGTTTGGTCACCCGCCATCGCACGTACCGGGCGGTCACCGCCGACGGCAGCGCCACCAGCGTCGTTGCCCCCCGCGTACCCACGTGGTCGACCGGAACCGTGGCGATCACACGGGCGAAGTCGGGCGTGTCGCTGAAGCTCAGCAGGGCCGCGTCCACGGTGGCCGGGTCGTGACGGTCGACGTGCCTGAACCCGGCGATCGGGATCGGCTTGCCGAAGTCGAAATCGACGAAGGTCTCCGTCCCCTTACTGGCCGAGGAATACTCGCTATGCTCCCGGCCGTCGAGCAGGTTTTTCGCCTCGTAGTTTCCGCCCGGGTAGGCCGGGGAACTGTCGATGATCGCCGGGGCCGGCAACCGAACCAGGGGCGTGAACCGGGCGGTGGCCGGCTGGGCGGCCGTTGCTGATAACCCCAGGTGTGCCGAGAGCAAAAGCGTCAGCGCGGCCAGGTGAATCGTTGAGCGTTTCATGCGAAAACCTCTTGGGTCAAGCGGGGTTCCCAAGCCGGAGCTTGGGAACCAGGTTG
>CAYZWG010000767.1:0-1605 GCA_964481605.1 uncultured Planctomycetaceae bacterium
CCGGGTTGGCCTCGACGCGCCGCGCGGTGAGAATGTCCCAAGGGGCCGCCAGGGCCCCGGACGAGGCCACCGCGGTCGCCAGGCACCACAACACGGCCGCCACAAGACGTCGTTTCCCCGTCATCTCGCACTCCTTGCGAAAAACCGTTCCCTCCAGAAGGGCCGGGAGTGTAGCAAACGCGCGGCCGGCACGCCAGAGCGAATCTCGTGGGACAGGCAGCGAATGGCCACCCGTTGGAGGGGGCCGGCGGTCGGCTCCAGGAAACGTTCCAGGGACTGCGAAAAGTTGACGATGGTCTCGCGTTTGGCGACAATCGCCGGGCGAGGGTTGGTAGGCCGGGTCGCGACCCGGCGCCGCTCGGACAAGCGATTCCACCATGCCGGGTCGCGACCCGGCCTACGGTGCCCATTGCGGGAGGAGAAGCCGTGACGTTCAACGCCCGTTCCGCTTGGCTCGGTCTGGTTCTCGTGCTGATGTGTTTCTGTCGGCAGGATGCCCGTGGAGAAGAGCCGCCGCGGTTTGTCTATGTTTGCCGCGACGCGGGCGCGGGAGGCTACGAAGCGTTTCCCGACGTCTGCCGGCTGAGCGACGGGCGGCTGATGGCGGTTTTCTACGCCGGCTATGGCCACGTGGCGATGCCCAACGAGCAACTGCCCAAGGGAGGCCGCATCTGCCAAGCCACCTCGGCCGACGAGGGACGCACCTGGAGCCGGGCCGGCGTGCTCTACGACGGTCCCGACGACGACCGGGACCCTTCCATCGTGCAATTGAAAGACGGACGTCTGCTCTGCAACTTTTTCTCCCTGCGGAAGAGCGATCTGCCCGGCAAGCGGTGGACCGGCCTGGGCACCTGGATGGTGACCTCGGACGATCTGGGCAAGAGTTGGTCGCCGCCGCGGCAGCTTTTCGATTCCTACTATTGCAGCGCCCCCGTGCGGGAGTTGTCCGACGGGCGATTGATCCTGGGACTCTACCGCGAAACGGCCCAGAGTGCCGCCGGAGCGGTGGGAGTCAGCGACGACAGGGGAAAGACCTGGGCCGCCGTGGACATCGACAACGGCGGGCACCGGCTCGACGCCGAGACCGACGTGATCGAACTGTCCGACGGAACGCTCTACGCGGCGGAGCGTCCGACCATGTGCCGGTCGGTCTCCCGCGATCGAGGCCAGACCTGGAGCGTGTCGGAGCCGATGGGATTTCCCGGCCATTGCCCCTACTTCCTTCGCACCCCGGAGGGCATCATCCTGCTGGCCCATCGCCTGCCGTCGACCAGCCTGCACTACAGCCTCGACGAGTGCAAGACCTGGAGCGAGAACGTGCTGGTGGACACGGTGGGCGGGGCCTATCCCTCGATGGTCAACCTCAAGGACGGCTCCGTGCTGATCGTCTACTACGAGGAGGGGGCCGGCTCGAACATCCGCGCCAAGCGATTCCGGGCGACGAAATCGGGGATCCAGTGGCTCACGTTTTGAGCGGCCGGCCACACTAACCCGAAGCGCCAGCGAGGGACGCCATTCGTGCGTTTTCGTCCCTCGCTGGCGTTTCGGGTTAGCCCAAGTTGATCGGTTGCAGGTCAAAATTGTTTTTTGGGAACTTTTTCATCC
>CAYZWG010000768.1:0-1596 GCA_964481605.1 uncultured Planctomycetaceae bacterium
AGGGTGCCCGCTCGCCTTGAAGCATTGGGCGGCCTGCTTTAGATTATGAGCAAATCGGGTTTCCGGTCGCACCGGTTGGGGGGGTTGCCGCGGCCGAAGCGGATCGCCATAGGGTGCGCGGGTGTAGTCCAATCGGGCCAGAGGCCGGCCGGCCGGTTTTTTGCCCCCAGCGCTCCACTGAGGGAAGGAACGGAATAATTCACTCCACGGAGACTGCCTACCAACGATGTATCTCCCCCTCCTGCGGGGCGAGTTACGGGATCGACGAGGTGCGGGTGGAGTGCTCGCGGTGCGGCAACCTGCTGGACGTCGTTTACGACTGGGAGCGGCTCGAGGTGCCGTCGTCGCTGCGAGCGTTCGAGGCGAAGTGGGGCCGTCGCGACGATCCTCACTGCTTCAGCGGGGTGTGGCGATTCCACGACCTGTTGCCGTTCGTGCCGCTCCAGCAGTGTGTCACCGTGGGCGAGGGCCAGACCCTGTTGCACCGCTGCGACGGCGTGGCCGACTACGTGGGGGTCGAGCCGGGCCGGCTCTTTCTTCAGTACGAGGGGATGAACCCCTCCGGCAGTTTCAAGGACAACGGCATGTCGGCCGCGTTTACCCACGCCCGATTCGTCGGTGCCGATCGGGCCGCCTGCGCCTCCACCGGCAACACCAGCGCGTCGTTGGCCCTTTACTGCTCGGTGACGAAACTGATGAAGGCGGTGATTTTCGTCGGCTCGGGCAAGATCGCCTACGGCAAGCTCTCCCAGGCGCTCGACTACGGCGCGCTGACCGTTCAGATCACCGGCGACTTCGACGACGCCATGGCCCGGGTGAAGGAGGTCTCCCAGCAGCTTGGCATCTACCTGGTCAACAGCGTCAACCCCTTCCGGCTGGAAGGGCAGAAGACGATCATGTATCGGGTGTTGGAGGCGCTTCGCTGGGAGGTGCCCGACTGGATCGTGGTGCCGGGCGGCAACCTGGGCAATTCCAGCGCCTTCGGCAAGGCTTTCCTCGAGCTCCGCCGACTGGGGCTGATCGACCGCGTGCCGCGGCTGGCCGTGATCAACGCCACGGGGGCCAACACACTCTACGCCTTGTACGAAGAGCAGGGCCTTCGTTGGAACTCCGGGCAGCCGCGGCGGCCGGCGATCCAGAGCTACTACGGCGAGATGGACGCCCAGGGCCGCCGCGCGTCGACCATCGCCAGCGCCATCGAGATCAACCGCCCGGTCAACCTGGAGAAGTGTCTGCGGGCGTTGGAGATTTGCGACGGGGTGGTGCGCGAGGTGAACGACCAGGAGATACTCGACGCCAAGGCCCGGGTGGGCGCCGGCGGGATCGGTTGCGAGCCGGCCAGCGCCGCCAGCGTGGCGGGGACCAGGCGGCTGGTGGCCGAGGGCGTGATCGGCCGCGGGGAGCGAGTGGTGTGTATCCTCACCGGCCATCAACTCAAGGACCCCAACGCCACCATCGCCTACCACACGACCGACCAGGAGTTGTTCAACAAGGTGCTTGGCAGCCGCGGCGTGCGGCGGGCGGCCTTTGCCAATCGGGCCGTGCTCGTGCCCAACGATTTGGACGAGATTATTCGAGCGATCCAGCTTTACGGTT
>CAYZWG010000769.1:0-1562 GCA_964481605.1 uncultured Planctomycetaceae bacterium
GTCGGCGAATCGCAAGGCGTACAGATCGGCGTCCTTCATCGCAAACCGCAGCCGAACGGGTCGGCCGGCCAGCGACCCGACATCTTCTCCGCCCTTCCACGATACCGCCCGCTCCAGCTCGTTGCCAATCATTTCCCGTGCCTCCGCCAGGGAGTAGCCGGGAATGGGCTTGCCGCCGGGGTCCTGGATTTCCACACGGATGCCGCCCGCCGCCGAGGTGGCAAAGTTCAACAGCAGTCGCCGCCCGCTGAAGGTGAGCGGTCGGGTGGTCATCTCGCCCCCTCGATAGGGCGCTTGCACCGAGGCGAAGCCGTCCAGCCGCATCGCGTAGCGGCGCAGGTGGGCGGTCGGCTGGGCATAGTCCTGGTTGAGGTAGACCGACATCTCCGTGGGGCCGGTCCGCACCACGTTCAAGGCCGGGTAGTTGGTGCGGGAGACCCAGTTTTGCGGGCCGATGCCGGGGCGAATAAAGCTGCCCAGGAAAGTGCGGTCGTAGATGCTCCCCCCCCGCGAGGTCATCAGAACCGCGTCGGAGGTGTCCTTGAAATACTTGGGGTCCACGTGGATCGCCTTCGCCTCGGCGTCGGTCAACACTTGCCGGCCGGGCATGAAGCGGGCGGCAATCGAAACATACAGGTGCGGCGCGCGGAAGTAGGGATGCGTCTGGTTGGTGTAAAGGTGCTCGATGGGCGCGGGCTGACCGGCCTGCCGATACTCCATCAGCACCGGCCGGGACCAGTGGACGAAGTCGTCGCTGGTGGTTCGGCAGATGCGGCGGATGCCGTCCTTGGCGACGCGGAAATAACACAGGTAAGATGCCTCGGACGGCGACCAGAAAGCCACGTTCTGCGAATCGAACATGTAGGAGAAGGGGACCATCCCGACGGGAATCACCGCCTCCTGGCGAAGCTTCCTCCAATGAATCCCGTCGCCCGAGGTGAAGGCCATCAGCCCCCCCTGCATGGTTCCGCCGATCGCCTTGAACCGCTCCGCCTCGGGCCGGCCGGGCCGCGTATCCAGGAACGGGCAGAAGTTGTGCGTGGCCGATCCGGCCCCGGCCAACACGACGTTGTTCTTCTTCCCGCCCTGGACCTCGAACAGGTCGAGCTGCGGCTTGGTCCAATGGATGCCGTCCGGCGACTGGGCGTAGCACGTGACCTGCTCCGCGTTGCTGCCGGCCCCGGCCTGGGGCAGCCCGCGGTAGTAAAGCCGATAGGTGGCGCCGTCCTTGATCACCGTGGCGTAGCCGCAGAATCGGCCCTCCCAGGGCTTATCGAATCGCAGCACGGGTCCCTCGTCATGGGGCCGGTGAAGCACCAGGCGAGTGCCCTCCAGCCGGTCGACCAGGTAGTGATCGACGAACAACTCGCGGCGGGAACCGATCGCCGCCGGCTCCTCGGCCCACGCGGACCCACCCGCCAGGGTGAGCATCCCGCCCGCCACAAGGAGCGCGATCGTGCGGACGCCGGTAGTTTTCGCAAAGTTCATCGTGGGACCTCTCTTTCTTGTCTGTTTTCGTCTTCGGCGCCGGTTTCGGCCCTACGGGGCTGCCGACCCCGTGG
>CAYZWG010000770.1:0-1550 GCA_964481605.1 uncultured Planctomycetaceae bacterium
CGTGTTCGGCGCGGGGCTGCCGACCCCGCCGTCAGTGGCTCGGTCGGGAGACCGGCCACAACGCTCTGACGTCAAACTGGGCAAAACGGGTCGACCGCGGGCGGTGGGACAACCCGGACGATTCCGTACATCGACGTCAACTGCTACGACCCGCCTAACCGATAGGATTTCCCAGGGCGCCCCTCGCCCGGCTTTCGACGGTTCGTGTTTGGCGCCGGTTTCTCGCCGGCCGAGACACCGGACCCCGGCGGCGGGGGGATTCTTCCAGGTCAACCATCACCCCAGCCCGAGGCATCCGCACCGTGAAGGCTCATCCGCTTGCCGTGGTCGACCCCCAGGCCTGCATCGCCGCCGACGTGGAGATTGGTCCGTTTTGTGTGATCGAAGCCGACGTGACGATCGAGTCGGGTTGCCGGCTGGCCAGCCGGGTGGTGGTCAAGAGCGGCACCTCACTGGGCCCCGACAACCTGGTCTTCGAGGGCGCCGTATTGGGCGGTTTGCCTCAGCACCTGAACATGCCCGACCGCCCGGGAAGGCTGATCGTGGGCGCGGGAAACACGATCCGCGAGAACGTGACGCTTCATCGCGCCATGGGCGAAGACGAGGCAACGATCATCGGCGACGAAAACCTGTTGATGATCAACGTGCACATTGCCCACGATTGCCGGATCGGCAACCACACCGTATTCGTGAACAACTCGATGGTGGCGGGCCACGTCACCGTGGGTGACCGGGCCTATCTTGGGGGCGCGGCGGCGGTGCACCAGTTTTGCCGCATCGGCACGGTGGCGATGGTGGGTGGCCAATCGCACGTTCACAAGGACGTTCCGCCCTACGTGACTCTCGACGGCATCAGCAGCTATGTGGTGGGGTTGAACCAGATCGGGCTTCGCCGGGCGGGCTACTCGGTGGACGAAATCCGCCGGCTCAAGGCGGCCTATCGCGTGATCTATTCCAGCGACCTGAGTTGGAACGAGATTCTGGTTCGACTGGAGAAGGAATTTCCCCAGGGCGCGGCTGCCCGCTTCCACCAGTTCCTCTCCACCACCACGCGGGGCATCATGACCGAGCGAAGAGTCCCACGGGGCGCCGTGCTGAAACTCCACGGCGAAGAGCGTTCCGAGTCGAGACCTCGCAGTCGCGCGGGCTAGTAGGGCCGGCTGTGCCGGCCGGTTGCCGCACTTCGCGACGCCAGAGCCACGTTTCGGCCTCTCTCGGCGGGGTCGGGAGACCCGCGCCGAACAGGCGGCAACTTGAAAACCACGAAGCCCGCGAAGCACACGAAGACAAGAGAGGGGAAAGAGGTCCATCAATCCGCCTCTGGCGTGTGTTCCTTCTCCCTCTTCGTGTCCTTCTCGCACTTCGTGGTTTTCCAAAAGCCTGTTGGTATGCCCAAAGTTGCCCCCAAGGAGTCGAGTTTCCGCGTTCGACGCGGGGCTGCCGACCGCGGTCGAAAACGCCGAGGTGCGGCTCTCCCAAGCGGCGACGGCGGTGGCGATTGGGAGACGATCGGTCCTCTTTCGACGGGGGTCGGGAGACCCGCGCCGAAC
>CAYZWG010000771.1:0-1523 GCA_964481605.1 uncultured Planctomycetaceae bacterium
TGCAGCTTGGGGTCCTGGTCGGAAAGCAGAATCGCCTGGCGCAATTGCTCCAGCGCTTCCGCGTGGCGATCCTCTCGCCAGAGGGCCTCGGCGTAGCATTTCCGCGGTTCCGGGTCCTGGGGACATGCTTCCACCGCGCGGGCCAGAAGCGGCGTGGCGTCCTGCCAACGACCCTTTTCCAGCGCGGCGATCCCCTGCCGGCAAAGCTGCCGGCTGGCGATCACCGAGGCCGGCGCCGGCTTGTGGTGGGCCAGCATGCGGCATCCGCCCAGGCCCGGCGGAGCGGCCGCCAACAGGGCCGCCGCGACGAGGCGTTTCCACCCCCCGGCACCCGTCCGCCCACCGCCACGTTTGCCGCCGTCAGGTCGCATCTTTCCCCGCCTTGTGAACCCCGCCGGCGCACCCCGGGCGGATCCGGCTCCACACCGATCGGCGGCGATCGTAGCAGAAGGCCCGGCGGGCCACTAGGCCGGTTTCGACGCCGGTTTCGACGATTCCCCCCACCGTCGCGGTTTGGTAGGATGGCCGCGGCAATCCACCCCGCGCCGCAGCCTACAAATCGATTCAGGCCCGACAAGGCAGTCATCCCCGAGGATGCCCTGCGGGGCCGCGAGACGTATCCATGCCGCTGGAATTCGACAGCCTGGGAATCTCCTTCCTCTACCCCGACAATTGGACGCTCGACGACGGCGACGCGGTGGCGGGCCGGGAATCGGTGACCGTCTACAGTCCGGGAGGCGCCTTCTGGACGGTGAGTATTCATCGCGGGTCGACCGAGCCGGATCGCCTGGCCCGGGCCGCCGTGCAGGCCATGCGCGACGAGTACAAGGAAATCGAAAGCGAACCGGCCCGGCAAATCCTGGGCGGACGCGAACTGGTCGGCTACGACCTCTGTTTCTACTACCTCGATTTGGTCAACACGGCCTGCGTACGATGCTTCCGCACGCCGGTGGCCGCGTACGCCGTTTTCTGCCAGGCCGAGGACCGGGAATTCGCCCAGATGGAAAGGGTCTTCGAGGCCATCACCACGAGTCTGCTCAAGGGCATGGAGTAGTCGGCCCACCCCCGGGTCGATCTCTCCGCGAGCCGCGGCTGGGCGTTTCCATCGGCTTGTAAGAATTTCCACGTCGCGACCGGTCAGCGGCTTGCGACCGGGGGCGAGGAGTATTGTCGCAAGTCGCTACCAGCCAGTGAGTTGCGTCTGACAATTGGGGGTCGGATACCGGGCTACCACGTGTTTGGCACGCGATCTGCTCCCGTGATTGTTGGCCGCCCCGCCGTGCGGGACCCAATCGACACCCTTGATGGTTCCCAACCGCGAATCTTAGGCGAGTCGCCCGCCGACGCGACAACAAGGCCCGAGCCGGGCCAGGCCGGTTTTTCGCGGCGAAAGGGCTGGGACGCTCCGTCACAGCGTCCCAGCCCTTTTTCTGATCCAACGACCCGACGAAAGGCCAGGGAGGGTGATCGGGAGGGCGAGGCTAGGGTGACGAAAATGTAGCGATTCCTGGAACAAGGGTCTT
>CAYZWG010000772.1:0-1522 GCA_964481605.1 uncultured Planctomycetaceae bacterium
CCGAAGCCCAGCTTGTCCTCGAACCGGTTGAAAAACTCGAACTGCTCGCTCATCCCGGTGAAGTATTGCATCCCCATCCGCAACAGATGCCGCGATGGCCCGCGCCATTGCCAGCCGGTCTGCACCACCACGTTTCCGCCGAAGTCGACGTCTTCGCGAATGTGCCCGTTGACGGCCAGGAAGGGGCTGCCGCGGCGGGGATGCGACGCGAGGGGATGGACCGGGCTGTAGTCCACGCCGAACTGAAACTCCCACGGCTTGGAGCCGCCGTCGCTGTAGGAGGCCCAACCCGCCTCGGCGTACATCCGCAGGTCTTCCACCACATAGTAGGAAAAGCCTAATACGAAGACGTCCCGCGAATAGTTGATCCGCGAGAGCGTCTGGTGGCGGACCATGTACTCGTCGCCCAGGTGCGAACTGAGATGGTAGTAGCCGAACTTCGCCTGGTAGGGGCCCCAGCCGTAAGTCAGCGGCACCCCAAAGCGGAAATCGGCGGAGATCAACTCCCGGCCATGCTCCAGGTCCAGCCGGGGAAACGCCGCCCCTTCGATATCGAGTTGCCAGCCTTCGGGGTGATCGGCCGCCCGGGTGCCGTACCGCAGAATCCCCACCCGCCCGCCCAAGGCAATGTCCCAAATCCAGCCCTCCGCGCCCTCCCGCACCCACTGCCCGGCAAACCGCGGCTCTTTAGCCCCCGCCAGATAGGAACGGTAGATCAGCCCGTCCGGCAGGGCTTGCAGCGACCAAGGCTGGCTTGCGGACGCAGGCACCACGGGCCGGCGAAAATCGTTCGGCGGCGAGTCTTGCCAAACCGGGGCCGAGGCCGGCTCAATTCCTTCGCCCAGCCAACCGGAGGGGATTTTTCGGGGTGGGTGGGCTTGCGGCCCCAGAGGCGTCTCCCAAACCGCATCGGCGGGCACCCACCGGGGAGGCGGGGCGAACATCGCGTCGTCCGGCGCGGTTCGGGCGACGCCGACAGCGGGAAAGTAGTCCATCGCCCGCGCGCCGCGCGCCACCGGCGCAGCCGCCAGCCCGGTGCAGGCGGCGACTGACACCAATGTGAGCGCGACGGCCAGACGCCGGCCCACCAGCCCCCCCAGCAGATGCACTTCGCGCCGTTTCCCCAGGTTGCCGTACCCATCCATGAGAAACCATCCTTGTTTTCCAATCCATCGGCATAATTGATGCGCTGATTGAGCGGGTGGTTACAGGGGGCGACAACTCGGTTCAATTTGGGCCCCTTTCCACAAGCCCCACCCGCCCGCATCTTGCCCATCCCATCCAGGCTGGCCGAACTCGCCGCGATTGGGCTCTCACCCGGCGGATGCCGCGACCCGCCCAGCGTTCGGCGCGCGCCCAGCGATCGGCGCGGGTCTCCCGACCCCGCCGACGGCCTGACCGAAGGTCTCCCTGAATTTGCGTAAGCGGTTGATGCGGGGGACCACCGGTCGGCAGGCCGGGTCGCGGCCCGGCCTACAGGCTTCCGCCTTGAGCCAATCCGGCCGATCTCCTAGAATCCCGC
>CAYZWG010000773.1:0-1515 GCA_964481605.1 uncultured Planctomycetaceae bacterium
CCGGCTCCCGCAAACCGACCCCAAGCCCCCCGCGCCCATCGTGACCCAGCCGAACCCCGCCCCATCTCGCGTCGCCGTCGTCGGCGGCGGCATCTCCGGACTGGCCGCCGCCCACCGGATCGTCGAGCTCGCCCCCCAAACCGAGATCGTCTTGCTCGAAGCCCGCCCCCGCCTGGGCGGCGTCCTCGAAACCATCCACGAACACGGCTTCCAGGTCGAAACCAGCGCCGACAACTTCATCACCACGGTCCCCTGGGGAGTCGACCTCTGCCGGCGGCTGGGTCTCGACCACCAGCTTGTCCAGACCAACCCGGCCTATCGGCGAACCTTCGTGATGCACCGCCGGCGGCTCTACACGCTGCCCGACGGTTTCCTCATGATGGCCCCCACCAAGCTCTGGCCCCTGGCCCTTACGCCGCTGTTGAGCCCCTCGGGAAAACTCCGCGCGGCGCTCGAATACTTCATTCCCCCACGCCGCGACGACCGCGACGAAAGTATGGCCGCCTTCGTCCGCCGCCGGCTGGGCCGCGAGGTCTTCCAGCGACTGGTCGAACCGCTGGTCAGCGGGGTCTACGCCGCCGACATGGAAAAACTCAGCCTGCTGGCCACGCTCCCCCGCTTCCGCCAGATGGAACGCGACCACGGCAGCCTGATTCGCGCCATGAGGGCCGCCATCAAGGCCCAGCGCAAGGCGGGCACCCACGTCGACCAGAGCGGCGCCCGCTACAGCATGTTCGTCACCCTCGAAGAGGGGCTGACCGGCATCGTCCGGACGATCGCCCGCCGCCTGCCCCCAAACGCCGTCCGCCTGGCCACCGCCGTCGAGCGAATCGAGCGGGCCGGCCACCTCTGGAAACTCGTGCTGCCCGACGGCAACACGGAAACGGCCCACGCCGTGATTCTTGCCACCCCCTCCCCCGTGGCCGCCCGGCTGCTGCGGCCGCTGCATGCCGAGCTAGGTCGGCAATTGGGGCAAATCACCCATCAAGGGACCGCCATCGTCGCGCTCGCCTTCCAGTCCAACCAGATCGCCCATCCCCTCAACGGCGCGGGCTTCGTCGTGCCGGCCGCCGAGGGCAGCCCCATCCTCGCGGGCAGCTTCTCCAGCCAAAAATACCCCCACCGCGCGCCGCCCGACAAGGTCCTCATCCGGGCCTTCGTGGGCGGTGCCCGGGCGCCCCAATTGGCCACCATGGACGACGACCAACTCGTGCCCCTGGTGCTCCGCGAGCTCGACCGCGTCCTCCACATTACCGGCGACCCGGTCTACGTCCGCACCGCCCATTGGCCCGGCACCATGCCCCAGTACCACGTCGGCCACCGCGAACTGGTCGAGCGGATCGAAGCCCGCACCGCCGACCTCCCCGGCATCCAGCTTGCCGGCAACGCCTACCACGGCGTCGGCCTGCCCAACTGCATCCACTCCGGCGAACAGGCGGCCCAACGAATCCTCGGCTCGAATTCATTGGGTAGCACCGGTTCTTGAACCGGTGTGGCTGGTGCCACAAGAGGTCA
>CAYZWG010000774.1:0-1508 GCA_964481605.1 uncultured Planctomycetaceae bacterium
GATTTGCACTGACCTCTTGTGGCACGGCCACACCGGTTCAAGAACCGGTGCTACCCACGAATGAACCTCTTGTGGCACGGCCACACCGGTTCAAGAACCGGTGCTACCCACGAATGAGTCTCCGCCATGGTGAATCGACCGCCGGCGTGGCGGCTTGGCCAACGGCCCAGCACGTTGCACGTCGCAACCCGATCCGTCTCCCCCGGGCGGCCGCCGCAACCTCCGGCATTCACCCTGCTGGAGATGCTCGTCGTTCTGGTCATTCTCACCCTCTTGCTGGGTTTTGCCTGGCCCAGCCTTCGCAAGCTCGCCGCCCGGAACGAACTCAAAAGCGCCGCCAAAACCCTCCGCACCGAGTTGGCCAAGGCCCGCCTCCTGGCCATCGAAACCGGCACCGCCCAGGTCTTCCGATTTCGGCCGGGCACGGGACAGTTCGAGGTTCTGCCCAAGCAAACCGTCTTACCCGAATCCGCCGGCTCGGACGAGGTGGAATCGCTCGCCGCGCAGGCCGACCAGCAGACCGCGGCCGGCGCCCGCCGGCCGCCGGCCCCCCAGCAACTCCCCGGCCGCGTCCGCTTTGCCGCCGCCAAGGTCACCGCCCAGACGGCCGTTGAAGAGCAGGAGGCAGACGCTGCCGGCACGCTCGGCGCGTTGCTCGACGAGTCGGCCGCGGCGCTCTCGACCGAGGACGCCTGGTCCCGGCCGATCGTCTTCTATCCCAACGGCCGCGCCGCCAGCGCCCTCATTCGGCTCACCCGCGACCGGCAATACACCATCGACGTCAGCCTTCGCGGCCTCACCGGCTCGGTCTCGATCGGCCGTTTGCAGGCGATCGAATCGAGCCCCCAAAGCCCGCTCTCCACGGCCCCGCCGGCGACACCGTCCCGGTCGAAATCCTTGCCAGAAGCGAAACCATGAGACCCTCGCCCCGCCCCGGCTTTTCGCTCTTGGAAGTGATGATGGCCACCACGATCCTGTTGGGGTCCGTGGCCGTGCTGGCCCATATCGCCTACGTGGGACGCCGGCACGCCCAGGCGGTGGAAGACCTCTCGGCCGCGCAGTTGGTCTGCCAGACCCGCCTGAATGAAATCCTCGCCGGCGCCGTCCTCCCGCAAGCGACCGGCGACGAGCCGATCCCCGAACTGCCCGGCTGGTCGCTCTCCGTGGCGGTCGAACCGGCCGGTCGCGCCGGGCTGCTGGCCGTGAAGGTCACCGCCGCCGAAAACCCCGCCGCCCAACTCCCCACCGCCCAGACCCAATCGGCGCCGGGCGGAAGGCGATTCACCCTGGTTCGCTGGATTCGCGATCCCAACGGGCCGGCACAAACCAACCCGGCGGCCGCGGCACCCTCGCTGCCGTCGCCTTTTGGTTTGCCCCCCGCGGATTCAGAACCACCGGCGGAGCCGGGGGCATGAGGAAGGCCCCTGAAAGGGACCGTCAAGCCACACGGCTTGCCCTTGCGAATTGCATATCCATTGGGAAACCACGGATCACACGGATGCCACGGA
>CAYZWG010000775.1:0-1501 GCA_964481605.1 uncultured Planctomycetaceae bacterium
CGCCGAATTGGGCCAGGGCGTCGCCGGCCGTCAAACCGACCGCCAGTGCGGCCACCGCAAGGGGGAAAAGAATTCGGTACGCGATTGATCGAGAACGCATAGGAGACGTCTCCCCATTCCAACGGCAGGTGTCCGGTGCGCTCCCACCGAGACGGAGAAACACCGGTCGGGGTGGGAGCGAAAGATTGGCTCAGTCCAGGGGCCCAAGAGGCACCCAATCCGCCGCTACGAGCGGTCGAGGTTCACAATATCGATCTTAATTGGGCAACCTGGGTAAAGCAAGAAATTCGTTGGGATTCCGTGGCGAACACGACTATTCCCCCCTCCGAAAGGGGATCGCCGCCCGCCCAGTTGAAAAGTTGATCTCGCGGGGGTCGGGGGTTCCTTCGGGATTTGTTTCGCCCTCCCCCCCCTGAAGTTCTACCCTGCCGGGTCGCGACCCGGCCTACACGCTGGCCCCTTCTCCCTCTGGGAGAGGGTTAGGGTGAGGGCGATTGGCGGAGAAATGTCTTACTCTGCTTGTGTGTTTTTCCTAAACCCTCACCCCTGGCCCCTCTCCCAGAGGGAGAGGGGAGATTAAATCTCCGTTTTGCAAAAGTTCTACCTGCCGGGTCGCGACCCGGCCTACACGCTTGCTCCCTTTCGCAAATCAGCGATAATTGTCCCCAAATGCTCTCCCGCCGACCTGAAACGATCGGCGTCCAACCCGACCGTGGAGTCCCCACCATGCCCCTGGCGCCCCAAACGTTGGAACAACTCAGGCAGTTCGACACGCCCACCATCTGCAACGTGATCGAGTTGTTCGACGTCCGTCCCCGGGGCGTCGGTTTCATGGACGGGCGGATTCGGTCGGTCTTTCCGCAACTGGCCCCCATGGTGGGCTTTGCCAGCACGGCCGCCTTTCGCAGCAGCGCTGCTCCGGCCGGCGGCGACGCCTACGGCGGCTTCATCGAGCAGGTCGAGGCCTTCGATCAACTGCCGGGACCGCCCGTGATGGTCTTTCAAGACCTCGACGATCCGCCCGTGGGGGCAACCTTCGGCGAAGTCATGTGCTCGGTCTACCAGGCCTACGGCTCGGTGGGACTGGTAACCTCGGGCGGAGGACGCGACTTACCCCAAGTCGAAGCCCTCGACTATCCCGTCTTCACCGGCGCGACGATCTGCTCCCACGCCGACTGCCACATCCTCCACCTCGGTCTGCCCGTTCGCGTGGGCGGACTCGTGGTCAACCAGGGCGACCTGCTCCACGGCGACGCCAACGGCGTGACGAGTATTCCCATCGAGATCGCCGATGGGGTGGCCCGGATCGCCGGCCCCTTCGTCCAGGCCGAGAAAATCATCCTCGACTACGTGCGCTGCCCGGGAGAAAAAACGGCCTCCGGCCTCCGCGCTGCCCACGCCAAGTTCCAGGCAGCCATCCAGGCCCTGCGGCAAGAGATCGGCACCGCCACCCGTTCGTAGTGCCCCGATTCATCGGGACCCGGCTCCCGGAAAAGACCGC